>JAUNSB010000132.1:0-8448 GCA_030539375.1 Prevotella sp.
TTCGGTGTAGTTTCAGAGAGGTATCTACACGCAATATTTCACTGTATTATAAGTAATTATATCAGAAAGTGTAGTTGTGTAGTTTGATTTTCTATTTTTCTTCTATAAAAATTTGAAATTGGATATATTTTCTTTACCCTTTCACGAAAAATTAAGCTTTAAGCGCGGAACAGTAAAAAACTCTGGAAAATGATTTTCATTGATTTTCGTCGATTTTTCAATTCTTCATTCTTCTTTTTTCATTTTTTTTCGTAACTTTGCACAATTAAATATAAAAAACGATATGAGAAAAACAAACATTTGGAGCGGCATGGCGCTTGCGGCAGTCATTGGCACACTTTCATCGTGCGGTGCCAAGCACTACGAGGTGGCAGGCATTGAGCGTTCCAGAATATTGATTGACAGCCGCTGGGATAAAAATCCGGACGAGGCGGCAACCACATTCCTCGCACCATACAAAAAGACTGTTGACAGCATCATGGGGCCTGTTGTGGGAAAGACGGTGAAGCCCTTGAAGTCGTACCGTCCGGAAAGTCCGCTGTCGAACCTGCTTGCCGACATACTTGTGGATGCAGGACAGTATTACGGCGAACAGCCTGTGATGGGGCTCTACAACATGGGCGGCATCAGGGCATCGCTGCCACAGGGCACAATAACCTACGGCGATGTGCTCGAAGTGGCGCCGTTTGAAAACAAGATTTGTTTCCTCACACTGTCGGGCGAGCATCTCATGGAGCTGTTCAGCAACATTGCCTACGTAGGCGGCGAGGGAGTGAGTCACGGAGTGAGGCTAATAATTAAAAACCGTAAGGTGGCGGGCGTAACCCTTCACGGCAAGGCTATCGACCCCAAGGCACAGTACCGCATAGCCACCATTGACTATCTGGCACAGGGCAACGACCGAATGCCGGCACTGAAGCACAAGACCAACCTCAACTCTCCGCAGGCAAAGGAGAACGACACGCGGTTTATCATACGCCACTATTTTGAGACCAAGACACAACAGGGCATCGCCATCGACGCCGACATTGAAGGACGAATAACAAAGGAGCAATGAGACGCATATACATTATTATATTATTGGCGCTGACCGCAGGCACAGGCACGGCAAACGCCCAGAAAAAGCTGACAATACTGCACACCAACGACACCCACAGCTGCATTCTGCCGATAAAGGAGACCGTAGACGACACATTGCTGGCAGGACGCGGAGGATACCTGCGCCGCATAGCCATGTTGAAGGAAGAAAGGGTGAAGACTCCCGACCTGCTGCTGTTTGACAGCGGCGACTTCTCGCAAGGCTCAGCCTACTACACTCTGTTTAAGGGAGACGTGGAGATAGGACTGATGAACCAGATGGGCTACACCGCCGCAACCATAGGCAACCATGAGTTTGACTACGGGCTGGAGAACATGGCGCGCCTGTTTAAAAAAGCCAACTTCCCTATAGTGTGCGCCAACTACGACTTCACCAACACCGTGCTTGACGGCATCGTGAAGCCATATATAGTAATCCGCCACAAGGGACTGAAAATCGGGGTGTTCGGACTTGGTCCGAAAATGAGCGGACTAATCTCCGAGAAAAACATCAACGGCATAAAATATCTCGACCCGATAGACGCAACGAAAAAGGTTGTAGACCAGATGCGCAACAAGGAGAAGTGCGACCTCGTGATTTGCCTGTCACACCTCGGCTGGAAGCTGTTCCCCGACATGGACGACAATCAGCTGATTGCTGCCACAAGCGGCATCGACCTCGTGCTGGGCGGACACTCACATACCTATATGAAGGAGATTGAACACGTAAAAGATTCCACGGGAAAGATGGTGCCCGACGAACAAAACGGCAAGCACGGCATCTTCATCGGAAAGATAGAAATGGAGTTGAAAACAATAAAACGGTAAAGAAACCGTTTTATAAATATGATGAGACGATTTCTTTATATCTTTACTATACTTGCCATCGTGACGGCATGTTCTGATGACGACGATTTCTCGGCATCGGGCAACTACGTGCTTACGCTTCCTGCCGACACTGTCAGGATGGACACCGTGTTCAGCAACACCCCTTCGAGCACCTACAGCTTTTGGGTACACAACAGAGGGGACAAGGGCATACGCATCTCAAGCACCCGACTGGAGCACGGCAACCAAAGCGGCTTCCGTGTGAATGTGGACGGGGTGTATCTTGACAATGCCAACGGAAGTATTGCCCATGACTTTGAGGTGCGCAAGGATGACAGCATACGCGTATTTGTGGAATACACGCTGCGCGGTACAGGCAAGCTGGAGCCACAGGCTGTTTCCGACAATCTCTGTTTCAAGCTGGAAAGCGGCGTTGAGCAGAAAATCAATCTGGCAGCATGGGCATGGGACGCAGACGTGACAGACAGTCTTGTTGTGACCAGTGACATGACACTTGCAAGCAGCAAGCCCTACGTGGTGCGCCGTGGCATAAGGGTGGCAGAAGGCGCAACATTCACCGTTGAGGGCGGCACAACAATATATTTCGGCGCAAATGCCGGCATCGATGTTCACGGGCGGCTTGTGGTAGAGGGCACGCCCGGCAACGAGGTGGTGATGCGTGGCGAGCGGCTCGACCACATGTTCGACTATCTGCCATACGACCGTGTGAGCGGACAATGGAAGGGACTGCATTTCGCAGAAAACTCCACGGGTAACATCATCTCATACGCCGACATTCACAGCTGCAAGGATGCCATCGTATGCGACTCGGCAGCCATCGACGGCGATGTGCTGCGCCTTGACATCAACCATTCCACCATCCACAACTGCGACGGTTACGGAGTGAAGGCGCTAAACAGCAATATCGCCATATCAAACACCCAGATAAGCAACACCATGGGCGACTGTCTGGCTGTATATGGCGGCAGATGCTCCGTGACTTACGCCACGCTTGCCCAGTTCTATCCATTCGATGCAAGGCGTGGGGCGGCTCTCAGGTTTGCCAACACCTATAACGGCTATGATTATCCGCTCACGCTGCTGAGCTGCACCAACAGCATAGTGACGGGCTACGGTGCCGACGAGATGATGGGCGAAAGAGATAAGGGCAATGAAGAATTGCCTTTTGGGTACCGTTTTGCCAACTGTCTGCTCCGCACTCCTGCCGTGAGTGAGGACAAGGAAGAATATAAGTTTTTCACCGATGTCATTTTTGAATCGTCGGAGGACGAAATATCCGGCAAGCAGCATTTTGCCAATGTCGATGAAGACAATCTGTATTACGATTTCCGCTTGAACGACAAGTCGCCTGCCGTGGCTAAGGCGGCTCCGTCGGCAGAATTTACCGACGACCGTTTGGGAAATCTCCGTTCCGCCGACACTCCGTCGGTTGGCTGCTATGAAACAGCGGTTCCTGCGGGGGATGGTACCGATTCAAATCGTGCCGTATCTAAAAAATAATTGCTAAAAGATGTAAATAAGTTTGGCTGTATCATAATTTATGGGTAAATTTGCACAAAATTAGAATCAAAAATACAGTATTACATTAAAATAAATAAAAAAACTATGGTAAAGAAATTCATCTGTGCCGTTTGCGGTTACATTCATGAGGGAACAGAGGCTCCCGAGAAGTGTCCTCTTTGTGGTGCTCCGGCATCTAAATTCTCTGAGATGAAAGAATCAGAGGGTCTTACATTCGAGACTGAGCACGTGATCGGCGTGGCTAAGGGCTGCGACGAGGAAATGATAAAGGATCTCAACGCTCATTTCAACGGTGAGTGTACTGAGGTGGGTATGTATCTTGCAATGAGCCGCCAGGCCGACCGCGAGGGCTATCCTGAGATTGCCGAGGCTTTCAAGCGCTACGCCTTCGAGGAGGCTGAGCACGCATCTAAGTTTGCTGAGCTGCTGGGCGACGTTGTTTGGGACACCAAGACAAACCTTGAGAAGCGTATGGCTGCCGAGAGCGGCGCTTGTGCTGACAAGTTCCGTATCGCAAAGAACGCCAAGGCTCAGAACCTTGATGCCATTCACGACACCGTTCATGAGATGGCAAAGGACGAGGCTCGTCACGGACAGGGCTTCCAGGGATTGTACAACCGCTACTTCAAGAAATAATAACGGCTGAGTTAAAAATAAAGGTACGCGCTTTTTATGAATGGTGCGTACCTTCTTTGTTTTTTTATATTTATCATCAAAACTGACTATGAGAAAATCTATATTATTCTTATTTGCGGCACTCATGGCGGCAGCGCCGATGAATGCTGATGCCAAGACGAAAAAGAAAGTAGCAAAAAAGTCTCAGGTGGTGGCGCAAAACCTTACCACCCTGGAGCTGATAGAGAAGGTGAACGGCAAGTGGCAGACCGACAACAAGGCGGAGGCCGACGCATCGCCGATGACCGCGAAATATCAGGCGGCAAACATGCGTGTGTATAACCTCACACAGAAGGCGCAGTACCTGGAGTATGCCGACAAATGGGCGCGCCACAACAAGTTTACGTGTGCAAAGGATGCCGACAGGTCACTGGCGCGCCAGTGCTTCATGGTCTACCGCCAGCTCAATGCCGTGGCTCCGGCTGCTCACAAGCTGCAGCTGAGAAACCGCATCAATGGCGGCAGCTGTATGAAGGAATGCGACGGGGCTAAGGCTCAGTGTGGAATGAGGAGTGAGGAGTGTGGAGCGAATAGTGCTCAGTGCAATGACTGCGCGGCAACTAAACACTCAACACTGAACACTGAACCCTCAAAGACTTGGGAGGAGATGAAGGCACTCGTGAATGCCGACGGTACTGTGATGACCGAGGGCTGCAAGACCTGTGCCACTGTGGCTTTCCTTAACGCTGCCTGCGACCAGCTTTTGAAAGAGGCTGCTATGGACACCAAGGCTTCGTTTGAGGTGACTGTGCACAACGGCGAGAAGATGCAGCGCACCGAGGTGGTGGAGCTGTGCGGCAAGACCGTTGCCGAAAAGCTCGGCATTCCCTGCGGCGTGCGCCTGTTCAAGGTGCTGAACGCTGTTGGCAAGGAAGTGCCCTGTCAGCTGACCTACGACGGCAAGGTGCTCGTGGAGGCAAGTGTGCGCCCATGCGGCGATGCCCGCTTCACCGTTGTGAAGGGCATGCCGCAGACATTCCCTGCCGCTGCCTATGGCAGAATGTACCCCGAGCGCGTTGACGACATTGCATGGGAGAACGACCGTGGCTCATACCGCTGCTACGGTCCGGCGCTGCAGCGCTCGGGCGAGCAGGCGTTCGGCAACGATGTGTGGCTCAAGAACACTCCCGACCTGGTGAACGAGAACCGCTATTATATAGAAGATGTGAACAAGCCCGTGATTGCTGAGCTGAAAAAGACCAATCCCGAGAAGGCGGAGGCTGTGGAGAAGCGCACAAGCTATCACTACGACCAGGGCTACGGGCTCGACTGCTACAAAGTGGGACCGACACTTGGCTGCGGCACGCCGGCGCTGATGGACGGCGACAAGGTGGTGTTCCCATATTGCTACAGCGAGTATGAGCTGCTTGACAATGGACCGCTGCGCTTCACCGTGCGCCTGAAGTATAACCCTTCGTCATACAAGGGCGACAACAACGTGGTGGAGAACCGTATTCTGTCGCTCGACAAGGGCAGCAACTTCAACAAGATGACCGTGTGGTACGACGGACTGACACAGCCTGCCGACGTGGCAAGCGGTTTTGTGATTCACACCGAGGACACCGAGAGCGTGGTCGTTGGCAAGGACTATGTACACTATGCCGACCCCACGGACAATCCGCAGGGGCAGAACTTCCAGATTTTTGTGGCTGCCATCTTCCCGCAGGACGGCGTGCAAACCCGCAAGGTGATGTATCCCGAGGCAGTAAAGGGTGCTTCGGGTCATGCCCTCGGCATCAAGAAGGGCTATAAGAGCGGTGAGCGCTTCACCTACTACTTCGGCTCGGCATGGAGCAAGTACGACTGCCGCACTCAGAACGAGTGGCAGGCTCGCATCGAGAATTTCATGGCAAGCAAGGCTGTGCCGATGACTGTGAAATACTGATACCGTCTTTATGAATGGATAAAATGAGGGCGTGCCAGGATATACCGGCACGCCCTCAGTGTTTTTTATTTTATTGTCTCGGCATATTTGTCAATGAGTGCTTTCATCTTGGCTATGATGTCGTTAGCCTCATTATGGAGATTTTGCATCATTTCCCTTTTTACATCTTGTGAAATACCATATTGGGCACCCTGCTTGTTCATGTATTCTATCTGATTGTTTGTTGTTTCAAGCATACATTGGTAGGCGGCAAGTGTCTGTTGTATTTTCTGTATATTAATGCTGTTTTCGCCGTCATTTATAGTGATGCCGAAAGGACCAGTAGAGGGCTCACTGCTCTTGTTCGGGCGCATTGAGGTAACGATATACACCTTTCCCGTTCTTATGTTGTCTTTACAGCTGTCGAGCACCAGCGTGTAGTTGTCGCGCAACGCCGGATTGTTTGGATTCTTGGCGTTGAGCAGCCACATCTCCTGCGAAAGTTTCTCACGCGGTATCATGTGCGTGGTGTTTGTCGTTATCTCAACGTTTTGCTTTTCTCCCGGAACAATGTGACAAAACTGGTATCCGTAGTCCATGTCCTGCATAAAGGCTCTGATGGCTTCCTGTAGCAGCGGGTCGTCCTTTGGCACCTTTATGGGAATTATAAAAGTACTTTCCTCCATCATGTCTGTGTCGGGGTTTGTCTTTGTATGTATGGTCATTGTCGATTGGTCGCCATACTTGTCATACAGGGCAACCAGTGCCGCTTTCAGGCGTTGCGGGTCTTTTGCATTGACGTTATCCGTTGCCGCATTTGCCGTCATGACGGCGCAGCAGGCAATAATCATAATTAAGATGTTTTGTTTCATAATAATAATGTTTTTAATTTTTTAGACTTGTTTTTTAATTCACGTTGGCAGTCTGCTGCAGGTTGTGGTTTGCTATTTCTATTTCCAGTCTTATCCAGTTAAGATACGCCTGCCTTGCCTGCCGTTTCAGCTGTTCTATTTCCTCGGGAGTGTACTTCGCGTTTTCGGGACACGTTATCGGTAGGTCGGTCTCCGAAATCAGCGTTGCCCACTGTCCGTCGTCAAGACTGTCCCTGGTTGCTGCCGTTTGCCGGCATTCCTTTGGCGCATGTTCATCTGCCATCCGCTTTCTTTTGGCTGGAGCCGCTGCAATGTATTTCTCTTTTTTCGGATTTTCGGATGTTTTTGGCTTTACGCAGCCAGGCTGTCCGTTTTGTCCGATGTCCGCGGAGGTACTTTCCGATGTTGCGGTGGTGCTGCTCTCCGATGTCGTTGCGGCAACGTTTTCCGTTGTCGCGGCTGTTACGTTTCCCGATGTCGCCGTGCCGCTGTCCTTTGGCGGTGTGAGGAATATCACGAGTATACCCACCACACAGGCGGCTGCAAGCCATGGAATAAGGCGCATCCTGTGTGGTCTTGACACTGCCCTTGCCTCATTCATCACCTTGTCCTTCAGTTCTTCCGATACATGAAATTCGCATTGCGGACCAAGCATCCTTTCAAGCTCTTCGGTGTTCAAAAAATTATCTTCCATCACTGTTCTCCTTTCTCAATCGTTTTTGAATGTTTAATATAGCATATCTGTATCGCGATTTCACAGTAGGCTCGGGAACCTCCTTCAGCTCTGCTATCTGCCTGAACGTCAGTCCGTCGTAGCATTTCAGGCGCACTGTTTCCGCCTGTTCCTCGGGCAAATCCTCCAGCATGCGGCTTATGCGCACAAACTCCTCGTGTATCTGCCTGTCGCCGTCACCTTCCGTCATGTCCTCTATTTCTTCTATCCCCACAACCTTGTGGCGCTTCCGCCGGTGATAGTCTATGCAGGCATTGCTGATACTCCTTATTATATAAGCGTCGGGGTTGCCGATTCCCTTGTCTTTCCTCATCTTGTTGAACAGCGCCATGAGCGCCTCCTGCACCACGTCCTCGGCATCCTCACGCCGTCCTATACGCATATAGGCAAAGCGAAACAGCCAGTCCTGCCGCTTGGTGACAAGTCTTTCAAACTCTTCAATCTGCTGTCTGTTGCTGTCGCTCATTGGTTCTCTGTTTGTTTTCTTAAATGCTGTTCTGTTTATATAAACGTAAAAACCGGAAAAAAGATTTATGAAGCGCTAAAAAAATATAGATTTTTGCCTCTATCCCCGTCCCGTTTACACTTTTCAATATAATTTCACCCCCATTTTTTACACTTTTCAATATAAAATGATGCTGAAAAATTACACTTTTCAAATGAAACGACCAAATTATTTGGAGAGAAATTGCGGTTTTGAGTAAAGGGAAGCAGGAAAAATGCTTCTCTTTTTTGATTTGTAGAATAAAAAGATGGGGAAAAATTTGCGGCAATAAAATATTTTTCGTACTTTTGTCGCCGTAATGTGACCTTAACTGAAAAAGGTTGTCACTTTTAGGAGAGTTAAACTTAATTTG
>JAUNSB010000133.1:0-8440 GCA_030539375.1 Prevotella sp.
GGAAAAGGAGAAAAAACGAAAAGGGTGCGCCATAGACTTATGACACACCCTCTTTGCAGCTATAAACGATTGATTCGAGTTTGTGAATAAAGGGCAAAAGAGTATATATTTCGGGCGCAAAGTGTTTTAGGCGGAGCTTTACATAAGAAAAAGTTTTTTGCAAAAAATCTATCATCTATCACCCGTTGTTGTTTAATTCCCATATTATCAGTCTTTTAGAAATCCACACGGTATAAATCTATCACAAATCTATCATCAATCTGTCACCAATCTATCACCTCTGGGGGCTCAAACATGGCAGAAACATATCATTAGGGGTAAAAATTGTTCAGAAACAGGTTGAAAAATGGCATAAAAAGGCATGAAAAAATAAAATCTGTCATAACAGGATACTACATGTTTGGCTCAATTGTCATATTTCAGACAAAAGAGCTATGTAAAGATGTTGTTTTATTTCAGTATAGACACCAAGACAAAAGAGATGATTGGTAACAGAACGGCTATGTGAAAAATGCGTAGCTCACAAATATAGGTTGCGCAGGACTATTTTTTACCACAGCTAAAAGTAGGTTTTCACCGCAAACAGGAACTGGTCGATAAATATCTGCTTGAACGCGGCGATATTGTTCTGCTCATAGAACATCAGCATGGCCTTCTTGTAATCTATTGAATCGACACTTCTGAATGATATGGGACAGTGTCCATATGCTATCAGTATGCCGTTGCTTATGATACGTGCCGTGCGCTTGTTTCCATCGGTGAAAGCCTGTATGTATGAAAGGAGCACAAGTGCCAGTAACGCTTTTTCAAACACTTCGCTCTTTCCGTTGACAAGCAGGCAGCTGTCTTCAAGGGCTTCCCTGATTTGGAACTCGTTGTCAAGTGGCTGGTAGTTTGTACCGGTGATGCCGACCCTGCGGTGACGGATGTTGCGTTCAACCCCAAGCTCTTTGGTGAGCAGGGCATGGATTTCCTCTATGCGGCCCAACGATATTTCTTTTAGGTAATCAGGTTCATCAAGGATAAAGTCAAGGGCGTCCTTGTGGTTGAGCAGCATGACGGCTTCCTCTTTGGTCTTGCCGTTGGCTGTCTGTTTTTCCTTTAACAGGCGCTCTGTCTCAAGCAACGAATAAGTGTTGCCTTCTATCTGCGATGACTTCCACGACAGGTCGATGCCTAACCTCTCCATTTCCTTGCGGTATTCCAAGTCTGTCATTTCCGACAGGTGCTGACGGTATTTTGACTGAGCATCATGTAATATCGCCAGTTCGTCATCTGTGAACAGGCGTACAGCAGGCAGTACCCCGCGTATAAGGTCAAAGTTGAAACTTTCCTGGACTGTGCGCTCGTCTATGTCCTTATTGAAATAGGTGTCAAGATTGAGCGGCATTGTCAAATGAGCCTGTGGAGTGAGCCTGTATGTGGTGGCAGGTCCCTTGCCAACTACCTCGACATACCCTTTTCCCACGCAATCGGCAATTATGCGCTTCAAGGTACGTTCACCGATTTCTGATGTTAGTCCGCTGCCAATATCCGCGCGTTTGGAGAGCGGATGATAATGCAGATATTGCAATATTTCTATCTCTGTTGTCATATCGAAAAACTTTAATCGGGACAAAGATACTGCTTTTTTGCCGAAAATCGGGTCAAGTTGTCCCGATTTTTAAGTTTATTTGACCGTTTTTGTCCCGATTGTAACTATTCTCTGGGGGCTTAAACATGGCAGAAACATATCATTAGGGGTAAAAATTGTTCAGAAACAGGTTGAAAAATGGCATAAAAAGGCATGAAAAAGTAGAATACATCATAAAAATGTGAGAAAATGCATTGAGAAAAACATAATAAATGTTTATAATGTGACCAGTTCCATACGGTTGGAATTGGCGGTTTCACTTATATGGAACACATTGTCCATGCGTATGAACAGCCGTTATTTGCAATATCCGTTCAGCTGGATTGCAATAGGAAGTAAATATGATGGTGATAGATGATTTATCCATCACCCTATCTATCACCCATTTGCTGTCTTGTAATGCTCTGTATGTAAGTCAGTTCGTTTACGATGGGTGATAGATGATAGATTTTTTGCAAAAAAAACTTTTTCTTGTGTAAAACTCTGCCTAAAACATTTATTTGTATGGAATTTTATGTTTTTTCCTATAAAAAATCTTATAACGGCATGGAGTTTAAAAGAAAAAGATGTATCTTTGCAAAATAATTAAAACAAATCTAAATATGAGAAGACTTATTGAAAAATGTACGATGTTCGTGGCATTGGCAGCTATGACCCAAATGCCTGTTAAGGTGATGGCAGGCGACATCTATGTAAGTACACTTGGCTCTGACCGTGGGGACGGCACCTGTGAGCGCCCTTTTGCTACCCTTGACCGTGCCTTGAAACAGGCGCGCGAATGGCGGCGCTTGCACAATGCCAATGTCAACGGCGGTATATATATAAAAATGTGTGACGGAACATATTGCATAGAAAAACCGCTGTTTCTCCGACCTGAGGACAGTGGCACGGCAGCATCGCCCACAGTGATATGCACAGCCAAGGACGGTGGAAAGGTGGTGATAAGTGGTGGCAAAAGGGTAACGGGTTGGCAGCAAGGCACAGCCGACAGCTGCGTGAGACCTGCCCTACAAGGAAAGATATGGACAGCTGATGCGCCCATGAACGGCAACAGAATGGTTGAGACCCGCCAGATGTGGGTGAACGGCAACAAGGCTCTGCGTGCCAGCATGTGCGCTGACGGCGAGATGGTGCGTATGACTGACTTCAGCACTTCAGATGAGAGTATTATCGTGCCGACAGCCTCACTGACTGAGGCAGGACTTACGGCAGCCAATTGCCGGCAGGCAGAGATGGTGGTGCATCAGCGTTGGGCAATAGCCATACTGCGCATAAAGGCGATGCGGGACTTGGGCAACGGTACCACAAGCGTGACCTTTCACAATCCTGAGAGCCATCTGGAGTTTGCACACCCGTGGCCGCAGCCTGTGATAGGCGGTGAGCGCGGCAACTCATCGTTTAACATCGTGAATGCACTGGAGCTGCTTGATGAGCCTGGTGAGTGGTATCAGGATTATCCAAACGGCAAGATATATTATTATCCACGCCAAGGAGAGGACATGACTAAGGCTGAGGCTGTGGTACCTGTATTGGAGAAACTGCTTATGGTTGAGGGCAGCAATGAGCGCAGAGTGAGCAACATCACATTCAAGAACATCAGCTTTGAGCATGCTGCATGGACAAAGCCGTCGCATGAGGGGCTGGTGACGCTGCAAGGCGGTTTTGCGCTGATTGACGCATATAAGCTGCATGAGCCTGGACTGCCCGAGAAGGCAGAGCTTGAGAATCAGGCGTGGATTGAGCGCCCGCAGGCTGCTGTGTCAATAAATCATGCGGATAATGTCGATTTCATCGGATGCTCATTCAGACATCTTGCCGCCACAGGCATTGACTATGAGATGTCATGCAGCAACTCCGTGATCAATGGCTGTACCATCAGTGACATAGGCGGTAACGGTATAATGATAGGTACTTTCCCCGATAAAGGATTTGAGACCCACGTGCCTTATTCTCCCAAAGTAGCCACAGACATGTGCCACGACATTATTGTGAGCGAATGCGAGTTGAGCAATGCCGCCAATGAGGACTGGGGAGCTGTAGGCATTGCCGCAGGATATGTGCGCGATGTCACCATTAACCGTAACCATGTGCATCATCTGCCTTATTCAGGCATTTGCGTGGGGTGGGGATGGACTGCCCTTGAGAGCGGCATGAGAAACAATCATATCACCAACAACGATGTTCACGATTTTGCACTTATGCTCTACGATGCAGGCGGAATATACACGTTGAGCAATCAGCCGGGAAGCACCATCACCGGCAATAAAATCTATAACATCGGCAAGTCGCCATACGCCACCAATGACCGTGCCTTTGAGATTTATTTCGACGAGGCTACCGACGGTTTCACGGTGAAAGACAACGACTGCACGGGACATTTCGGCTACAACAAACCGGGACCTGCAATGAAGATTGAAAATGAAACCGAGTAATCATAATGACATAAAGGAAGTGGAAGGTTGTTTTTTGGGGACGTTTTAATGAAAATGTCTTATCAGCCCCTCCTTTTTAATTATTAGGATGGCGAAAAGTGCGATTCCAACGGTGTTTATGCCCACTGAGGCCCAGAGAGGCAGACTGCTGTTATTGGTGCTATTGGCAGCGACAAACAGAATCGCGGCTACTGCCACATACAACAGAATGTCGCGCAGGGGGTAGGCTATGGGGTAATACTTCTGTCCCACGAAATAGCTCAACAGCATTGCTGTGGCATAGCCTGCCACGCCTGCCCAAGCGCACGCCATATAGCCGTATTGCGGTACGAATACCACGTTTACGGTTATAAGCACGGCGCAACCGATTCCAGAGAACCATGCTCCCCAGATGGTCTTGTCGATGAGCTTATACCAGAATGAGAGGTTGAAATATATGCCCATCATTATTTCGGCGACCATTACTATTGGCACCACCCGCAGCCCCTCCCAGTAGTCACTGCCTATGATATACCTTATTATATTTATATATCCCACCACACAGAGAAAAGCGAGCAGAGTGAAGATGATGAAGAACTTCATGGCACGGGCGTAGGTGTCGCGGTTGTCTTTATCTTTTGACTTCCCGAACACGAATGGCTCGTAGGCATAGCGGAACGCCTGAGTGATCATTGCCATAATCATTGCTATCTTCGAGGCTGCTCCATAGATTCCCAATTGTTCGTGGGCGTCTGGGGATGTATAGATGTAGGGGAAGAGTATCTTGTCGGCTGTCTGATTGAGTATGCCGGCGATACCCAGCACGAGTATGGGCCACGAGTAGGAAAGCATGCGCTTGGTGAGCTGCATGTTGATTGACGGTCGCACCACCGTAAGCTCCTTGTAGAAGCAGAGCATGATGAACCCCGTGCAGCCGAGATTAATGTAGAATACATAGCCTACAGGTGTCGGTTCGCCGCTGATTGAGGGGTAGATTACAAAGAAGAACACATTGAGGGCGATGTTGAGAATGATGAACAGCATTTTGAGACCGGCAAACTTCACCGGGCGCTTCTTGTATCGCAGATAAGAGAACGGTATGCACTGGAAGGCATCCATTGCTACCACGAGTGCCATTGTCCACACGTATTCAGGGTGCCCGGCATAGCCCATGACAGAGCTTATGGGACCGATGAAACCGAGGATTATTGCAACGAACAGCAGCGATGTGCATCCCACCATGGTGAGAATGTTGCCGTAGACCTTGGTTGCGTCCTCACCCTCCTTGTTGGCAAAGCGAAAAAAGGTTGTCTCCATGCCGTAGGTGAGAATCACCATGATAAGCGCAGTGTATGCGTAGACATTGGTCACGATGCCGTAGCCGCCGCTTGCCGCCGAAATTTTAGCGGTGTAAATGGGTACAAGAAGATAGTTGAGAAATCTTCCCACAATGCTGCTCATTCCATAGATGGCAGTGTCTTTTGCAAGTGACTTTAATGATGCCATAATTGTTAGTCTTTATCTTTTGTTTTCTTTATTTTTATCAGTTTTTCTGTTGTTAGTGACTTATGCAAAGAACATGTAGCACACCGCTATTGCCGCGATAATTCCGGCAAGGTCGGCGATAAGTCCGCAAGCCACTGCATGACGGGTGTATCGTATACCCACACTCCCGAAATATACGGCGAGGATGTAAAATGTAGTGTCGGTGCTGCCTTGGAACACACAGCTCAGACGGCCTGCAAATGAGTCTACGCCGTAGGTTGTCATGGCATCGACCATCATGCCGCGGGCACCGCTGCCTGAGAGGGGCTTCATAAGCGCAGTAGGCAAAGCTCCGATGAAATCGGTGTTTCCGCCGCATACCTCCACTAAATATCTTACACCGCCGATAATCATGTCCATGGCGCCAGATGCCCTGAACACACCTATAGCCACGAGTATTGCCACAAGATAGGGAATGATGCGCACGGCGGTGGAAAAGCCTTCCTTGGCTCCCTCGATAAACGCATCGTAGACATTTATCTTTTTTCGTACTCCTGCCAGAATAAAACCAATGATGATGCTCATCAGCAGAATGTTTGCCACAGTGGTGCTCACCGTATTCATTGTGTCCTTGTCCATCTGGCTGAATACCCATATTATTGTTGCCACGGCAAGGCTCATGCCTCCGAGGGTGAGCAGAAGCGTGCGGTTGAACAGGTTTATGCGCTGCCACAGACTGGTGACGATGATGCCTGCGAGTGTGGAAAAGAATGTGGCAAGCAACAGCGGCACAAACACGTCGGTGGGTTGTGCCGCTCCCATCTGCGCTCTATATACCATGATGCTTACGGGAATAAGAGTCAGTCCGCTGGTGTTGAGCACCAGAAACATTATCATAGGGTTGGTGGCTGTGTCTTTTTTCTTGTTCAGTTCCTGTAGCTGTTCCATAGCCTTCAGTCCCATCGGAGTGGCTGCATTGTCGAGATTGAGCATGTTGGCGGCAATGTTCATGAATATGCTGCCCATCACTGGGTGGTTCTTGGGTATGTCTGGAAACAGGCGCACAAACACTGGTGACAGCACCCGTGCCAACATATTGACCACACCGCCACGCTCACCAATCTTCATAATTCCCAACCACAGGGTGAGTACACCTGTGAGTCCGAGCGAAATCTCAAAGGCTGTCTTCGATGAGGTGAAGGTGGAGTCCATCATTGCCGGGAACACCCCGAAGTCGCCAGTGAACACCAGTTTTACCAGTGCCACTACAAAGGCGATGACGAAAAAAGCTATCCAAATATAATTCAGTACCACTGCCGTTTGTATTTTTATTGTTGCAAGTGAATAATTGTCGTGCAAAATTAAAACTTTTTTCCGAGATAAGCAAGCTATATGATTTTTTTTTATTAACTTTGCCACCAAAATACATTAAAATGTAATACACATCAATTTTATTAAATAAAAATGAAAACCAGATTATTAATAGTTCTCACTTTGATTGGCATGATAACAGTATCATGCAGCAAGGATTACTTTGATGAAGACCGCTACGAAGAGCTTATTACCGTTGCTTTCCCTGTGTCTGATGTTGATTCTACCCATAATTGGAATAGCACTGTAGAGTGTACTGCAAATATTGGCGTTGACATAGCCGAAGGCAAGACCTATACGGTGAAAGTCTATGAGAACAATCCCATGAGCGGTTATATGGGATATGTGCTGGTGCAGGGACAGGTGGAAAACGGCAATTCACTTGTGTCAAATTTCTCGCATCCGCAAGTGGAAAATACATTTTATGTGGCTGTAGTCGATGAGAGTGGTACCACCTACTCGCAATTGGTAACTGTGGAAAAAGGCATGCTGTCTGCAAAAATCACCGCCAACAGTCTTGCCGCGATGTCGGGTACGCAGAACAAAGTGCATGACATGGGGTTCGACATGAAATATTGCTTTGAGGACAGTTATCCGCAATCTGGCGATTACGATTTCAACGATGTGGTGATTGACAGCAAAATGACAAAAAACATAGGAAAAGTACAAACCACCATAACTTTTGACTTAACCCTTGAGGCTGTTGGCAGCACTAAGATGATGGCTGCCGCACTGCATGTCGCGGGACTTGGTGCCGCTGATGTGGAGAGTGTAACATGTGAAGGGGATTTGTTCAATTACTACATGTATGGATTGGGAAGTGCCGAAGGAAAAGACAAGAAAAAACTGTTTCCCGTTGAATTGCCAGAGGATGGCTATCTGCAGTCAGCTTTGCAGACAGGTATATACATTCCTTTGACCAATGATGTGCATTATGCCATGAATAATGGTGCGACAACAACAGGCGGAATGGTGGAGAGAATGAACTACAACACGATGCTTCCATCGCAAATGACAGACGTGAGTGCGGGAGGCAAGAATGCAAACATGCTCATGGGCAGAGACATCACTCCAGTGAAAGGTACAGTAACAATTACACTGAAACCAGGAGTTGGTGACAAGAACATAACAGTCAAAAACATCGATATGTTTATTATGGAGGAATATAATGGCGCAATATGGGAGGTGCATACATTCATATATAAGACCAAGCCGGTGGTGTTTGCACAGGGAATCTATGAGGAGAATATCTACCCATGGGCTGTTGCCGTGCCGGGCAGTAAGTTCAGATGGCCTGCCGAGGGGATATATCTGGGAGCATATAAAAATGCCGGAATGTTTGGAGGCGCATACCAGAAACTTGGACACTCGTTTGGAGAATGGGTAAAAGACAAGAATGATGCAAAGGATTGGTATCTGTACCCTACATCAAATGTGGTATATTGATAAAGAAAAGAGTTTCCGTAATGGAAACTCTTTCTTTAAGGTGGGCCATCTAGGGCTTGAACCTAGGACCTCCAGATTATGAGTCTGTTGCTCT
>JAUNSB010000022.1:0-29327 GCA_030539375.1 Prevotella sp.
CTTACTTCCTTTTCGTCGGTGAGGAATGTTGCCTCGGGCTTGTCGCCGGGCTTCAGTTCGCGCCTCAGCACCGATGTTGGTGTCAGCAGCTCTATCCACTGGATGTAGTGCTCTTCGAGCATAGGATGCTCCACGCTTCCCACCTTCACACGGTAGCCGCCTTCAATTTTCTCTACTACAGGCACATGCTTCTCCTGTGCCGCATCTGTTGTGTTCTCATTGAGCAGAATCATCGGTTTGCCGCAGCATACCAGCTGACCTGCTCCTGCATTCACCACTTCAACCACATTGCCGCAAATAGGGCAGCGGTAGATTTCTCTTAGTTTTCTCATAATTACTCCATTCTTTAATTATTGAGCGCAACAGGATGCGCCCATGGTTAATAATGCCTTTCTTTTGCTGGTGCAAAGATAGTGGAAAATATTTCTGTTACCAAGCTTTTTATGCAATATTTTTGTATGTTAACCAAATTTCAAACGGCACTAGGCTTCAAAGGTACTAAAAATTATTGTGACTAAGAGCACGTTGACAGGTCTTTTTGCAGTTGTGGCATTGATTTTCCATTTTATAAGGATAATTCTCGCTCTTTTCGGGAAAATAATTTAAGTTTTTTATTTTACCGGCTTATAATTCGAGATTTTTATGTAAATTTGCAGAAAATTTGCTGCATCTCAGCATAACATTCAAGCAAGCTTGATGATTCTGCATTCGATTTGCAAAATCTTTGCACTGTTTTATGGACACACTAAAGGAAAAAACCGCAAAAGGACTGTTTTGGGGAGCCGTAAACAACGGCACCATGCAGATACTCAACATACTTATAGGCATTGTGCTCGGCCGGCTGCTGTCGCCGGGCGAATACGGACTGGTGGGGATGCTTACAATCTTCACCATGATTGCCGGCAACCTGCAGAGCTGCGGATTCACGCAGGCGCTCGTCAACATCAAGGCACCCACGGCGCGCGACTACAACTCGGTGTTCTGGTTCAACATCATGATGAGCGTCACGCTGTATGTCATCCTGTTTCTGTGCGCTCCGCTCATTGCCATGTACTACCGCCGTCCCGAGCTTGTTGCGCTGTCGCGGCTGGTGTTTCTGGCGTTCCTCATATCGTCGTTTGGCATCGCCCACAACGCCTATATGTTTAAGAACATGATGAACAGGGAGCAGGCAATCGTGGGCTTCTTCTCGCTTGTCATTTCCGGCGCAACGGGCATCGCCCTTGCCTACAGCGGTTTCAGCTACTGGTCGCTGGCGTGGCAGCAGATTATCTTCATCACCTGCGTCAATATCGGCAGGTATTACTATGTGCCGTGGCGACCTTCGACGAATATCGACTTCAGCCCCGTGCGCAAGATGTTCGCCTTCAGCTCGAAGATGCTCGTCACCTCAATAATCAACACGGTCAACGTGCACATCCTCACGGTGATTTTCGGCAGGCTCTTCTCCGCCGCCGCCGTTGGCAACTTCACGCAGGCAAACAAGTGGAACGTCACAGCCCACACCTTCGTTTCGGGCACCATCACTCAGGTGGCGCAGCCTGTTCTCGCCTCCATCTCCGAGGACGAGCGCGAGCGGCGGGTGTTCCACAAGATGATGCGGTTCACAGCCTTCCTTTCCTTTCCCTGTATGCTGGGTCTGTCGCTCATTGCCCACGACTTTATCCTCGTTTTGCTGGGTGAACGCTGGGCGCAGTGCGTTCCCCTGATGCAGGTGCTCTGCATCGGCGGAGCCTTCATGCCTCTCTATGCCCTATATCAGAACCTCGCCATCAGCAGCGGCCGCAGCGACATCTACATGTGGTGCAGCATAGCGCAGATAGTGCTTCAGATAGCCGTAATCCTCTGTTTCCACGGTCAGGGAATCATGGGCATGGTCCGCGCCTACACCTTGTTTAATATAGCGTGGCTTGCGGCATGGCACATCTTCACCTCGCGGCTCATCCGTCTCCGCGCCGCCGATGTGGTGCTCGATGTCGCCCCCTTTGCCGCCGTTGCCCTTCTCACCATGGCTGTAGCCTATTTCTGCCCGCAGCAAATTGGCGATATGAGACTGCGACTTGTGGCGAGAATCGCCGTCGCCGTCGTGGTGTATGTCGGAGTGATGAAGCTGCTGAGGGTCAGGATTCTCGACGAGTGCATTAATTTCATAATAAGGAAAAAGTAAGAGAAAGTAACTTTGCACAATATATCTCAAAGGGCAAAAACTTAAAATTTTAAAAGCAAAAACAAGAGCTTATGCGTCAATACATTAAAATAATCCGTCCACACCAGTGGATAAAGAACGGTTTTGTGTTTCTCCCGATGTTCTTTGGAGGAAGCCTCACCGACACACACGACCTCATCACAGCCATGCTCACATTCATTGCCTTCTCCTTTACGGCATCGTCGGTGTATTGTTTCAATGACATTGTGGATGTCGACGCCGACCGCCGCCACGACGTGAAGCGCCACCGCCCCATTGCCAGCGGTGCCATAAGCATCGGACGGGCGTATCTGCTCATGGCGGTGATGCTGGTGCTTGCCGTAGCCGCGCTTTCGTTCATTGACGAGGGACAGCAGCACACCGCCGCCGTCATTGCCGCCTACTACGCAATCAACCTTCTCTATTGCAAGATCCTAAAACAGTATGCCATTGTCGACGTGTGTGTCATTGCCGCAGGCTTTGTGCTGCGCATCCTCGCAGGAGGCTTTGCCACTGGCGTGGCAATCAGCCACTGGCTCATACTGATGACCTTCCTGCTCACACTCTTCCTGTCGTTTGCCAAGCGGCGTGACGATGTGCTGCTGCTGAACAAGACGGGCGAGGCGCCGCGCAGAAACACCATACGCTACAACCTCACCTTCATCAATCAGGCAATCACCATCACCGCCTCGGTCACCCTTGTCTGCTATGTCATGTATACCGTAAGCCCCGAGGTCACCGCCCGCTTTAATTCACAGTACATTTATCTCACCAGCATCTTTGTGGTGCTCGGACTGCTGCGGTACATACAGATTACCGTGGTCGACGAGAAAAGCGGCGACCCCACCAAGGTGGTGCTTCACGACCGGTTCACCCAAATGATTATCCTTGGCTGGGGACTGGCGTTCCTGTTCATCATCTATCTGTAGAAATTTTGTTCTGCGTCACTTATGGAAGTCGCGGTTACTCACGCTCGACAAAAAAAATATTAAAAATTCTTTTTATATTTTGTTTTGTGCTTTCATCTATTCGTAACTTTACAGAAGTTACTCACGCTCGACAAAAAAAATATTAAAAATTCTTTTTATATTTTGTTTTGTGCTCGCTTATTCGTAACTTTGCGCCTTATTATATATATAAAGGTGTAAAAACAAAATAAAAAAGCATAATAAACATGGACATTGAAACAAAGATACTGGAGGCAGTGAAAGCCGCCGTGAAGGCTCTCTACGGAGTGGACGCAGCTGACGGAATGCTTCAGATTCAGAAGACGAAGAAGGAGTTTGAGGGAAGCCTCACACTCGTGGTGTTCCCCTTGCTTAAGATTTCAAGGAAGAAGCCTGTGGACACGGCGCAGGAGATTGGCGAATGGCTCAATGCCAACTGCAGTGCCGTGGCGGGATTCAACGCCATGGCGGGATTCCTCAACCTCGTGATTGCCCCGAGTGCATGGATTGGGTTGCTCAACAGCATCAACGCCGACGACAGCTTTGGAATGAAGAAGGCGGGTGAGGATGCTCCATTGGTGATGATTGAGTATTCATCGCCCAACACCAACAAGCCTCTTCACCTCGGTCACGTGCGCAACAACCTGCTGGGATGGTCGCTGGCAAAGATTATGGAGGCAAACGGCAACCGTGTGGTGAAGACCAACATAGTGAACGACCGCGGAATACACATCTGCAAGTCGATGCTGGCGTGGCTTAAGTACGGCAACGGAGAGACTCCCGAGAGCAGCGGCAAGAAGGGCGACCACCTTATCGGCGACTACTACGTGGCGTTCGACAAGCACTACCGCGAGGAGGTGGCTCAGCTCAAGGCGCAGTACGCCGCCGAGGGCATGGACGAGGAGGCTGCTGAGAAGAAGGCAAAGGAGGATGCTCCGCTGATAAAGGAGGCTCACGACATGCTGGTGAAATGGGAGAACAACGCCCCCGAGGTGCGCGCCCTGTGGGAGAAGATGAACAACTGGGTGTACGCCGGATTCGACGAGACTTACAAGGCGCTCGGCGTGGGCTTCGACAAGATATACTATGAGAGCCAGACCTATCTGAAAGGCAAGGCTAAGGTGGAGGAAGGACTCGCCAAGGGATTGTTTGAGCGCCACGACGACAACAGCGTGTGGGCTGACCTCACCAACGAGGGGCTCGACCAGAAGCTGCTGCTGCGCTCCGACGGCACATCGGTGTACATGACACAGGACATAGGCACCGCCGAGATGCGCTTCAAGGACTTCCCTATAGACAAGATGATCTACGTGGTGGGCAACGAGCAGAACTATCACTTCCAAGTGCTCTCGATACTTCTCGACCGTCTCGGCTTTGAGTGGGGCAAGGGGCTCGTGCATTTCTCCTACGGAATGGTGGAGCTGCCCAACGGCAAGATGAAGAGCCGCGAGGGTACGGTGGTGGACGCCGACGACCTGATGCAGCTGATGGTGAGCGATGCGCGCAAGACCAGCGATGAGCTGGGCAAGTTTGCTGACATGACCGAGGAGGAGCGTGGCGAGATAGCACGCATCGTGGGCATGGGAGCGCTGAAGTACTTCATCCTGAAGGTTGACGCGCGCAAGAACATGCTGTTCAACCCCGAGGAGAGCATCGACTTCAACGGAAACACCGGTCCGTTCATACAATACACCTACGCACGCATCCGCTCAATAATGCGAAAGGCAGAAGGCATCGCCCTGCCCGACACTCTCGCCGACAACATGCCAGTGAACGAGAAGGAGAGCGACCTGATACAGAAAATCAACGCCTTTGGTGCGGCAGTGGCGCAGGCTGGCAAGGACTACTCGCCCAGCGGCATAGCCAACTACTGCTATGAGCTGACCAAGGAGTTCAACCAGTTCTATCACGACTACTCTATCCTCAACGCTGACACTGAAGAGGAGAAAATCGTGCGCCTGACAATCGCCAAGAACGTGGCAAAGACCATAAAGAACGGTATGGCGCTGCTTGGCATCGAGGTGCCGGAGAGAATGTAAAATGATAAATCCCCCAGACTACAGACATGACACAGTGCTGCCCTTGCCTCCCGAGGTAAGGGCAGACGCTTGGGCTGTGGACGCTGCATGCAGCGGCAACCCCGGTCCTATGGAATATCGTGGCATCGACCTTGCCACGGGGCAGGTGGTGTTTCACTTCGGCCCGTTGCACGGCACAAACAACATAGGAGAGTTTCTTGCCATCGTGCATGCCCTGGCGCTCATGCAGCAGCACGGCATAAGGAAGGCTATCTACAGCGACAGCGTGAACGCCATGCTGTGGGTGAAAAAGCGCCAGTGCAAGACCAAGCTGGAGCGCAATGCCAAGACCGAGCCGCTATACCAGATAATCGCACGTGCCGAGAACTGGCTGCGCACCCACCAGTATGACACCCCAATCATAAAATGGGAAACGAAGGAATGGGGTGAGGTGCCTGCCGACTTCGGCAGGAAATAATCGGCATACAGTGCCGGGAAAACAAAAACAGAACTAAAATATTACACATTATTTATATATCAGACAAAATGGAGAACCGACCTAAAACATCGCGCATAGAAGTGGTAGACGCCATACGTGCCATTGCCGTGACAATGATAGTATTGCTGCACAGCATAGAGCATTTCAATCTTTACAATCATGTGGACCCAAGCTCGCCGCTGCTGCAACTGTCAGACCTCATGGTGTGGGACAGCCTTTGGTTTGTCGTTGGCGGCAAGGCATACGCCATCTTTGCCCTGCTCTTTGGGTTCAGCTTCTATATAATGGACCGTAATGCCGCCCGACGCGGTGAGGATTTCCGTCTGCGCTTCTGTTGGCGAATGCTGTTGCTGTTCTGTTTCGGATGCTTCAACGGAGCGTTTTTCTGTGGTGAAGTGTTGGTGCTCTACAGCATTGTTGGATTGATACTGCCATTGGTGTGCCGTCTGAATACACGTACATTGCTTATAACAGCAGCGGTGTTGATGTTGCAGCCTGTGGAGTGGATAAAGCTGATTTACGCGGCATTTGTTGACAGCTCTGCCCCAATACTCATATTCGGCAGCTATTGGGATGAGTCAATAAAGATGCTCGATGAAGGTAATTTCTTCCAAACTGTAGTCTCAAATCTGTGGCAAGGACAGTTGTCAAGCCTTTCATGGGCTTGGGGAGCAGGCAGGTTCTGCCAGTCGGCTTCGCTCTTCATTCTTGGTCTGGTGGCAGGCAGACTGGAGTGGTTTGCCGACACTCCAGCCAACCGCAGCCTTTGGGGGCGTATTCTTGCCGTGTCGCTCATAGCCTTCTTCCCGCTTTATGGTCTGAGCTCTCTTCTGCCCGACTTCACCAGGTCGCTCTCTCCCCAAGCAATAAGCGACAGCAGTCTTTGGCCGCTTGGTTCTGAAACGTTCATGACATCGCTGATGCTCATCATTACATCGCTCCACAAGTTCTGTTTCATGGCCGTCATAGTTACATCATCGCTCTTCGCATTCTACTGCACACGCATATCCAGACCCATGCGTTTCATAATGCCCTACGGCCGCATGAGTCTCACCAACTATATAAGCCAGAGTATCATCGGCTCATTCCTCTTCTATCACTGGGGGCTGCACCTCAATCCCTGCGACACTCTGAGTCTTGCCATAGGAATATGTATTCTCGCAGTTCAAATCATTTTCTGCCGCTGGTGGATGGCACGCCACACTCACGGTCCGTTCGAGCATATTTGGAAAAAGCTGACATATATATGGTAATGCAATGACATTAGTTTCCAATTTTAGGGCGTTCCTATGGTGTTGAACCTCTATTTCAAGATTCCCGATTCTGCCGAACCGGAGATTTTAGGTTCATTGTCACGATTCACTTTCTTACCAAAGCCCAATGTATATGTGACTGTGAATTTCATCAGTGCATGGTCGTTGTTGTTTATCAGTCTCTCATCCGTACTGTAAAATTCGCTGTTCATCACTCGGCGCGAGCTCTTCCAGTTCCATCGCCCGATATTGCAAGCTAAAGCAGATATGCTCCAACTGGAATTTGCCCAGCCCGCCTTGAACCAATAATTATCTTTGCTGCGATGCCATATTCCATTCATCATGCCATCCCAGCTCCCGACAGTGGAAACGTATGTCATACCGAAGTTCCAGTTCTTGATGTAGTACAGCATCTGAAGCTTATAGTAAATATGGAAATGGTTCACATTATAAGGCTTCCCATTGTGGTTAAACAGTTGACTGAGATTTCCAGTGAGCACCAATGAGCGGTTGAGGAAACGCGCAGTGCCTTTGATTCCATACATACCCTGAGCATAAGAGCCCATAGGCTGTTTAATGGTTCGTATTACTCCTCTGCCATCAGTCTCGTAATCGTAGGCATACCTGTCTTTTACTATCCAGCCCCACGCATACGCGCTCAAACTGTATCTATTGTTAGGAACCCATGTGTACGAGAAATCAAAATCATAACTTTTTGCAGGGAAAAGGTTTGGATTGCCGGTATATTTCAGAAAAGGGGATGCCGTTATTATCTGGTCGCTCTTGAAATTAGGTGACGGCAACCACGATTCATATTGAAATATTGCCGATAAAGAGTGTTTCCGGTTTGGGGTAAACTGTATGGATAAGTCAAAGGAAGGTGCATTTCGCCTGTCAACCATTGAGCCGAACTGCAACCGGTCCCAATCCCATCCCAATCCAACATGCCCACGTAGACTTTTGACCGAGGCTTCATAATTCACGCCAAAACCCAAACGCGATGATTTTGCACGGTCAAGGGCGTTTGCCGAACCAGAATACCGGGTGCAGTTGTATTGATACGAACCTTTGACAACCCCTAAAAGACTGCCCAATTTACCAAAATCATGCTTAAACTTCAGATTTCCCGACAGTTTATTGGTATTGTCGATTGCTGAATTTTGGATAGACGAATAACCGTGCTCCGAATAGTTGCTACTTTGGTCGGTATGTGACAGACTGTACTTTGGAGTGAAGGTAATGGAATTGTTTTTGGGCAATACAAAGAATTAATAACCGTCATACGAGATAAATTTAGAGAAGTTGCTTGATGCAGAGCTGTATTCTGTATCAGGATATACATCCAATGTATATCTCACCATACCGTTTTGAATGGTGTTAGGCTGTCGGTCAAGATTGCTGTTAATCAATGTTGACGCCTGTATTTTATCGGAATTGTATGTAGCCTTGAATACCAAATAGTAGTTATTACGGCTGCGCTTTGACGAGGTTGTCCTGGATATGCGTTGAAACTCATTGATTGTGCCGTCCTCTTGTGGCAAACGGAATGTTTCAGTCATATTCTGACCATAATGGCTGTTCCCATTATTATAAGCCGAGCCCATAATATCGTATGTCATCCGCTTGTACTGCATTCTGACATTGCCGATGAGTTGTTCCTGGTGTCCGTTCAGAAATGTGCCGTAGCCATAAACTTTCGCATAACCGCCATATTCATATTGCTGCATGATGAAATTAACGACATACGTATTGCCTTGAAGACGCGGGTCGGATGGATATTCAAGATATTCCACCCGCTTTACGTCACTGACACGCATGGCAAGCAAGTCATGTTCCGTAGCAGGAAGATAGTCAATGAAAACGGCAACCGGTTTGCCACCGTTGGTGACTATGGAGTTGCCCGAAATAAATCCCAACTGTGGTATAGCCATGTGGCTGAGCAGGTCGGCACCCGATTGAGAAGCATTTTTCTGAGTAGCCGTAGGCATATATACTGACTTGTCAGAATATAAATGTGCGTTATCGCCTTCAACTGTTACTGCTCCTAATGCAACAACCTGTTCGTTCATTATTATGGTTCCCATGGAAAAGGCATCAAACTTTTTCAAGGTTGTTTTATAGCCGAGACATGACAGCTTCCCTATTACGCCTTGCTTGTCGCAAGGTATTGAAAAACGCCCGGCTTCATCTGTTATACCGTAGGTGAGAACAGTGGAGTCCTTCGGAGCAAGCAGCATCACGATTGCCGCAACCACGGGTTCATTGTCGCTGCCGACAATTTTACCCGTATAACGGAACTTACCGTGCTGAAAAGCCTCTATGTAATAATTCCCGTCTTTCTTTATTACAGATATAGGATTAATGCCGATTGTCTGGCGCAATGCGTCATAAGTATCGTCTGTACGGACTCTCGCAGATGTCCTGTAGTTGTTGAGTTCCTTGTATATAAATGATATGTTAACATCAGGATGATCCTTACTGATTCTGACAATTGCCTCCGATATTGGCGTGTTGTTGAACGTATAAAAATACCTGTGTGCACTGGCTGAAATGAAACTCATCACAGCCATGATTATGGTAAGCATGAATTTCATTTTCAGTCTATGGTTAATGTGTTTCCGTTGCGTTTGATGTTTATCTGCTCGAATGTGTTGAGTTGCGACACCACTTCATCAAGAGGCAGTGCGGGGTTGAGCTTATAATAAAGGTGTAATGAAGCGGCTTCCTTGTTTTTGAACGCCACTTCAACACCGTAAACAGCAGCTACCTTTTTCATTATTGCTTCAAGAGGCTCATCCTCAAACATTATGGGAGTTACATCAACCTTTACTGTGTCGGTTTGCGTGGTTATGCTGTCTGAAGCTGCAGTAACGGAAGGAGCCGATTCTTCCATTCCATTGCCCGCAGTCTGCTCTGCCTTATGTCCTATCACCGCCACAGTTACAGCAACAGCCACGACAGACGTGCAGATTATGGCGGCAATTGAAGCGGCACGACTTCCGAACCACATAAAGAAATTGCGGGGACGGACTGCGTATCTCTTAGAGAAGACTTCCCACTCGGCATCAACATTTACCTCCTTGTTGGCTTCTACTGCGGTGTCAGCCTTACAAAGAAGGTTATATATATCTTCTGTCTCAGGGTCAGACAGAATTTCTGCCAACTGCTCCGATGTGTAATTGTCGGAATGCTCGACAATGTCAAGTACAAGTTCGTATTTATCCATTTTCATTGAGTTTTTTGCGGATTATTGTTAGCGCATGACTTAGATGACGGTATACGGCAGTCTCGCTTATACCCATTGTCGCTGCAATCCGGGTAAATGGCAGACCATCTGAAAATCTCAGTTCCATGACACGCTTGGCTTGCAGAGAAATATCATTCCTGATAAGGCTGTAAATCCGCGCAATCGTTTCCTCATCGGGCCAGTCCTCAGTGTCGTATTCCTTATTGTCGAGAACGTAGCGATTGGCTATGCGCTGATGAATTTCGCAGTCCCGGATATGGTTAAGACTGCGGTTTCTGACTGCCCTCAGCAGATAACTTTTGGTGGCAAGGATGTCGGTTTTCCCGTCGAGCAACGAGACAAACACATCATGAACGATGTCGCGCGCAAGATCATCGTCGTGCAGAAGTGCCACTGCCAACCGGTACATCTGCGCATAATGTGCTTTGAAAAGCTGCTCTATGTCGTTTCTGTTCGTCATACATTTATAAGACACACAATTTCCTCAAAACTCAACCCTGAATGAATAAAATTTTTGAAAATGTCATCATTCCTCGCCGCTCCTATACAGTTTTGGACCGACTCCCACCTTTTGCTTGAAATATTTTCCGAAGGCAGACTGGGTGGGAAAATGCAGCTTGAAGGCTATTTCTTGAATACTCATCTCAGAATCGCGCAGCAGTATCTTGGCTTCGAGTATCACGTAGTCGCTCACCCATTCCGTGACAGTCTTGCCGGTGTATTCCTTTATTACGCCAGAAAGATAGTTGGGAGTGAGACACAGCCGGTCGGCGTAGAACCTGACACCGCGGTGGGAAGCGTGATAAACCTTGACCAGCTCCATGAACTTATTGAACAGCTGTTTGTTGCGTACAAACTGCTGCGTGTCGTCACCGTTGTTCTCCTGCCGTTGCCTCATCAATGAGATGACGGTGTAGGAGAAAGCGCTCACCAGTCCCTTTATTATCTCGTGGGTTTCTGTCTGTGCCATCGAGATATTGTCGCACAGCAGCGAGTAATAGGGTTTCAGCATCAGTATGTCAGCATGGCGCACCGGGCATGCCGCGTTTTTGCGCATGTCAATATAAAAATCTGTGCGCTGCTTAAAGTCTATGCTCAGGTCGCTTAGGAAATCGCTTGATATAAGCACGGCGTATGCTTCCAGATTCTCCGTATGGTGTATCTGGATTATGTTTTCAGGGAAATTTACGAGCAGCATGTTTCCGCTGATGTGATACAGCCTCAGGTTGATGCTGCAGTCCAGCTCGCCGCTGATGCAAACGAGCGCCGTTATGGCATCGATACGGCAGGGAGACTGAAATCTCTCCAAATCCTCCACTCTGTCTGTCACAATGAGACTGTCACGGTAACAGAATCCTGAGCGGATACCGTTACGGCGGAACTGTCCGATTGAAAGTGTATGTAAGTTCATAATCTATATTTTTGGTGCAAAAGCTTATTTACTGCAAAGATAATGCAAAAAATCCAATAATTATGCCGATTTTTCATTATTTCTATCCCCATTTAATGAAAAATCCGTTATTTTGACCAATCCTCCCTTTATTTGTTTTCTTTTATATGGGAAATAATGCCGACCTTTGCAGCCAGAAACAAACATCATAAACATTAAATATATTATATAAGGTAATGAACAGAATAATTATTGCAGCTATCTCCCTGTTGTTTGCCGGACATGCCAGGGCACAAGAGCCGGTGACTTTGTCGCTCGACAGCTGCCGCGCCCTCGCCATGAGTAACAACAAGGAACTGCGTATGGCAGACAGCAAACGGCAAGCCGCATATTATGAGCGCAAGGCTGCTTTTACCAAGTATCTGCCACGTGTTTCCGCCACTGGAGCTTACATGCACACTTCCAGGGAAATATCGCTGCTGAGCTATGAGCAGAAAGACAAATTGAACAACCTCGGCTCCAACATCGCCGCACAGTTGCCGGCACTGCAAGGCGGAATGTCGGGCAATCTGGAAGGCGTGGCGGGTATAATAAATGGCATGTCGGGGATGCTCGACGGTGTAGGCAGCTCGCTGGTGGATGCCCTGCACACCGATACCCGAAACATGGGGGCCGTGGGCGTGATGCTGACACAGCCGGTATATATGGGCGGAAAGATAGCCGCCTACAACCGCATAACACGCTATGCCGAGCAGGTGGCGGCAAGGCAGCACGACCTCACGATGCAGGAAGTAATCGTGGAAGTGGACGAGGCTTACTGGCAGATTGTAGCCCTGCAAAGCAAGAAACGGCTTGCGGAAAGCTATCTGCAACTGGTGCAGAAACTGGACAATGATGTGCAGCTGATGATCGGCGAGGGCTTTGCCACGAAAGCCGATGGACTGAGCGTAAAGGTGAAGGTGAACGAGGCAAAGGTGACCATGATACAGGTTGACAACGGACTTGCCCTATCGCGAATGCTTCTCTGTCAGCTCTGCGGGCTGGATACAGACACACCTGTGAGACTTGCCGACGAGAATGAAGGACAGGAGCAGACTGACCCAGTGCCTGTGACAGCCGACATACAGAGCGCCATGTCTCTGCGCCCCGAGCTTGGCATGCTCTCCCTTTCTGCCGACATACATAGGGAGAAGGTGAGGCTGGCACGTGCCGAGTTCATGCCCACCGTGGCGCTTACCGGCGGCTATCTGGCAAGCAATCCCTCGGTGTTCAACAGTTTCGAGAGAAATATGAAAGGTATGTGGAGCGTGGGAGTGATGGTGAACATACCCATCGTAACCTTCGGCGAGCGCGTATATAAGGTAAAGGCAGCCCGTGCCGAGGCAGCCACCGCAATGCTGAAACTTGACGAGACCCGGGAGAAGGTGGAACTGCAGGTGAGCCAAAGCCGGCAGAAGGTGCAGGAAGCGGCAGAGCGCCTGCAGACCGCCCGGCGCAGCTGTGAGGAAGCCGATGAGAACCTGCGCTACGCCACACTCGGATTGCGGGAAGGCGTAATCCCCGTGAGCAATGTGCTGGAGGCTCAGACGGCGTGGCTCAAAAGCCATTCCGAACACGTGACGTCGCAAATAGACCTGAAGCTCGCCAACCTGTATCTGCTCAAGGCGGCGGGAAGGATTGGGACCCAAGGCAAAACCTTGGGGAACACTAAGGGATAAAGCATAAATAAAACAAAAAGAAGCAATGAAAAAGAATAAGAACTTCACAGTAATCCTCGCCACAGCCATTGTGCTGGTGGGCATCATAGTTGTAGTAATCATAGCCGGGCTGAGCATGCCGCAGCATCCCGATATCCTGCAGGGACAGGCAGAGACTACCGACTACCGTCTGTCGAGCAAAGTGCCGGCACGTGTGCTTGAATTCAGGGTGCAGGAGGGCGACCGTGTGCGCCGCGGCGACACTCTCGTGATACTGGAGGCGCCCGACATACGAGCCAAGCTGACGCAGGCTGAGGCAGCCTACGCCGCCGCACAGGCACAGGAGCAGAAGGCGCAGAACGGTACGCGCCGGGAACAGATACAGTCGGCATACGAGATGTGGCAGAAGGCACAGGCCGGCAAGGAGGTGGCAGAAAAGACCTACAACCGTGTGAACCGCCTGTTTGAGCAGGGCGTGATGGCAGAGCAGAAGCGCGACGAGGCACGCGCCAACTTCGATGCAATGGCGGCTGCCGAGAAAGCTGCACGCGCTCAATATGACATGGCACTCAACGGGGCACGCAGCGAGGACAAGACCGCTGCGGGGGCACAGGCTGCCCGTGCACGGGGAGCGGTGAACGAAGTGTCATCGTACGTGGATGAGACCGTGCTGCTGGCTATGACCGACGGCGAGGTGACGGAGATTTTTCCCGAGGTGGGAGAGCTTGTGGGCACAGGAGCCCCAATAATGAACATTGCCAGCACGGATGACGTGTGGTTTACCTTCAACATACGTGAGGACCTGCTGCCGGGACTGACAGTGGGCACGGAGACCGAAGTCTATGTGCCTGCCCTCGACAAACGCGTGGCTGTGAAGATAACAAAGATGAAGGATGTCGGCTCGTTTGCCGTGTGGAAAGCCACGAAGGCACTCGACGGATTCGATCTGAAGACTTTTGAGGTAAAGGCGCGGCCGCTGACGGCGGAGGGCACGGAGGGAGTGCGCAGCGGCATGTCGGCAGTGATGGAGAGGGGGAATTATGAGAGATAAATTTAGCAGGCTCATTGCCATATTCCGCCGCGAGCTGCGCCTTTTTGCCCACCGCCCGCTGTTCCTCTTCACCATGATCGTGGCTCCGGTGCTGTGCATCGTGTTCTTCACCACGCTCATGGCGGACGGGCTCCCGACGAAGCTGCCTGCCGGACTGGTGGACGAGGACGACACCCACGTGACGCGGATAGTAAGCCGTATACTCGGCTCGATGGAGGAGACCGACCTCGTGACGCGCTATCCGTCGTTCAGCGAGGCACGCCGCGCCATGCAGCGTGGAGAGATTTACGGTTTCTTCCACATTCCGCAGGGATTGACCGAGGATGCCATAGCCAACCGCCAGCCACGGCTGTCGTTCTACACAAACGAAACATATTTCGTGCCCGGAACGCTGCTGATGAAAGACCTGCGCTACGCCAGCGAACTGTCGGGGCTCGCCCTCACACGGGAGACTCTCTACGGCAAGGGGCTCACCGAGCAGCAGGCAATGGGAATACTGCAGCCGATAGTCATCGAGACGCATCCGCTGAACAATCCCTATCTCGACTACTCGGTGTATCTCAACAACATCATCCTGCCGGGAATACTCATACTGCTCATCATGCTCTCCACCACCTACACCATCGGTCTGGAGTGGAAGCGCGGCACCCAGCGCGAGCTTTACGCGCTGAGCGGATGCAGCTCCACGGTGGCATTAGTGGGAAAACTGCTGCCACAAACGGTGCTCTTCTCGCTCATGTTCGTGTTCTACGATGTGTACTTCTACAGATTCCTGATGTTTCCCTGTAACTCGGGCATCGCGCCGATGATGGTGCTCGGCGTAGTCACGGTGCTTGCGTCGCAGGCGTTCGGCGTGTTCCTCTTCGGGGCGTTCATCGGTCAGATGCGCCTGTCCATGTGCCTGTGCTCGCTTTGGGGCATCCTGTCGTTCTCGCTTGCCGGATTCACCTACCCCGTGCCAGCCATGAGCAGCCTGCTGCAACATCTGTCGTGGCTCTTTCCGCTACGGCACTACTACCTTATCTATGTCAACCAGGCATTAGACGGCTATTCCCTGCTCTATGTGTGGATGCCGGTGGTGGCGCTGCTCGCCTTCCTGCTGCTGCCCTGCACAGTGCTGTGGCGTTACCGCGCCGCCTTCCTGAAGTATAAATACAAGCAATAGAAAACAATGAAAGCAATATTGAACATACTGCAAATATGGTACAACGAGCTTACCACCGTGATGCGCGACAAGGGCATCGTCATCTTCATCCTCTTCGTGCCGCTTGCCTACCCGCTGCTCTATTCCTACGTCTACACCAACGAAGTGGTGCGCGAGGTGCCTGCCGCCGTGGTTGACGAGGCCAACTCCGCCCTCAGCCGCAAGTTCGTCCGCAATATGGACGCCTCGCCCGACGTGAGCATCCGCGCCCGCTGCCACAGCATGGCAGAAGCCGAGGAACTCATCCGCCATCAGGACGTTTACGGAATCGTGCGCATCCCCTCCACCTTCGACCGCGACCTGTGGAAGGGCGAACAGACCCGCGTGGGACTCTACTGCGACATGTGCTCGATGCTCTACTATAAGGCGCTGATGCTCACCGCCACCAACGTGTCGCTGGAGATGAACAAGGACATCAAGGTGGAGCGCCTGCACGCCACAACCGGGAGGCAGGAAGAAATCACCCGCATGCCGATAGACTATGACTATGTGTCGCTCTACAATCCCCAGAGCGGATTTGCAGCCTTCCTCATTCCGCCCGTGCTGATGCTGATAATCCAGCAGACGCTGCTGTTGGGCATCGGCATGTCGGCAGGCGACACCCGCGAGCGCTGGCACGGTAGTTTCGTTCCCTTCCACCGCGCCTACAAGAACCCGATTCACATCGTCGCAGGCAAGACTTTGTTCTATTTTTTCCTATATCTGCCGTTGGGCGTCTATATGTTCACCTTCGTCACCCGCAGTTTCGTGCTGCCGCAGCTGGGTGGTTATGCCACTTTCCTCGCCTTTCTCGCGCCCTATCTGCTTGCCTGCATCGCGCTCGCCATGGTCTTGTCGGCGATGGTCTACCGGCGCGAGGACTGCATCATGATTTTCGTGTTTCTCTCCGTGCCGCTGCTGTTTCTGTCGGGCATCTCGTGGCCCGGGTCGGCAATGCCAACTGTCTGGCGCTGTGTGTCTTGGCTGTTTCCGTCGACCTTCGGCATGAACGGCTACGTGCGTATTCAGGGCATGGGCGCGTCGCTTGCCGACGTGGCTATGGAATGGCGTGCGCTGTGGATTCAGGCAGGTGTGTACGGCGTGCTTGCCTGCATGCTCTACAGGCGGCAGATAGCAGGGCTGATAAATAGCAGCAAACCGTGACTTTTCAACGCCATATTCGAGGTTTTCATCCTTTGTTCGTGCTCTTCTCAAAAAAAATAGTACTATTTTTGAAAATTTTTAGTACTGTTTTTTCTAAAAAATAGTACTGTTTTCTAAAAAAAATAGTACTATTTTCTGCGGAAAATAGTACTAAAAAAATTTGTTCTCCCTCGCAGGCGCCGTAAATCAGTGAAAGATAAGGCTTTATTTCATTCTCGGCACAAACCTGACGACGCAGAATATCGCCGCCGCGAGGGCGATGGCTCCGCCGGCATAGCCGATGGCAAACATGGCATCGTGACGGCACACTATTCCGCCCACGAATGCGCCTCCGCCGATGCCGAGATTGAAGATGCCCGAATAGATGCTCATTGCCACCGCCTGGTTGTCGGGAGCAAAGAGTATAATCTCGTTCTGAAAGGCTATGTTGAACATTGTCAGCGACAGAGCCCACAGCATGCACAGCGGAGCCACCGCCCACGGTGTGAGCCACGAGGCGGGAAGCATCAGCAGCAGGCACGCCGGTATGGCGAAGCATGCCGTGACGACAATGGCATGGGGATATTTGCCAAACCATCGCGACATGACGCCGCTGGCAAACAGCCCCGCCACGCCGAGAAGGCTGAGGGTAATGGTGGTGTGGTCGGGCGTCATGCCCACAACCTGCTGCAAGAACGGCTCTATGTAGCTGTAGCCCGTGTAATATCCCGTTACAGTCACGGCTGTGATAAAATAAATCATAAACAGCTCGCGGCTGTGAAGCACTCCGCTGAGCATATCCTTGCGCCGGCTGTCGGAATTGCTGTTGGGAATGCTTGGCACGGTGCGGAATATGCCGTAGAGCAGAAGTCCCGCCAGCGCTCCCAGCACGGCAAAGGTGACGCGCCAGCCGGCAATGAGCCCGAGCAGTCGCCCGAGGGGCAGGCCTGCCACCATGGCAATGCCTCCGCCTGCCATCATCACGCTCAGCGCCGTAGCCCGGTCCCTGCCCGGAGCCACGACCACCGCCATGCTCGGAGCTATCGACCAGAACACGGCATGGGCGCACGCCACGCCGATGCGTGAGGCGAGCAGGGTCCAGAATCCCGTTGACATCACCGAGCCTATGTGGCTTACGAAAAACACGGCGACGATAATCATCATCACCCGTCTGAAATCCATTCGTGCGCACAGCAGCATCAGCGGCAGCGACAGCAGCGCCACCACCCATGCATAGACAGTTATGAGCCAGCCGGCGTATGCCTCGCTCACCCCGAAGTCGGCGGCGATATCGCTCAGCAGACCTATCGGCATCAGCTCTGAAGTATTAAATGTAAATCCTGCCACGGTGAGAATAGCCAGCGGCAGCCATCTTCGCAATGTTGTTAATCCTGACATAATAATCTTTTTTTACTGATTTTCAACCTGTTTTCTCATAACGTTCTGTCTCATTAAACAAAAACGACAGCAAATTAAGGTGTAAATCCTGCTGCACAGCAAAATTTACACCTTATTATATATATAGGCAGGCGCGCTACTTCTTCTTTCCCCTTGTAGCCACGACGAAGTAGGCTATCAGGAGGATGTATGCGGCGAGCGAGCAAACCTCGGAGAGAGGATTGGCAAGCCATTCATCGTTGACAAGGTTCACGCCGCCAAAGCGCAGTAGGGCCGAGAGCACTCCCATGAGCGCACCGCCGGCAATGAAGCCTGAGGCAAGCAGTGTGCCTTTCTCGCCACGCTCCTTGTTCACGGCATCATCCTTGCTGCGGGTGGTGACATACCAGTTTACGGCACCGCCCACGAGCAGCGGAACGTTAAGCTCTATAGGAATGAACATTCCGAGGGCGAACGCCAAGGCAGGCACACGGCAGAGAGTGAGCACAACAGCAATCACGGCACCGATGCCATAGAGCAGCCACGGAGCACCCACACCGTTCATCAGCGGGTCGATGACAGCAGCCATGGCGTTTGCCTGAGGCGCTGCAAGCTGTCCGCTGGCAAAGCCGTAAGTCTCATTAAGCAACATCATGACACCGCCCACGGTGGCTGCCGACACAAGAGTGCCGAGGAACTTCCACGACTCCTGTTTGCGCGGAGTAGTTCCCAGCCAGTAACCAATCTTCAGGTCGGTGATGAACGCTCCCGACATTGAGAGTGCCGTACACACCACACCGCCCATGATAAGTGCGGCAAGCATTCCGCTGGTACCGTTTAGACCAACAGCCACCATCACCACCGAGGCGAGGATAAGGGTCATAAGGGTCATGCCGCTCACGGGATTGCTGCCCACAATGGCAATGGCGTTTGCTGCCACGGTGGTGAACAGGAACGCAATGACTGCCACCAGCAATATGCCGACAACGGCAAACAGGAAGTTGTGCATCACCCCGAACCAGAAGAACAGGAATATCACAGCGATGGCTGCAAGCGAGCCAATGGCGATAATCTTAAACGATATGTCGCGCTGGGTGCGGATAACCTCTTTTTGTGCATCGCTTTTACCCTTCATCTCGCCTACGGCAAGCGACACAGCGCCGCGGATGATTCCCCACGACTTGATGATGCCGATGATGCCCGCCATGGCAATGGCGCCGATGCCTATGTACTTGCCGTATGAGCGGAAGATGTCCTCTGCCGACATCTGGCTGACGGTCTGAGTGATTGTCGGGTCCCACGTGTTGAGCACCTGGTCGGCAAAAATGATGTTCATACCCGGCACGAGCAGCCACCACACGGCAAGCGAACCGAGCGTTATGATGAGCGCGTACTTGAAGCCGATGATATAGCCGAGTCCGAGCACGGCAGCGCTGGTGTTGATCTTGAACACGAGCTTTGTCTTATCGGCAAGCATCGTGCCCCATTCGCAGAAGCGCGAGGTGAAGTTCTCGTTCCACCAGCCGAGGGTGGCAACGATAAAGTCGTAGAGACCGCCCACGAGTCCGGCAAGGAGCAGCGGCTTAGCCTGTGCCCCACCCTTCTCGCCGCTCATGAGCACCTGTGTGGTGGCGGTAGCCTCGGGGAAGGGATACTTGCCGTGCATGTCGCTCACGAAATACTTGCGGAACGGAATTAGGAACAGGATTCCGATGATACCGCCAAGCAGCGAGGAGATGAATATCTTTGCAAACGACGCGCTCATCTCAGGATACTTTGCCTGAAGAATATAGATGGCGGGCAACGTGAAAATGGCACCTGCCACCACGGCTCCCGAACATGCTCCGATGCTCTGGATGATGACATTCTCGCCAAGCGCGTTCTTACGCTTTGCGGCAGTGGACACGCCCACAGCAATGATGGCAATGGGGATGGCAGCCTCGAACACCTGTCCCACCTTCAGTCCGAGGTAGGCGGCAGCTGCCGAGAACAGCATGGTCATGAGAATACCCCATGTCACCGACCATGAGTTTACTTCAGGATATTGGCGATGAGGCGACATTACGGGCTCATAGCTCTCACCCTCTTTCAGTTCCCGAAACGCGTTTTCGGGCAATGATGTTTGTTCTTTCATATCTTTTTAGTTTTTGTTGGTTTTCCTTCTAACTCCCCTTGTTTTTCCATTCCGCCCTCAGCCGGTGGAGCATCGTTGTGCTCTCGCCGCAGCTGCCTGTGTGCTGTATGGCAATGCCGCCGTAGCCGTTGGGGGTGATTGTGGCACTGAGGTTCACGGTCTTTGCCAAAGGAGAGTCGTCGGGCAGAGGCGTGGCGGTAACGACCTTTGCCGTAAAGGTGCTGCCCGTGATGTCGAGGCTGATGGTGCAGCCCGTGCGGTAGCATATCGCCGACACAGGGTCGGTGATTGTAGTAACCCTGCCATTGTCATATTTCACGAGCAGGAAATCCACCGCCTTGGCGTGCTTCACCGTGCGGATGATGCGCAGGGCATAGCCGCTGAGCGTGGCGGCATCCCATTTCAAGCACACGTCCATGTATTGTCCCGTGGCACTGCCAAAGCCCTGCCCGGCAGTCTTCGTTGGATCGACATCGAGCACCACGCTCATGTCGCCATACGGCTTGCCGCCATCCACAGGAGTGTACATCATCCTTGCCCCGCGCTGTGCCTGCAGCATTCCCTTGCCCACAGCACCGTTAAATCCCTCGCCATAGGTCCACATATCCTTTTCTGGATTGAATGTCCAGTCATATTCGGCAGTGTCGGCAGGCTTGTATCCGTCCAAGGTCCAGCATCCAGGGATTATCCTCGGCTGGTTGGCTGAGGGCATCGTGCGGAAATCAACATCCAAAGCTTGCTGGCGGTTTTCACAGACTTGTCCTACATCTCCTACCTTTCCTAAAACTCCTACCCTCATCACGGCAATCCCCGCCACACCGTCGTTGCGGCTGCGCACATGGCGCGGCACAACCTTGGCAATGACATAACAGCCGTTATCGGCAGCACTCAGCGGATATGCCGTCTCCGGCACACCGTCGCGGCTCACCGCCACAGCCACCGAGTCGCTGAGGTCAGCCTTCCACGCACGATACCATGTCACTTCCGACATGTCGCGCCTGCCGTCAAGATTCAGGGCATATTCCACTTCAAGCCTGTCGCCACCTTTCTTTATTATATATGGCTTTGCCGTAAACTCAGGTTGCGGCAGCAATGCCGGTTTTGCCGTCACCCTCACCGCGGCGTGCAGTCCGCTGCCGGTGTATGCCTCTATGCAAAACTCGGCGGGAGTATCGCTGTTGTTTATTGACTCCACCGTTATGCTGTCGCCCATAGAAGCTGACAGACGTACACACGACGAATACTCCTCTGGCACCCGCCAATGTATTGCTGGCTGCTTGCCCTGCCAGCGGTAGCCGGCATGGCGCATGGCAGCGGCATGAAGCACAACGGGAGCCTCGCCCGTGCGCAGTTCCACCTCTTTCTTATTGAGAATCAGGGCAGCGGGCATCTCATCACCCTTGACATACTGTGTGGCATGTCTGCCCGGGCAGTCGATTATCGAAGGCATCCAGCCATCGTCGCCATTAAGAAGATTACCTATATTATATTGTCTTCCACCCTCACCGTCAACTACAAAGGCGTTGAGCAGCGGAAGACTGGTTATGTCGATGGTGTTCTGCGGATTGCGGTTACCCACGGTATATGGCTTGCCGTTGAGAGTGAATCCCGACTGATAGCATCGCAGTGTGGCATCGGGATAGTTCGCCCACGCTATATATGTTGAGTCAGCGGCATGATAGCGGCAGTCGATAACGGTCAGCGGTCCGCTTGCCTTGCAGAATGCCATCACGCTGTTTGCCGAGCGCATGTAGAAATCGCAGTCGAGAAACACCGCTCCACAACGGTGGGTGGTGTAAAATGGCTTTTGTCCGTAAAATCCGAAGGTGCATTGCAGATATACGCCGTTGCCCGTGAGAGCATCGTCGGTACACTCCATGTGGCATCGGTCGAACAGTATGCGGCGCGCCCCGTTGAGGGGATTCATGTTCAGCCGGCTGATGAAACGCACATTGCGCGCCACGACCCTGTCGCCGTGACAGTATGCCACGTGAGCCTGAGTGATTGCCTCGCCACGCTTGCGGATATTAAGCTCCGGTCTAAGGCGGTAGTTAAGGTCGACATTGCAGAAGTTGCCGAGCGTCATGTTGCTCACCTGCAAGCCGTCTCCCCAGAAATCGAACATGGTGAAGTTGCCCACTGCCCCCTGGGTTTGTCCGCGCTTCGATGCCAGTACCACGTTGTTGGCATCGTCGGCAAGTCCTATGAGGTGCAGATTTTGGCATTTTATTATCATGCCGAACGGTTCACGTCCGTCACTGCCCACCGCCACGGCAGGCACATCGGGATTGTCCACCCAATATACGTATGGAGCGATATACACCCGCATCGGCTCTTCCTCTGTTCCGTCAACGAAATGTCTGGCAGCCTCAACAAAAGAATTATAAACATACTTGCGGTTTGCCACCACCTCATCGGGCAAACTGCCGTCCACATAGATAGCACGGTGACCGAGCGTCACCGTCTGTCCCTTATATTCTATTCGGTCGCCAAGAAGCACCACAGGATCGGCATCGTCGATGCTGCGAAACCGCTCCTGTGCCGGCACCCTTGCAAAAAGTGCCAACAGAATGAATATGTACAGTACCTTTTGCATAAATCTGAATGTTTTAGTTATTAGTTTCCGTTATTTATTGTGCGGACCGTGTCACACGTCCTTTTCCTTATAGATCACCTTGTTTGCACCGCTCGTAATCTGCAATGCCTCGGGATGCTCCTTTATATATGAGTCGATATGGCGCACACGCTTCTGCTCAAGAATCTCGTCAACGGCAATAAGTATTCCCGTCTCCTCCACATCGCCGAAACCGTAGTTGATTGCCGTGCCGAACAGTTTCATCGTGGGCGACAGTCCCATGTAGGCATTCACTAATGGCGGGATGTTGAGTCCGAGCTTGCGCACCTCGCGGTTCAGTATGCGGTAGTCGTCCTTGAAGTCATCCTCGCAGAACAGCTTGGCAAGCTCTTCCGGATCTTCCTCTATAATGAGCGGCTTCATCGGGATGATAAGATGCTCCTTGTCCTCAAAATGCTTCTTCAGGAAATACAGAATCATGTCCCTGCCCCTGCGAATATACGAGGGATACATGGTCATCTTGCCGAAAAAGTACTTCACGTTGGGCTTTATCACCGTGAGCGCGCCAAGCCCGTCCCAAAGATTGTCGAGGGCGAAAAGCGACTTCGAGGCGTGCTTGCCCGTGTTCTGATATTCGAGCGACACAAACGAGCGTCCCAGCTCTATGGTGTATGGCATATAGTCATCGATGAACTTCTGTGAGAAATGGAACATGTGGCTTGTGGCAAGAATCGGCTGACCGTTGCCGTCGTACTTCACATCAGTGCCCAGAATATAGCGGTAGCCGCCTATTATTTCCTGTGCATCAGGATTCCATACAATGAGCTGCTTGTAGCAGTTCTCGCATGTGTCAAACTCATCAAGATCCACTTCCTTGCCCGTTCCTCCGCCAGCCTCACGGAACACAATCTCGCGCAACCGTCCTATCTCGCGCAGGGTGTTAGGGGCATTGTGGGCATCCACAATGTATATCTCGTTGTTGCTCTTGTTGGTCATTCTCATCTGGCGCTCAGGGGTGAGCTCGCTCATGATGAGTTCCTTGTCTACCGGTTTTATTATCTCTTGTTCCATTTTCAGTTTTTAGTAAGTATGTCTGTGTGTCAGTGACGTCACTTCACGATTACGGTTACAGCTCGTAAACCCTTTCCTTTACCCATTGCGCCCACTGTGCAGCGGTTTTCGACTTGTCGAACGTCTGCCACGGTATCGGCTTGCCGATGGCTATGCGGAATGTCTTGTGCACGTTCTTGTACATCTCGTCAACGAGAAACAGCATGGCAAGGTTGAACTTCAGGTGCTTGTCGCTGAAATTCGCCAGCTTATAGAAAAAGTCGGAGTTCTGACCGCCGAAATGTATTGGCACGATGTCGCGCTGATACTCCACCGACTTCACTACGAATGTCTTTTTCCACTCCACGTCGCGTATCACCCCGTCCCTGCGGCGCGAACAGATGCCTGCGGGGAACATCAGCATGTGGTTGTCGCTCTTGAAGCCCGTCTCCACCATTGCGGGGAAGTTACGGCTCTGCTTGCCCGTCTTGTTGATGGGAATGCACACGGGCGCCAGTCCCGGCAGGTTCATCAGCAGGTCGTTCACAAGATAGCGGAAACGCCCGTCGTAGTGTCTGCCTATGATGGCTCCCAAAGCCACTCCGTCCTCACCGCCCAGCGGGTGGTTGCTCACAAAAGTATATAGCTTGCCGTCGTCCTTTGCCGGCAGGTTCTCAGCACCCACGATGTCGAGTGTCATGTCGAGATAGCGCACACACTCCTCCAGCCATTCCGTACCGCTGAGATGGCGGCTTTCCCACAGATACCTGTTCACCTCGTCCTGATGAATGATGTGTTTCAGCCACGACACAAGCGGCCGCGGCACCCATCGTGCCTTGCTGCCCATCTTGCTCTTCAACAGACTGTCTATATCGATTGTTTTTTCCGTAAGAGTGCTCATTCTGTCACTATGTTTCATAACCAAGGTGCAAAATTAACACATTTTCAGTGGAAATAAGAATATTATGCAATAAAAAAACTTAAAAAACAAAAATCTGGCGGTTCTGAGAATATTATCCACTGCGCTCTGACGAGCTGACACGGCACCCCTGCGGGGGACACGGCTTTCTTACTGCCGTGATAATTCATGCTGACACTGCATTGCCCTTGGCAGTAGACTGGAACCGCTAAAGCGATCACACGGCTTGCTTTAGCCCCTACCACAATGCGCCAACGAGCCGTGTCATCCAAAGGATGCCAATCCATCATCGTATGATGATGCAGTGTGGCTCTTCTTTTATGCGAAGCCAGCAGTGTGTGCTCAAAGAGCAGCCGTGTCAGTGCGGAGCACGCAGTGGAAAAATATTTTTTGAACCAAAAATGTGATAAAAAGGTTTCAAAAACATGACACAGACACCAAGGCTAGACATTGAAAATAAGGAACTAAGACATATTTAAGTGGATAACATGGTGAAATATAATTCATTACTCAAAATCAAAAACGTTTCCTTTCAAAATAGAGGCATAAATCCATTTTGAAAGGAAACGTTTTCTGCTTTTATGAGATTAACTAAAGTGCTGCAAGAGTATCAGTCGCCCCAATAGCCTTCATCGCCAACTGGCGTATAATCATCGTTGCTAACGTCAAGCACCTGCGGCTCTGGTCCCGACCCAGCCAGAATGCTTGTTGGCGAGGTTTCAATCACAGTCATCTTTGGTGCCACATATTTTTTCTTTGTCTTCATTTCCATATCTTAAATGCTATTTTATTATTACTTTCTTTCCGTTTACGATATAAATTCCGCGTGAGGGAGCGGCTACGCGCTGTCCCTGCAGGTTGTAATACACGTTGTCGTGCTCAGCCGTCACCGCGCCAATGCCAGTAGTGCCGTCGCCAGAAACTCCCATCTTTATTACACCCTTGGCTGGTGCTGACTGGGGATTATATTCCGGTACATCTTTCATATTTATATATCCCCTGCCGGCAGCAATCTTCCAGTCTTGTGTGCCGCGCTTATATAATTCATTGTTTTTCAGCACGTAACATTTGTGGCTTTCATCATCCTCCGGCACATCTATATTTGTAAAGCAGCCAATAAGCCCGTTATGGCTGCCGGCTTCTTCTGCCTCTCCACTGGTCGACGTGATTGTGCAGGTCAATGTTTCAGCTTTAGCCTTGAAGATATATGGCTGACCTGCAACCAAATCACCCGTCACTTTCTCAAGATACACAGAAGCTACTGTGCCATCATCCTTTTCTTCCTTACCGGCTATGCTGTAAAACTCAGCGCCTACGATTTTCCCTGCCGCCACTGCGTATGGCATGCAAATGGTGCCATAGTTCCCGACAGCCAGGTTTGCACGCTTATATTGGATAATGCCACCACTGGCATTATTTCCGCACACGCCACCTACATCAGCATAATTTCCCGTTGCGCTGACATCACCTGTGTTATAGCAATTCTCGATTGTCCCCCAACTCTTCCCGCACACGCCGCCAACAGGAGCGTCATTTCCCGTTGCGCTAACATCACCTGTATTGTAGCAATTTGATATTGTGCACGATGCATTATATACAGATCCACATATTCCGCCAACATAATTTGTTCCAATGACAATTCCTGTATTGTAACAATTCTCGATGGTTCCATAATTGATAGTTCCACACACACCACCAATATAAGACGTTCCTTTAATATAAGAGCCAATAACGCCAACATTCTTGATTGTGCAGGGATAAATAATGTCATTTTCTTTTTTTCCACACCGTCCGAAAAGACCTTTATAATTGCCCGAACTAATATACAGCCCGCTGATGGTATGATTATTACCGTCGAATGTGCCGGTATATGGATTTCCAGAAGTTCCTATCGGAATCCATTCATAAACATCATCAGTTACTCCATATTTTATTGTTCCGTTATCAGTACTGATCTTATCTGTGAGTAAGTTTGCGTTCACAGTTATATCTGCAATAAGTTTTGCGCAAGCTGATTGTTGATTTGCGTCGTAACCACCCAATCTTCCATTAACCAATGCCGCAAACCAATAAAGATGATTCTTGTTTTTAATTAGATAAGGGTTTTCTTTTGTCCCTCCACCTTCAGGCTTATCGCTGGTATCTATGGTATAATCCACAGCATCCTCTGCCTCCGCATCTTTTGGCACAAACGCCAACACCATGACTGCAATTATCAGCCAAACAAGTTTAAAGTTTTTTTGTTTCATAAATAATATAATGTGTTTAAAATTAATACTAAGCATCATCAGGTGCCATTCATTATCTCACATTATACAAAAAAAGTGGAGCCAGTTCGCTTGCCCGTTCCACGATAGAAGGCTCTCGCATTGCCCGATTTGTCGAAACGAGCAACGCCATAGCCCCACGGAAGATGATATATAAATAAATCCACAAACGCTCCTGCCGACAAGAACCGACAAGAGGGAGTAAGGGATTATGTATATATACCTTACTGGGGCGTTCACGTTGCTTTGTTCTTGACAAATCGTTGAATTTGCGAGATTCTCTATCGTCAAAACCAAAGCGTCTGTAAACGCCTTTAATGTATAAAAAGTGCTGACCCAATCATTGCCGCCGGAGCAGCCCATCAAGGGAAAGCGCCACAAAAGTAAGGAAAAAGCGCCACACTGACAAATATTTTGTCAGTTTTCTTGCGCCGCAGCGCATTATTTTCTTGAAAGTTTACAGAAAAGTGACAAAGACACCTAAAAATGAAAAATTATTTGCATATAAAAGATTTTTTTGACTAAACCATGTCTATTTTCAAAAATTTATTGTAATTTTGCACCGAAATATTTGAGAAAATTCGGTATTAAAATAAGTTAATTGTAAAAATGTATGAGAGTATAAAATCGGACATATTCAAGCGACTGAAAGAAAGTCCGCCACATTCAGTGTTCTTTCTTGGCGATTTTGCAGAATTAGGTTCCTTGGAAACTATAAGAAAAATTTTTCTGCAAGCTCGCCTTGCCGGTCTTGTGTCTCATTTGAGTCATGGAATTTATATTAAACCCATGCAATCAAGGTTTGGCGAGGTGCCTCCTCCTTTGGAGACCGTTGCCAAGGAGATAGCCCAAAGGGATTATGTAAAGATTATGCCGACAGGCAGCACTGCCGCAAACATCTTAGGGTTATCGACTCAAATTCCAATGACGGTCTCTTATCTTACCACAGGCTCTTCACGGACCATAAACATAGGCAATCGTTTCATCCGCTTCAAACATGCCGCGCCCAAGAATTTTGCTTACAAGGGTACAACTATTCCACTTATAGTACAGGCTTTGAGAGATATAGGCAAAGAGCACATCAACGAAGAAACATTATCCTCATTGGCACTTTACATGAATAAGGCAAAAGACAAGAAAGACTTCAATCATGATCTGCTTTTGGCTCCAGCATGGATTCAAACAATCATAAAACCTTTAATCACAGAAAAAAATGAAGCATTGGCAACAATACAACGAGACAGAACGGTTGCAGCTTATTGACATAGCTGCGGCAAAAACAGGACTTCCACGTCTTGCTGTAGAAAAAGACTGGTGGGTGACAATGGTACTGAAAGCATTGTCGCTCACACAATACTCATCGCTGATGTCGTTCAAAGGTGGTACCAGCCTGTCCAAGGGATGGCAGCTGATAGAACGCTTCAGCGAGGACATAGACATCGCCATGAAAAGAGAGGGACGTTTCGCAATTACCGGCACCTCCAACAGTCAATTGGCAAAGGCAAGAAGGACGGCGCGCCATTATATTGTCCGTGAATTGCCGGATGAGCTGGAAACAGTCCTGTCTTCAATGAGAGTGACACAATTCACAGTAGAAGCTGAAACAACAAAGAGAAAAGACGGTGTAACATACGAAATGAGGGCTGACACACACCCTTCGGTGGTTTACGTCAACTACAACAGCATTGTCCCGGAAGCATCAGAATACCTACAGCCAAGAGTAAAAATCGAAATTAGCTGTCTGTCAATGAACGAGCCAGTACAACAAAAAACATTGCGCTCGTTTATCTCAGAGTCTGTAACAGAATCGGAAGATGTCACAGTGAGTTTCAAAACTGTCGTCCCTACAAGAACATTTTTGGAAAAGATATTCCTGCTTCATGAAGAATTCCAAAAAGAAAAGCCAAGAAGTTACAGAATGTCACGTCACCTATACGATTTAGAAAGAATCATGGATATGCCGTTTGGCATTGAGGCTTTATCCGACACAGGGCTATATATGGAAATAGTGCGACACAGAAGCGTGTTCAACAACATTCCTGGCATAGATTATACTACGCACAACTCTGAAACCATAAATTTCATTCCCCCGGAAAACATTATGCAAGAATGGAAAGAGGATTACGAGAATATGCGGAAACATTTCATCTATGGACACGACACCCTGTCATACGACAGGCTAATTGAAAAGATAAAAATACTACAGAACCGAATCCGAAAAAATTTGAAATAAAAACAACATAGAGTTTGACGTGTCCTGTGGTAAAATAATAAAAAAATATTTTTTGAGGCAAAATTTCACATAGTCCAATCCAAACAGGGATATTGCACTGAACAACAGGGAATTACATATTTTCATAGTCCAACCCAAGTCCATCCCAGGTCCAACCCA
>JAUNSB010000022.1:29337-46523 GCA_030539375.1 Prevotella sp.
GTTGGACTTGGGTTGGACTATAAAATCACGCAAACTCCTGAATAACAAAACAATATCCTCATTTGGGTTGGACTATGAGAAAAAACGGCAAAAAAAATGTGTTTTCTGCAAAAACAGAACCGTAAATCGCCGATTTAGAACTGACAATCGGCGATTTAGAGTCGCCAATAAACGATTTAGAGTCGTGAAAGTATCGATCAGAACCGTAAACGTATCGTTCAGCACCGCAAACGTATCGTTCAGAATTGCGAATACAGAGAGGATGAAAATGTTTCTAAAAGTTAAAATCAGAAAAAAGTGGGGAAAAGTGGTGTAATGTGGGGAAAAATCATTATCTTTGCAAACAAAATTCAAAAAGATATAATAAGTACGCGTGCGACTGTTAGGAAACATAGAAGCAAAATTGGATGCAAAAGGGCGGGTTTTCCTCCCTTCTGTACTTCGCAAACAGCTACAGGCTGCTGGCGAAGAGCGGCTTATTATGCGCAAGGACATATTCCAAAAATGCCTTACGCTCTATCCCGAAAGCGTGTGGTACGAACAGCTTGACGCACTGCGCTCGCAGCTGAACCGCTGGAACAAGGAGCACCAGATGATTTACCGCCAGTTTCTTGCCGAGGCAGAGATGATACAGCTCGACGGCAACGGCAGGTTTCTCATCAGCAAGCGCAACATGCAGATGGCAGGCATCAGTCAGGACGTGAGGTTTATCGGGATGAACGACTACATAGAGATTTGGAGCAACGACAATGCTGAGGAGCCGTTTATGAAGGCTGAGGACTTCGGCTCGGCGCTTGAAAGCATTATGGAGAGTGTGGAGTGAGGAATGTTTAGTGTTTAGTTGGTAAGCAATGAAAAAAAACGACGAGATAATAACAGCCGAAGGTTATCATGTGCCGGTGTTGCTCAAGGAAAGTGTCGATGCGCTGAACATAAAGCCCAGAGGCGTGTATGTTGACGTGACATTCGGAGGCGGCGGGCACTCGCGCGAGATTCTCAGCCGCATGGACGGCACGGCGCGCCTGTTCAGCTTCGACCAAGACCCCGACGCCGAGCAGAACATCGTCGGCGACCAGCGGCTGACATTCGTAAGGAGCAACTTCAGATATCTGAAAAACTGGATGCGCTACTACGGCATTGAGCACATAGACGGACTGCTTGCCGACCTTGGGGTGTCGAGCCATCATCTTGACGACAGTCAGCGGGGATTCTCGTTCAGATATGAGGACGCGCCATTAGACATGAGGATGAACCAGCGCGGAGGGAAGACTGCCGCCGACATAGTGAACGACTACGACGAAGAGCGGCTTGCCGACGTGCTATACCTTTACGGAGAACTGAAAAACTCACGGAAACTTGCGGCGGCGATAGTCAAGGCAAGAGCGCAGCAGCGGATAACGACGATAAGCCAGCTGCTGAGCGCAGTGGAAAAGCTGATGCCGCGTGAAAGGGAGAAGAAGGATATGGCAAAACTGTTTCAGGCGCTGCGGATAGAGGTGAATCACGAGATGGACGCACTGCGGGAGATGCTCCAGAGCGCAACGGAGCTGCTGGCGGGCAACGGACGGCTGAGCGTGATAACATATCACTCGCTGGAAGACCGAATGGTGAAAAACATCATGAAAACGGGCAACACCGAGGGAAAGTTGAAACAAGATTTCTACGGGCGCATAGAGTCACCTTTTAAGCTCGTGAAAAACAAGCCCGTAACCTCGGACAGCGAGGAGATGCAGCGCAACCCGCGCAGCCGGAGCGCAAAACTGAGAATCGCAGAAAAAATGAAGAGTGAAGAATTTTAGTGCAAACCGAGTGAAGAGCCAAGCTCGCTTGAGCTTTTCCGAGGTGCAGCCGAAAATCGACAAAGTCAATGAAGAGTGAAGAATCGAAAATCGACGAAAGTCAATCAAATACAGCTGAAGAGATAAAGGACGAGAAAAGTCTTGCGGAACAGAAGTTCAACGCCGCCATAAAGAAGCTCAACGACAATGCCCGTGAGGAAGACGCGACACCATCGTCACGCATCACCTTCAGGGAGATTCTCGGCGGCAACATGCTCAGCGCACGGTGGATACGCTCACAGATATGGCTGATGCTGCTCATCGTGCTGTTCACATTCGCATACGTGGCGTTCCGCTATCAGTGTCAGCAGGACATGATACAGATAAACAAGCTGAAGACCAGTCTGAAGGATGCAAAATACAAGGCTCTGTCTACATCGAGTGAGCTGACTGAGCGGTGCAGGGAGAGTCACATACTGAAAATGCTGAAGCAACAAAACGACTCGCTGCTGAAAACAAGCGACAAACCACCATATATAATATATGTGAGTGAGGAGTGAAAAAACGACAAAGTCAATTAAGAATTATGCATTAATAAATGGCAAAGTTCAACAATAAGAAGATAATACCACGGTATCTGGCAATAGTCTGGATGCTCACCGCAGTCTGCGTTTTAGTAATCGTAAAGGCAGGCTATATAATGGTGGCAGAGAAAGACTATTGGACTCAGGTGGCAGACCGTTTGAAGCGCGACTCAGTGGACGTAAAGCCCAACCGCGGCAACATACTGAGCTGCAACGGCGAGCTTATGGCAAGCAGCATTCCTGAGTTTAAGATATTCATGGACTTCCGCGCCGGATATGACGAGCGCAAGGACTCGGCATGGAACGCCCACCGCAGCGACTCGATATGGAAAGAGAAAGTGGACTCAATATGCACGGGCCTGCACGAGATATTCCCCACCAAAAGTGCGGCGGCATTTAAAAAACATCTCGATGAGGGGCGCGCCAAGAAGTCGCGCCATTGGGCTATATGGCCCTACCGCATAAGCTACGACACCTATCAGAACGTGAAATCGTTGCCGCTGCTGTGCGAGTCGCCCAACAAGAGCGGTTTTCACGTGGAGGAATTCAATGCACGCAGAAAGCCGTTCGGTTCGCTTGCCGGACGCACCGTGGGAGAGATGTATGGCGCAAAGGACTCCGCACGCATGGGACTGGAACTGTCGTACGACTCCATACTGCGCGGAAAGAACGGAGTAAACAAGCGCCAGAAGATACTCAACAAGTTCATGAGCATACCCGTGACGCCGCCTGTTGACGGAGCCGACATTGTGACAACCATCGACGTGGGCATCCAGGACCTTGCCGAGCGCGCGCTGATAGAGGAGCTGAAACTGCCTGAGGTGAACGGATGGCAGGGAGTGGCAATAGTGATGGAGGTAGCCACGGGCGATATAAAGGCGATAGTGAACGTGGAGCGCTGCGGCGACGGCGAGTACCGTGAGCGCAAGAACTATGCCGTGAGCGACCTGCTGGAGCCGGGCTCAGTGTTCAAGACGGCATCGGTGATGGTGGCGCTCGACGACGGAGTGGTGGACACAACCTACCGCATAGACACCGGTTGCGGAGTGATGCAGATGCACGGCAGAAACATGAAAGACCACAACTGGAATAAAGGCGGCTATGGAGTGATAAACGTGGCACGCTCGCTGGAGGTAAGCTCAAACATAGGTGTGAGCAAGATGATTGACGACCACTACGGCAACAATCCTGAGAAGTTTGTTGAGGGGCTGCGCCGCGTGGGTATCGCCGAAGACCTTAAGATACCGCTCATGGGCAGCAGCAAGCCAATAATACGCATGCCCCAGCGCAACAAACATGGACAATATGTGAACTGGAGCAAGACAGCACTGCCATGGATGAGCATTGGCTACGAGACACAGGTGCCGCCAATCTCCACCGTCACGTTCTACAACGCCATTGCAAACAACGGCAGGATGATGCGCCCGAGATTTGTGAAGCAAGTGGTGAAAAACGGAGAGGTGATAGCCGAATATGCCCCGCAGGTGATAAAGGAGCGAATAGCCAAACCGTCTACAGTAAAGACCATGCAGACTGTCCTGGAGCATGTGGTGAGCCAGGGACTGGGAAGAAAAGCCGGCAGCAAGAAGTTCAAGGTGGCAGGCAAGACCGGCACGGCACAGATTTCACAAGGAGCGGGAGGCTACAAAAGCGGACAGGTGAGCTATCTGCTCAGCTTCGCTGGATTCTTCCCTGCCGATGCGCCGCGCTACTCGTGCATTGTGACTATCAAGAAAACCGGGCTGCCGGCAAGCGGCGGCGGAATGAGCGGTGTGGTGTTTCACAACATAGCCGAGGGAATAATGGCACGCAACCTGAAGATGAGGGTTGAGGATGCCCGCGACGAGGAATCGGTGATGATACCCGACGTTAAAAACGGCAACCTCACATCGGCAAGCGCCGTGCTGGAGTGGCTCAACATAAAGCAGGATGTTGACTGGAACACAGCCTCGCTTACCTCAAACCCGGTATGGGGCAAGGCAAACATATCCAACAACTACGTGGCACTGAAAACGCAGAACATAAACCGCGGACTAATGCCCGATGTGAACGGAATGGGAGCGCGCGATGCCGTATATCTGCTGGAAAGCCGGGGAGTGAGCGTAAGAATCAAAGGGCGCGGCAAGGTGACATCACAGAGCATTGAGCCGGGCAGGCAGATAAAAAACGGAGAGGCATGTGAGCTGGTATTGAAGTGAAAAATGAAAAAAGAAATATTATGAAGCTATCAGAGTTGTTAAAAGGAATAAGCCCCATCAGCATCACCAACGGCGATGCTGAAGTGGAGATTACGGGCATCAACATCGACTCCCGCAAGATAGAGAAAGGGCATCTATTCGTGGCAATCAAAGGCACCACTACAGACGGGCACAATTACATAGCAAAAGCCATAGAGCTGGGTGCAAGTGCCGTGCTTTGCGAAAATGTGCCGGAGAACACCTCCGGGGCAGTATTCGTTAAGGTGGAAAGCACCGAAGACTGTGTGGGGCAGGTTGCCACCACATTCTACGGCAATCCTACAGCCAAGCTGAAGCTCGTAGGCGTGACCGGCACCAACGGCAAGACAACCATCGCCACATTATTATATAATATGTTCCGCAAGATGGGGCACAAATGCGGTCTGCTGTCAACCGTGTGCAACTATATTGAAGACGAGGCTATACCCACCGACCATACCACTCCCGACCCGATAGAGCTGAACAGGCTGCTGGGCAGAATGGCTGACGAGGGTTGCGAATATGCCTTCATGGAGTGTTCAAGCCACGCCATCCACCAGAAGCGCATCGGAGGGCTGACATTCGCGGGCGGTATATTCACCAACCTCACCCGCGACCACATGGACTACCACAAGACTTTCGAGAACTACCGCGATGCCAAAAAGGCGTTCTTCGACTCACTGCCAAAGGGCAGCTTTGCCATTACCAACGCCGACGACAAAAACGGCATGGTGATGGTGCAGAACACCAAAGCCACAGTGAAGACCTACTCCACACAGCGCATGGCGGACTTCAAGGCACGCATCATAGAATGTCATTTCGAGGGAATGTATCTCGACATCGACGGCCGCGAGGTGGGAGTGCAGTTCATCGGAAAGTTTAACGTGAGCAACCTGCTGGCTGTATACGCCGCTGCAACAATGCTCGGCAAGGCTCCCGAGGACATTCTCCTTGTGATGAGCACCCTGAAAAGCGTGAGTGGAAGACTTGAACCGATAAACTCACCCGAGGGCTGGACAGCCATCGTGGACTATGCCCACACCCCCGACGCACTGGAAAACGTGCTGAAAGCCATCCACGAGGTTCTAAACGGCAAGGGCAGCATCATCACAGTGTGCGGAGCAGGCGGCAACCGCGACAAGGGCAAGCGCCCGCTCATGGCGCAAGAGGCAGCCAAGCAGAGCGACCGTGTGATAATAACCAGTGACAACCCGCGCTTTGAGGAGCCGCAGGACATTATCAACGACATGCTCGCCGGACTTGACCAGCAGCAGATGAAGAAGACCATCAGCATAGTGGACCGCCGCGAGGCTATACGCACAGCCTGCATGATGGCGCAGAAAGGCGACGTGATACTGATTGCCGGCAAAGGGCATGAGGACTATCAGGACGTGAAGGGCGTGAAACATCACTTCGACGACAAGGAAGAGGTGAGGAAAGTGATAAACATGTAAATAATACACAAGAGTCATGCTATACTATTTTTTCAGATTCTTAGAACAATGGGACATTCCCGGAGCACACATCTGGGCATACATATCGTTCCGTTCACTCCTGGCGCTTATCCTGTCGCTGATTATTTCGATGTGGTTTGGCGAGAAGTTCATAAAATACCTGAAGCGCAAGCAAATCACCGAGACACAACGCGACGTGAAAATCGACCCGTTCGGAATAAGCAAGGTGGGAGTGCCGTCGATGGGAGGTGTGATAATCATAGTGTCCATACTTGTGCCGGTGCTGCTGTTCGGACGTATGAGAAACATCTACCTGCTGCTGATGATTCTCACCACTGTATGGCTGGGATTTCTCGGCGGACTTGACGACTATATCAAGATATTCCGCAAGAACAAGGAAGGACTGCCCGGGCGCTTCAAGATTGTGGGGCAAGTGATATTGGGACTCATCATCGGACTGACGCTCTACTTCAGTCCCGATGCGGTGATACGTGAGAATGTGGAAAGCAAGAAAAGTGTCAAGACCGAGATGGTGGTGAAGCATGAGAAGAACGAGAAGAAGTCGCTCAAAACCACAATACCGTTCATAAAGGAGCACAACATGAGCTACGAGAGCATAATGTCGTGGTGTGGCAAGTACAGCAACGCCGCAGGCTGGATTTTGTTCGTAATTGTAACAATCTTTGTGGTGACAGCAGTGAGCAACGGTGCCAACCTAAACGACGGAATGGACGGCATGTGTGCCGGAAACTCCGCCATCATCGGTGTGGCATTAGGCATACTCGCCTATGTGTCCAGCCATATTGAATATGCGGCATACCTTAACATAATGTACATTCCCGGCAGCCAGGAGCTTGTGGTATATCTGTGTGCATTCATAGGCGCACTCATAGGATTCCTGTGGTACAATGCCTACCCCGCACAGATATTCATGGGCGACACGGGCAGTCTCACTATCGGCGGCATTATCGGAGTGTGCGCTGTAATTATCCACAAGGAGCTGATGCTCCCCATACTCTGCGGAATATTCTTTGTGGAGAGCCTGAGCGTAATGCTTCAGGTGTATTACTTCAAATTAGGCAAGCGCCGCGGAGTGCAGCAAAGGCTGTTTAAGCGCACGCCTATCCACGATGCCTTCCGCACACAGCAGGAACAGCTCATCGACGGCTGCAAGTATGTGTTCCGCGGACCGGTAAGAGTGTTCCACGAGTCGAAGATAGTAAACCGCTTCTGGATTGTGTCGATAATCCTCGCGGCTCTGACAATCATAACATTGAAGATAAGATAAGATTAAAAGATGAAAAAGATAGTAGTACTCGGGGCTGCCGAAAGCGGATGCGGCGCAGCCGTACTGGCAAAGAAAGAGGGATTCGACGTGTTTGTGTCGGACATGTCGAAGATAAAGGACGCATACAAGAAAATGCTCGACGACCACGGCATTGAGTGGGAGGAGGGACAGCACACCGAGGAGCGGATACTTGCCGCCGACGAGGTGATAAAGAGTCCCGGCATTCCTTTCACTGCACCCATGATGCAGAAGATTGCCGAAAAAGGGATACACGTGATAAGCGAGATTGAGTTTGCCGGACGCTATACCGACTCGAAGATGATTTGCATCACAGGCAGCAACGGCAAGACTACAACCACCAGCCTCATCTACCACATACTGACAAAGGCGGGAATAGACGCGGGACTTGCCGGCAACATAGGAAACTCACTGGCACTGCAGGTGGCTGAGAATCCACACCCGTGGTATGTGATTGAGCTCAGCTCGTTCCAGCTCGACAACATGTACGACTTCAAGGCTGACATCGCAATACTGCTCAACATCACTCCCGACCATCTTGACCGCTACGACTTCAAGATGCAGAACTATACCGACGCAAAGATGCGCATAACCCAAAACCAGACCAAGGACGATGCGTTTATCTACTGGAGCGGCGACCCGATAATAGCTGAGGAACTGAAGAAGCGCAGCGACATCGGCGGCGAGCTGTGCCCGTTCTCTGAGAGCGACTTCACACTGAATCAGGACGAGTGCTGCCTGAAGGGACGTCACAACATATACAACATGATGGCGGCAAAGATAGCCTGCGAGAAAGCCGGCATTGCCGAGGACATGATCATTGAGAACATCAAGAACTTCCCCGGCGTGGAGCACCGTCTGGAGAAAATAGGCAGCGTGAACGGCGTGGAGTTCATCAACGACTCGAAAGCCACAAACGTGGACGCATGTTACTTTGCCCTGGAAAGCATCAAGGGCAAATGTGTGCTGATACTCGGAGGTGTGGACAAGGGCAACGACTATAATGAAATCACCCCGCTGGTGAAAGAGAAGTGCTCGGCATTGGTGTTCCTCGGTGTGGACAACAGCAAGTTGCACCGCTCATTCGACTGTCTGAACCTGCCCATAGCCGACACTGCCAGCATGGCAGACTGCGTAAAGGCATGCCACGAGCTGGCAAAGCCTGGCGAAACGGTGCTGCTGAGTCCGTGCTGCGCCAGCTTCGACCTGTTCAAGAACATGGAAGACCGCGGTGAGCAATTTAAGGAGAATTTTAAGAAACTGAAAGAAAACAAATAGAATTATTCTCTATTAATTTAAGAAATGAACCAGAAAATAGGGAACATATTTAAAGGCGACAAGGTCATCTGGATGGTATTTTTCTTCCTATGTATGATCAGTATCATTGAGGTGTTCAGCGCCTCAAGCGGACTGACTTATAAGAGTAACGACTATATCACCCCGATTGCAAAACATGGCAGCACGATGATAGCAGGACTAATCATGGCTATTATCGTGACCAACATCCCGTGCAGGTTTTTCAAGCTGTTCACTCCAGCCATGCTCCTTTTCTCGCTGGTAACATTGGTGTGTGTGCTCTTCATCGGCGAGAATGTCAATGGTGCCAACCGTACCCTATTCGGTTTCCAGCCTTCGGAAATAGCAAAGGGCTCAATGATACTTGCCGAAGCGCAGATATTGAGCACACTGCAGACCGACAGCGGTGCCGACCGCATGGCATTCAAATATATAATGGTGCTCACAGGTATATTCTGTTTCCTGATAGGCATCGAAAACCTGTCAACGGCGTTACTGCTCTGCGTCGTGGTGTATTTCATGATGATTATCGGGCGTGTGCCGGTAAAGCAGCTTGCATGGCTCACCGGTATTGGCGGAGGAATTGTGGTGCTTTTCGTATCACTTGTGCTTATTCTTGGCGGTGACGTGGAAAAAGAGGGAAACAGTGCATTGCATAAGGAAGACAAGATTGAGGTGAAGCAAACTGAGAAATCGGCTGTGGACAAAGTATTCCACCGCTTCAGCACATGGAAAAAAAGAATATACAAGTTTTCAAACGATGAGAATATACCACCGAGCAAGTTCGACCTCGATGCCGACGCTCAGGTGGGACACGCCAACATTGCCATTGTGTCGAGCAACATCAAGGGCGTGGGACCCGGCAACTCGGTGGAGCGCGATTTCCTGTCGCAGGCATTCTCCGACTTCATCTATGCCATAATCATTGAGGAGATGGGCATCGGCGGCGCCATATTCGTAGCATTCCTCTATGTGATACTGCTATTCCACACGGCAAGCATAGCCAACCGCTGCGAGAACAGTTTCCCGGCGCTGCTTGCTATAGGACTGGCGCTGCTGCTTGTAACTCAGGCGATATTCAACATGCTCGTGGCTGTGGGACTGGCTCCCGTCACAGGTCAGCCGCTGCCATTAGTGAGCAAGGGCGGAACATCCACCATAATCAACTGCATCTACATAGGAGCAATACTGAGCATAAGCCGCACGGCAAAAAAGAGAGTAAATGCAAAGGAAGCCAAAACGGAAACGGCCACGGCAAATTAGAGACATAGAATATAAGAAAACAAAAAAACATACAATATGGATAAGCAACTGAGAATAGTTATCAGCGGAGGCGGCACAGGCGGACACATTTTCCCGGCAGTGTCGATTGCCAATGCAATAAAAGAATTGCGCCCCGACACAGAGATTCTGTTTGTTGGAGCATTAGGGCGCATGGAGATGGAGCGGGTGCCTCAATCAGGATATGAGATTGTGGGGCTGCCTGTCCGTGGACTTATCCGCCCCCTTTGGTCGCCAAAGAACATCGGCGTGATGCTCGACTTTCTGAAGAGCAAGCGCATGGTAAAGAAAATACTTAAGGACTTCAAGCCCATGGCTGCCGTGGGAGTGGGAGGCTATGCAAGTGCCGCCACCCTCAACGCCGCCCACAAGATGGGCATTACCTGTCTCATACAAGAACAGAACTCATACGCAGGAGTGACCAACAAGGTCTTGGCATCAGGTGCCGACAAGATATGTGTGGCATACGACGGCATGGAGCGCTTCTTCCCTGCCGACAAGATAATTAAGACCGGCAATCCTGTACGCCAGGCTCTGCTCAACAGCACCGTCAGCCGTGAGGATGCACGCAGGCAGTTCGGACTTGCCCCCGACAAGAAGACAATCACCATAATCGGCGGCAGTCTCGGGGCACGTACCGTAAACGAGAGCATACTGCAGCACATCGACATGGTGGAGGCGGCTCAGGACAACGTGCAGTTTATATGGCAGACAGGCAAATACTACTTCAACAGCATAAAGGAGCAGCTGAAGGACCGTCAGCCCCAAAACCTCATCGTGACCGACTTCATCAGCGACATGGCTGCGGCATATAAGGCTGCCGACCTCGTGGTGAGCCGCGCAGGAGCCAGCAGTATCTCGGAGTTCTGCCTCATAGGCAAGCCGGTGATTCTTGTTCCGTCGCCCAATGTGGCAGAAGACCATCAGACCAAGAACGCCCGTGCACTGTCCGACCGCGATGCAGCCCTGTTCGTCAAAGACTCTGATGCAGCGCAGCAACTGTTGCCGCTGGCGCTCAAGACTGTAAATGACGAGGCTATGCTTGCCGGACTCACAGAAAATATTCTGAAACTGGCGCTACCCGACAGCGCACGGATAATAGCCGAAGAGGTGATAGCCCTAACTGAACACTAAACACTGAACACTGAAAAAATGAAGACAGAAGATATAAAGGCAATATATTTTGTAGGAGCCGGCGGCATTGGCATGAGCGCCATTGCACGGTTCTTCATTAAGAAAGGTATCATTGTGGCAGGTTACGACAAGACACCTTCGGCACTCACCACACAGCTGATAAAGGAAGGTATGCAGATACACTACGAGGATAATGTGGCAATGATTCCGCAGGAATGTCTCAACAAGGACAACTGTCTTGTGGTGTATACACCGGCAATACCTGCCGAGCACACCGAGCTGTGCTATTTCCGCAGTCACGGATTTGAGGTGCAGAAGCGTGCCCAGGTGCTCGGCACTCTGACCCACAGCATGAAAGGACTGTGTGTGGCAGGCACCCACGGCAAGACCACGACATCGACAATGTGTGCACATATAATGCACCAGAGCCATGTGGGATGCAATGCCTTCCTGGGCGGCATATCGAAGAATTACAATACTAACTATATATTCGGCAGCGACGAATATGTGGTGATAGAAGCCGATGAGTTCGACCGCTCTTTTCACTGGCTGCGCCCGTGGATGAGCGTCATAACATCAACAGACCCCGACCATCTCGACATATACGGCACAAAAGAAGCCTATCTTGAGAGTTTCCACCACTACTCCACCCTCATACAGCCGGGAGGTGCGCTGATAATACGCAAGGGACTGGAAATGAAGGACGAGCTGCAGGATGGTGTGCGCCGCTATGAGTACAGCCGCGACGAGGGTGACTTCCATGCCGAGAACATCAAAATTGCCAATGGCGGCATAACCTTCGACTTTGTATCGCCGATAGAAAACGTAAGCAACATAGAGCTCGGTCAACCTATACCGATAAACATCGAAAACGGTGTGGCGGCTATGGCTATGGCACAGCTCAACGGATGCACTGCCGACGAGCTGCGCGAGGGAATGAAGACCTACCGCGGAGTGGACCGCCGTTTCGACTTCCGCATAAAGACCGACCGCCTGGTATTCCTGAGCGACTACGCCCATCACCCTAAGGAAATCTACCAGAGTGCCAAGAGTCTGCGCGAGCTCTACAGCGACAAGAAGATAACGGCTATGTTCCAGCCTCATCTATATACACGCACCCGTGATTTCTACAAGGACTTTGCCGATGCGCTCAGCATCCTCGACCGAGTGGTGCTGCTCGACATTTATCCGGCAAGAGAACTGCCAATAGAGGGCGTGACCTCAAAGCTCATCTACGACAATCTTGCCGAGGGTGTGGAGAAAACGATGATAAAGAAAGACGAGGTGATCGACTATGTTGAGAACAACGACTTTGAAGTGCTCGTGGTGCTGGGTGCCGGCGACCTTGACAACCAGACCGACAACATAGCAGACGTTTTGCGCAAGAAATATCACATCTAAGGATTAAAGATGATAAGGATAAACTGGAAAAAGACAATACTGATAACAGCGGACCTCCTATTAGGAGTGTATCTCGTGTTTGCAGTCACCGCGTTCAACAAGCCCGATGACAGCAACCTGCTGTGCTCGCAGGTAAAGATAGACATTACCGACAGTCAGGTGGCAGGCTTCCTTAATGCCGACGAGATAAAGAAAATGCTGAAGCAGAAAAAACTTTATCCTTTAGGCAAGCCTGTATCCTCCATCAACTGCCGCGACATGGAAGAGGCGCTGACGGCAAGCCCGTTTGTAGACAAGGTGCAGTGTTACAAGACACAAAACGGCAATATCAGCATATCGCTCACACAGCGTATGCCGATTGTAAGGATTATGGCTGAGAACGGCTCCAACTATTATCTTGACAATCACGGCGGAGTGATGGGAAAGACAAAATACACCGCCGACATAATAATTGCCACGGGTAACATTTCCCAGAAATTTGCACAAGGACCGCTGAGCGAGGTGGCAAACTACATTGTGCACAGTGACATATGGAACCACCAGATAGAGCAAATCAACGTGCTCGACGACGGAACGATGGAACTGGTGCCTCGCGTGGGCGAACATATTATATTTATAGGCGATGCCACGGAAATAGAAAAGAAGTTCGACCGTCTGGAGAAATTCTACCGCTACGGACTAAGCAAAGTGGGCTGGAACAAATACAAGTATATCAGTGTGGAGTTCAGCAACCAGATTATATGCAGACGCAACGACACTGACGAACAGGAATCGCCGGCAGTCCTGACGCCACAATCCGACAGCCAGCAGGAACAGGCAGCCACACAGACGGCAGACGGAAACGCCACACAGCCGGCAACGGGAAACAGCGCCACACAGCCGACGGCAGCAGAGAAACAACAAAGCAATAAAAACAACAAAACGATATAACAAGATGGCAGCAAAGGAATTTATAGTAGCAATCGAACTTGGTTCGTCCAAAGTTACAGGTATTGCAGGCAAGAAGAATCTTGACGGCAGCATCACCGTAAATGCTATCGTTAAGGAAGACTCCTCGTCGTTCATTCACAAAGGAGTGGTTTACAACATTGAGAAGACAGCCCAGTGCATAACGAGCATTGTCGGCAAGCTAAGCATGAAAATGAAGACACGCATCCACAAAGTGTATGTGGGAATAGGCGGACAGAGCATCCGCAGCATTCTCAATGTGGTGCAAAACGACCTGCCTGTCGACACACAGATTACTCAAGACATGATTGACGAGCTGAACGATGCAAACTACAACATGAAATATCCCGACCAGGAGATACTCGATGTTGCAATACAGGAATTTCTTGTGGACAACCAGCTGCAGATAGACCCTGTGGGCGTGCAGTGCTCTCATCTTGAAGGCAACTACCTCACCATTCTGCAGCGCAAGGCATTTTACGACAAACTAAACAGCTGTCTTGAGATTGCAAACATCAGCGTTGCAGAGATGTTCCTTGCACCGCTTGCCCTTGCCGACAGCGTGCTGACCGAGGCTGAACGCCGCTCCGGCTGTGCCCTTGTAGACATAGGTGCCGACACCACTACAGTGAGTGTCTACAGCAAGAACATACTGCGCCATCTTGCAGTAATACCGTTGGGAAGCAACAATATCACAAAGGACATAGCATCGCTCAACATAGAGGAAAGCGAGGCTGAGCGCCTGAAACTAAAATATGCGAGCGCATACACTGAGTACAAGGATATTGATGAGAGTCTATCCATTCCCATTGATGCCGAACACAGCGTGGAGGCAAAGAAGTTCATAGATATTGTGGAAGGACGCATGCAGGAGATTGTGGAGAATGTAATATATCAGATACCGCAGCGCTATGCCGACAAGCTGCTTGGAGGAATAATCCTCACTGGTGGCGGTGCAAATATTCCAAATATCGACAAGGCTTTCACCGTAAACCACCATCACATGGACAAGACCAGGATAGCGCGCTCTGTAATACACACCATAAATTCATCGCTGCCCGAATTGAAACAGCAGAACGGAACACTCTGCACTATTCTCGGACTATTGGCAAAGGGCGACATCAACTGTGCCGGCGGCGAACTGCCCACAGCCGGCGATCTGTTTGAGCCTGCAGCCACATCACAAGGTACAGTCACCAATGACCCCATGCGGGTAAGAAAGCCCGGCGACCTTGCACCGGGCACCGTGCAGACGGCAGCCGAGAAAAAACTCGCCGAAGAAGAGGCTGAACGCCTGCGTCAAGAGAAAGAAGCAGAGTTGCAACGCCAAAAGGAGGCGCAGGAAGCAGAAGAGCGCCGCAAGCGCCGCGAGAACAGCCCGATAAACAAGATGTGGAGGCAGATAAAGAAATTCGGCAAAGTGATGACCGACCCTGAGGACGAGTAACAGCATAAAAAACATTGTAACAGACTAAACAGGACAATTATGACAGACATCAGCAATATGCCAATAGTAGACTTTGGCACACCGGAGACAGCACATAGCATAATCAAGGTTATAGGTGTAGGCGGCGGTGGCGGCAACGCTGTGAACCACATGTACCGCGAGGGTATTCACGATGTTACCTTTGTGGTATGCAATACCGACCGTCAGGCACTCAACGGCTCACCCGTGCCGGTACACTTACAGCTCGGCGACGACGGACTGGGTGCAGGCAACAAGCCCGAGGTGGGCAGACAAGCCGCCGAGCAAAGCCTCGATGCCATTCGCAACATGCTTTCCGACGGCACCCGCATGACCTTCATAACCGCAGGTATGGGAGGCGGTACGGGCACAGGAGCAGCACCTGTAATTGCCCGCGTGTCAAAAGAGATGGACATTCTTACAGTAGGTATCGTCACTATACCTTTTGCCTTTGAGGGCAAGAAGAAGATAGACAAGGCTCTTGACGGCGTAGAGGAAATGGCGAAGCACGTTGATGCCCTGCTTGTGGTAAACAACGAGCGTCTTCGTGAGATTTATCAGGCACTGTCACTGGACGAGGCTTTCGCCAAAGCCGACGCAACGCTTAGCGTGGCTGCCAAGAGCATTGCAGAGATTATCACCATACCCGGTGTCATAAACCTCGACTTCAAGGATGTGCGCACAGTGCTCAAGGACGGTGGCGTGGCAATCATGTCAACGGGTTACGGCGAAGGTGAAAACCGCGTGAAGAACGCCATAGAGGATGCGCTCAACTCACCGCTGCTCAACGACAACGACGTGTTCAATGCCAAGAGCATTCTGTTCAACATAGCATACAGCAACGACAGCGGCTCAGGCGAGGGACTAATGATGGACGAGATGAACGATGTACACGACTTCTTGAATAAAGTTGACGATTACGAACTGAAATGGGGCACCACCATCGACCCGGAATTAGGCAAGAAGGTGAAAGTGACAATCCTTGCCTCAGGTTTCGGAATGAAGAACATCGACGGCATGCAGGACCGCGTGCAGCGGCAGACACAAGAGGAGATGAACAAGCTTGCCGAAGAGGAAGCCCACAAGGCTGCCCTCGCACAGCGCCGCGTGGAATACTATGGCGACAAAGGCGGCAAGACTCTCATCAAGCGCCGCCCGAACTTCTACCTCTTCCGTCCGGAAGACCTCGACAACGATGATGTGATTTCTGCCGTTGAGAACACACCTACATATAAACGTACACGCGAGATTCTTGACAATATCACAAAAACATCGAGCAACACCGTGATTGATCCTGTAGAAAAAACACAGCCCCCACATCAGGGAACAATTGTGTTCGGATAAACATTAGTCTTATATGCCCCATTAGCCTTATAATACTATAATGGCTAATCAAACAGCTCCCGCAACACAGGAAGCGATTTCAACGGAGCGAAATCGGGAAGGTGTATGCAATAATATCTTACAAGCATATCAACCAACCGGTTTCGCTCTGCCCGCGTAAAGTGGAACAGATGCATTGTGGCATAGTTGATTCTCGTCACCGTACTTATGACAGCAGCCTCACCGGCGGCGATATAATCGCTGTGAACCGGCACAGTGGAACTGAAGGCACATGCTCTCAGGTCAAACACATCACCCTCGGAATATCCCTCAGTGTTGGGACCGAAACCTATAAACTGCGCAAGTCGCAGCATGAACACAAGGTGAAAGTTCGACACAGGTCTGTCGCAGGCATCAAGCCACATCAGACTGTCTTTTATATACATATATAACGGTACATTCTGCTGTTCCCCCTTGAGTGCCTGATAGAGAAAATCTGACAAAAAAAGGCTCAGCGACAACTTTACGGCAGAAAAAGGCAACGACAGATAAGGTACAGCCACATAAGCGGTCTTCAGTTTGTGCAGCTGACCATGCGGCGAACTATCTGCAGTAACCTCAAGTATGGTCAAAGGCTGAAACAACTGCTTCCCCATACCGCCACGCCTGCCTTTGGGAATATTTACAATAAACGACTGTCTACCATACTCCACAGTAAACATATCTACGATAATACGTTGCTCACCATACTTCAGTGAGTGCAGCACAATAGCCTCCGTTTTTATTGTCATAACAGTGCAAAGTTACCGCTTTTTCTTTAAAAAATCACCTTTTTAGTTAAATTTTTTATGTTAAACGAAAAAAAACACCAAAATATTTTGTCATTCGGGAAAATTGCAGTACCTTTGCACTCGCAAATTTAAAACTGGTCCCTTCGTCTATCGGTTAGGACGAGAGATTTTCATTCTCTAAAGAGGAGTTCGACTCTCCTAGGGACTAC
>JAUNSB010000023.1:0-21124 GCA_030539375.1 Prevotella sp.
TATCCGTTCCAAGCTTCGGGATTTGTATTCCAAACTTTGGAACAGAGATTTCGCACTACAAAGATACAAAATTATATAGACTTTTCCAAATTTTTCAGCCATTATTTTTGATTTTTGCACTCTTTGATGTATCTTCGCTGTTTCGTGGAATTATAGTCACAAAGTAAATATTTTGAGAAAAATTTGCAAAAACCTTTGGTGTTCTCACATAAAGCAGTTACCTATGCACCATGCGGAAAAGCCTCAACCGTTAATATTGTTTAAACTCTGAATTAAAAATATAAATAATTCAGTCATTTTCATTACCTTTGTAGTGTCTTTTTCATGCTGAAAGCCCATAGGGCAGAGGCGGGCAAGACACATAATATTAGTTGAGAGTGATAAAACCGAAAAAGGGGTAGCTTAGCAAGTCGGAAAGAATGAGGTAGCTGTTTCTCGATGATGTTACAATAAAATACAGTATTCTCTTGATTAGGCTTGTGACTGTATATCATCCTATTAATCGTAAACAATTAGACAATATTCTATTAAAATGATGACTAAAGACAATATAAAAAAGTTACTTGCTGCTCTGCATTTTCAACAGAATGGTGATGTGTTCATAAAATCGTATGAAGGTGTTGCTTGTCCGTTGAAGGTCGATGTAAGAAATGGGCATTTCCATTATAAGGAGATAGGTGTAACTGTTGGTCGTGAGACAACGAGTAATTTTTCTGAGCCAGAGAATTTCGTAGTATTTGAGTGTGTTGATCGTCTTCTTTCAATGGGATACAAGCCCGAACATATAGAACTTGAACCAGCATGGAAACTTGGACATACGCAGAAGGGCGGTTATGCAGATATTTGGGTGCGGACGCATAATAGTATGTCTGGCGATATGGCAACAGACAAAGAATCGCTGCTAATCATTGAGTGCAAGAGACCAGACGAGTTTGATGGTGCTTGGCGAGATACTCTTGAAGATGGAGCACAGTTGTTCAGTTACTTTCAACAAGAACAAGCAACGAAGTTCCTTTGTCTTTATACGTCGGATTTAGATGGAAAAGATACAAAGCCTGTATATTATCTGATAAATGTGCAAGATAATGGAGAAAAATTGAAGAACAACCCAGATTTGTCTACTTATAAAGATGCGATGAACAACAAGCAGTTGTTTCGTGTGTGGCATGACACATATCAATGCGATGCCGCTACAAAAGGATTGTTTGAGGACGACATTCAACCTTACCACATTGGCAAAAACAAATTCTCAGTCAAAGATCTTGTGCCTATAAGCAATGATGAGATAAAAAAGAAATATAATGAGTTTGCAACAATCCTTCGTCGGCACAATGTCGGAGCGAAAGAGAATGCTTTTGATAAGCTTGTCAATCTATTCCTTGCAAAAGTTGTTGACGAAACGAACAATCCAAACGACTTGCATTTTTATTGGAAAGGTGCTGCCTACGATGACGATTTTTCTTTGCAAGACCGTTTGCAGAGACTTTATCGTGATGGAATGGAGAAGTTCTTAAACGAGACTGTCACTTACATTGAAAACGACCAGATAGAGAAGGCATTTCGTTGGTATAAGAAAGATCCTGATGCAACAATGAAGACTGTAATGGAGTATTTTCGTGCTCTAAAGTTCTACTCAGACAACGACTTTTCTTTTATAAGTGTCCACAACGAACGTCTTTTCAAGGAAAATGCAAAGATTTTGCGCGAGGTGCTGCAGATGCTTCAAAATATAAAACTGAAATCCACGGCAGAAGAGGGTAAAGAAACAGAGACAAACCAATTCCTGGGTGACCTTTTTGAGGGGTTCCTTACAAAAGGTGTAAAGCAAAGTGAAGGTCAGTATTTCACGCCGATGCCTATTGTCCGCTTCATTGTTTCTTCTCTCCCGTTGGAACAGATGGTAAGCCAATGTGAACGAATACCGTCGTGCATTGATTATGCTTGTGGTGCAGGTCATTTCCTGACAGAATACGCTGTAAGAATCAAGGAATTTGTAGAGAAATACCGTCCTGATATTGACATCCATGAATATTATAAGCATATTACTGGCATTGAAAAAGAATACCGTTTGTCTAAAGTTTCAAAGGTTTCTGCATTCATGTACGGACATGACGAGACAAACATCATTTATGCTGATGCCCTACAACCACATGCGGCACTGCGACCAAACAGCTACGATGTGCTTGTTGCCAACCCTCCATATGCTGTAACAGGCTTTCTTGAAACGCTCAGCGACAAAGACCGTGCTGTGTTTTCTCTATTTAGCAATAGCATAAACACCGCAAAAAACAATGCCATAGAGACATTTTTCATGGAACGCTCGGCACAACTTGTGCGTGCAGGTGGAGTTGCTGGTATTGTGTTACCTGTTTCTGTGCTCAACAAGGGCGGTATATATGCTCGCGCAAGAGAAATAATACTGGAAAATTTCGACATTGTCTCTCTTGCAGAATTCGGCAGCGGAACATTTGGAAAGACAGGCACCAATACTGTTGTATTATTTCTTAGACGGAAAGAAACTAACACTCCTGCTGCTGAGCATTATCGTAATCGTGTCAAGACCTGGTTTGCGACAGGTGACAATGCGGAAGACATCTATCAGGACGAACACTTGTTGCAAGCCTATTGTGATCATTGCGGATATGGACTTGATGATTATCGGACATTCTTAAAAGATGGAATTATAGGCAAAGCATTGTCTGATACAGAAGTGTTCAAAGCTTATCACGAATCATTTGACAGCACAGACCGCAATGCAATGAAGGGAGTTTGCGATGCAGCAAAAGACATTCGTAACCGGTTCCGCGCAAGAAGCAAGACACAAACATTCCGCAGACAAGTTGATGCTCAGAAGAAAGCAGAGAAAGAAAAGGCTCTGTATAATTTTATTCTTTCCATAGAGAAAGAAAAGGTCTATATTTTCTTGCTGACATTTACAGTCAGTACTCCTGTGCTTATTGTGAAATCTCCAACAAAGACGGCTGCGATAAAGAAATTCCTCGGTTACGAATGGAGCGACAGCAAAGGCAATGAGGGAATAGAATATCTGCACTTGTCGAAGTCTAAATCAGAAAATGATGATGAAGGCGATGATGATGATACGGTTCAACAGATTCGTGGGATAAACGGGATACGTACCCCGTTGTTCAATCCCGATAATTTGTACGACCAAGAGAAGATTAATACATTGATTCGCCATAACTTCTTAGGCGAAGATGTCACTATTTCTGAATATTTGTCTGAATTTGTATCACAAGCAAGACTTGTAGATATTATAGATTTCTTTAAAACATCTTTTAGTAAGGGCTTTAAAACATCGAAGATTAATCATAAGCCTAAAGGTAAGTTTGACTATACCCGTCTTGAAAATATACTGGCGGAAATAGAAGAGGCAAATATAAAAGTACAGGAAAATGAAATTATGCAAAGTGGCAACACACCTGTTATTACACAAGAAAAAGATAACTTGATTTCAGGTTATGTCAATTCGACAAATTGTATAAAAAATCATCCGGTCATAGTATTTGGCGACCATAGCTGCACGTTTAAGTACGTGGATTTTGATTTTGTTCGAGGGGCTGACGGAACACAACTAATTCAATCAAATACCCCCAAAATACATTTAAAATATTTGTATCATTTCTTGTCTAATTCAAGAATAGAGAATGCTGAGAGATATGAAAGACACTTCAAATATCTTAAGGATATGTGGATTCCAATGGCAGATGAAAAAACTCAGGATTATCTCATCAAAGAATGTGAAGCTGTAGACAAAGAAACGGAAGAAGCGAAAAAACAGATTTTTAAGGCAAAAGAAGAGATAGACAATATTATCTCTAAAGTGAATGGTATTTCAAAATCATTGCGAGTGGTTGCGCCATTTGTAACCGGCAGAATAGATTTTGGCAAAATTTCAGCAAGTGATTACATCACAACGGATAATATGCTACAAAATTTTGAGGGCATACGTCCATATGACGGAGAACCTCAAACAGGTAATGTTATAGAATATAAGCGTGGCGATATTCTTATGTCGAATATTCGCCCATATCTAAAGAAGTTATGGCTTGCCGACCGTGATGGTGGTTGCAATCCTGATGTAATGGTGTTTCGTCCAACATCAGACGTCATGCCAGAATTTGTTTATTACATGATTCGTAATCAAGTATTCATCGACTATGTGATGAGTGATGTAAAAGGAATGAAGATGCCACGCGGCAACAAGGATAATATCATTCGTTATTCCATTCCTGTACCACAGCTATCAATTCAGCAGCAAATCGTGGCAGAAATCTATGTCCACGATGCCAAGATAGCAGAAGCCAAAGCCATTATCAATAACAGTGCTGAGCGCAAGCAAGCAATCTTGGATAAATACTTGAAGTAGAAATAAAACGTTAATAATATGGCAAAGAAAGATATAATTATAGTAAGATTATGATTCAAGGAGTGAGGATGATATTCTCTTAATGTTAGGGGTGCTTCCGTACAAGATTACAATAAAATAGTAATTTCGGAATTCTTTTATAAAAATATGCTCAAGGCAAAATAAACTTGAAAAAAATGCGTTATTCATATTAAAAAAATAAATACGATGCGATTTTATCGAGAAAAATGTTTGGCCACCTTTATGGAACAATTAGATGATTGGGTACCAAGTATACAAATACAAAAACTCATGTTCCTCTTGGCAGACAATCTGGAAGAAAGGGTCTATGACTTTATGCCATATAAATATGGATGCTATTCCATGCAATTAAGTCAAGACTTAAGAAATCTTACCAAAGAAGGCTATTTGCTATGTGAAGATAATGGAACGAGTCATAAATACAAAATCACAAGGAACGATTTAAGACTTAGCAATTTGATTGAAAAAAAGGATAACGATGTAATAATCCACATTATTAAGAGATTTGCTAAAATGCCTATAAATGATTTAATTAGATATATTTATCAAAATTATCCTTTTTTTGCTATTAATAGCAAGATGGCAAAGGATATTTTATCAGAAGTTGAATATTCGCATGTTATAAAGTATCGGCCACACAAAGAAGATTTATCGCTAATGACCATAGGCTATGAAGGTCTATCACTGGAACAATATATCGTAATCCTACTGAAAAATGATGTCCGAGTGCTTTGTGATGTGAGAAAGAATGCCTATAGCCAAAAGTTCGGCTTTTCAAAGATTCAGTTGGCTAAAGCTTGTGATGGTGTCGGTATACGATATGAACACATTCCAACTCTTGGTATTATTTCTGAAAAGCGTAGAGATTTAAAGAATCAATCAGATTATGACACATTGTTTGATGATTATGAATTAACAACTCTTATAGCAGCAAGAAATGAGTTGAATCACCTTTTTATGCTGCTTCAGAATGAGAAACGGATTGCATTAACTTGTTTTGAGCATAATCCGCTGCAATGTCACCGAAGTAGGATTGCAAAAAAATTAATGTCAATTCCTCAATGTAATTATACACTTGTAAATCTTTAAATCTATGGTAAAAACAAAGGTTCTAGTAGCAGTAAAGACTTATCCTACCCTGTCCCAGAAATATGATGAACTAGTCTGCACTGCAGGTTTTTTAGAAGATGGTTCGTGGATAAGAGTATATCCTATGCCTTTTAGAAAATTAAATAACCGTTATAAGAAATGGCAATGGATTGAATTGGAGCTGGTGAAGAATGATTCTGACCCAAGGAAAGAGAGCTACAGACCATACAATTACGATGACATAATTCTTGGAGAGGTAGTAGGCACTAAAAATGGATGGGCAGAGAGAAAGGAAATAGCCTTGACCAAAGTGTATACAAGTATGGATGAATTAATTCAAGAGGCACAAAATCCAAATATTGGCACATCATTAGCAGTTTTTAAACCTATGGAAATTATAGATTTCATATGGGAACCTTGTGAAAGAGATTGGGATGAAAGGAAGGTTAAGGCTATATATGGAAGAGCCGCCCAAGCAAGTTTGTTTGATACCGCAGAAGAATTAGAGGTAAGAAAACACTTCAAAATTGTAGATAAGGTGCCATATGAGTTTTCATACATTTTTAAATCTAAGGATGGGAAAAAGAGAAAACTAATGATTGAAGATTGGGAGGTCGGCGCATTATATCGTCGATATGTTAAAGACTATCATTTGGCAGAAATAGAAGCATGTAAAAAAGTAAAAGAAAAATATTTATACGAGTTTGCATACAAAAAAGATTTGTATTTCTTTTTAGGAACAACGAAAAGATATCATTTCTTTGCAAAAAATCCTTTTATAATAATTGGTACATTCGCACCCCCTTTTCCTACACCACAAGAGCCTTCGTTGTTCGATTTTTGTTTTGATAATGAATAGAAATCCGACTTGACTTTCATGTAGATTATATTGATGTGCTGGATTCTTCCGTTGAGGATGGCTCGTTTCGTGGGAAACGATAAAAATGAATTTATCGACAATCAACGTGTTGAAGGAAGATTTTTCGATCTTCTTGACGCAGATATGGTTTTCTTCTTCAAACATCTAAATCTCAGTGGCAAAATTACAAATCACAATCTGCAACGCGAGGAACATCTTGAAGTTCCATATATGGCATTGAGGGAGACACTTATAAACTCTCTTTGTCACCGCCAATGGGAGAAATATAATCTGACAAACAGCATTGCAATCTATGATGACCGTATAGAAATTGCAAATCCTGGCATTTTCCCTCCGCAAATCACAGCGGAGTCAATCAAAGAACCTCATGAATCTTACCCATACAATCTGAAGATTGCCGAGGCCTTATACAAATCGACCTATTTGGAAAGTTGGGGCAGTGGAGCCAAACGTATTATGGATGCTTGTAAAGCACAAGGTATAGAAGCGCCCACTTAGCGTTCAGATGGTGGTTTCGTGACCATCACCTTTAAACGTCCTATTATGGCTAAATCTGATACTGAACAAAGAGAAGCTCCGACTAAGTACCGACCAAGTACAAAAGATGATTCTTTCAATGGATGATGGCTATATGACAATGAGTGAAATCATGTCTAATATTGGACTCAAGCATCGACCTTCATTCAGAGAAAATTATTTTCTTCCAGCATTAGCAGAAGGAGCAATTGAACGCCTATACCCAGAACAGCCAAACCACCCAAAGCAAAAATACCGTTTGACGGAATCTGCAAAAGAATGGAAAAAGAATATCTAAAGGCGTTACTATAACAACTCTTCAATGTTGTCGGGGGACAACCTTTATCTTTTGAAAAACAAAGGGAAAAGGGAAGAAAACAAGTGAAAATATTGGATTTTCCCGAGAAAGTCATTTTTTACCATCACTTAACTACGCAAAACGTTTAAAAAGCACATTAGTAACAAGTTTGTTACTAATGTGCTTTTCGCATAAAAAATCATAATTTGACCTCTATATGTTTTATCCTCTGGCGGCGCCATGTGTAGATGCAGTGCAGGTGTCCGTCTGAGGTCTGGATTATCGACGGATAGGAGTATTGACTCACAGGACTGTCCTCAAGAGTTATCCAGTGTGTCCAGTGTATTCCGTCGTTGCTGCGTAGAAGTGACAGCGGTGTGCGTGCGCCCTTCTGCTTGTCAGGCTCAATGGGCCAGTCGTTGCATATCATCACGAAGCTTCCGTCTTTCAGTGTCACGGCATCCAGTCCGCTGTTGTTATTTGGCACGTCAGTCATCTGCAGCTTGCTCCATGTCTTGCCGTTGTCGCTGCTGAAGGTTGTTGCCACCTGACGGTTGCGTGTGCGTGCCAGTGCCTGCAGACGTCCGTCGGGATGCACGAGAACTGTAGGCTGTATAGCCAGCTCATTCTTTTCAGACTCCACGTAGTCTGTGCGCTGCCATGTCTTGCCGCCGTCGTCCGACAGTTCGAAGAACAGTCTCCAGCCGCCCTTCTCAATACTTGTGGGCGCAATGATTCTACCTTTATTTATTATAGGCTTGTTCTTCACAGGACCCAGCAGCTGGTCATCGCCCGATGTTGCCTTTGGCGACAGATTCTCACGCTTGCTCCATGTCTTGCCGCCGTCTTTTGAGTAGATGCGCCAGCCTGTCCAGTCAGCAACGAAACTGCCAATCTTGAAGTCGAGTTCCATGCGTCCGTCGGGCAACTGATACACCACGGGGTTCCAGCATGCCTTGCGCTGATAGGCGGCAGGGTTCTTGCGTGCCACGGGGTCGATGATTGGTCCCTTGTCGGCGGCAGTGGTGGTGCTGTCAATTCCCGACAGTCCTGCAAGTCGTGCCTCGTCGCTTCCAGTCTTGAACACACCGTCGGCAACCAACTGTGGCGCCAGCCACTCGCTGCTGCCCTTAGGCTTGCGGCTCACCCAGATACATACGTCTGGATTGCGCTCCCGTGTTCCGCCGAAATAAGTTGCCACAAGGTCACCCTTCTTGTTCTCGGCTATGGTTGCCGAGTGGCATTGCGGGAATGAGGCTTCGGTGTATAGAAACTCATCCTTCACGATTGCCGGATGGCGCATCTTCATCTTTGCCTTTATGTCGTGATGTCCCGAGCCAAGCTCACGTGTGCTGCCGTCGGGCAGGGTGATTGTGGCTGTGGTGTTGGCAGGGATGTCAATGCTCCAGTATAGCGTGCCGTCCACTTTCTTCCAGTGGCTGCGTATCGTGCCGTAAATCGACTCATACTCACCTTTTATGAAGTTTATCTCGTCTACATTGAAGTCGGGGCGCATTATTATGTGCTTGAATCCTGGGTTGTCGTTGTCGGCGGCTATTCCCACCACCTTCTCATACAGCCATGACAGCAGGTCGCCGAGCATCATCACGTGGTTGCAGCTGTTCATCCTCGGATTGGCAGTGTCGCCGTTCCAGAGTTCCCATATTGTCGTTGCCCCGTGGTCTGCCATGTATCCCCAGCTGGGGTATGTGTTGTTGGTGGCAAGCAGCCAGGCAATGTCGCCGCGCCCCATGTCGCTCAGTCCGTTGAGCAGCCAGCTGATGCCAATCACTCCGCATGCCACATGCCCGTTGCTCTTGGTTATGATGTTGCGTATGATGTTCTTCTCCACCTCGCCCTTCACATAATCGTCGTCAATCATTCCGAATGTCAGCGGCAGCAGGTTGGCTGTCACCGTGTTGCCCATATAGCAGGTACTGTCGGGATAGAGCAGGTGTCCCGGAACCTTGCTCGTTCCGCGGTTGATGGTGAGGAATTTATCGTTGAACGCCTTCTTCACCTTTTCTGCTTCGGCTGCAAAATGGCGTGCGTCATCGTCAAGGTTTTGCATCCGTGCAAAGCGCTCCATGAGCTTGTTCACCCGATAATAGTATGCCGTGGCAATGAGGGTGCCGTCAGTCATGCGGCTCTTGTCCTTGGCGTGTATCAGCTTCAGGTCCTCTGGCGGCAGACACCAGTCGCCGTACTTGTCTCGCGGTATAAGTCCGTCCTGTCCGTATTGCGTGCGCAGATGGTCGAGCCATAGTTTCACGTTGCCGTACCATTTTTTCAGCGGCGCGCTGTCGCCATACTGGCGGTGGAGCATCTCCATCGAGAATGGCAGCGCCGCAGGCCATGTCACATTGTCGCTGTAGTAGTTCCAGTATGCCGGAGCCACGTCGGGTATGCAGCCGTCCTCACGCTGAGCCTCGCAGATGTCGCGTGTCCATTTTGAGTAAAGCGTGTTGTTGTCGAACACAAACGCCTCACCGAAGCAGCCGCGGGTGCGGTCGCCGAGCCATGGCTGGCGCTCGTCGCGCTGCGGACAGTCAACGGGCATTCCCTTGTAGTTGCTGAGTATTCCCCACACGGCATTGTTGTACACCTTATTTAATATAGTGTCGGCACACTCAAACCTGCCTGTCTGCGCCGTATCGTCGCTTATCACCTGAGCCTCTACGTCGGCTGCTGTCACAGCGTCGCCCATGCCCGTAATCTCGGCATAGCGGAATCCGTGGTAGGAGAAATGCGGATGCCACCACTCTCCCTGCTCGTCGCCGCGCGCCACATACTTGTCGGTTGACTCGGCGTGGCGCAGGTTCTCCACATACAGACTGCCGTCGGCATTGAGCTTCTCGGCAAAGCGTATGAACACGGTGTCGCCCTTGTGGGTGTTGCGCATCCTTACCTTCAGCCATCCCGCCATGTTTTGTCCGAGGTCCACTATCACTCCGCCGTTGCGCTTGGTCACGGTCTTCGGAGCAAGTGTCCTCACCACCTTCATGCCCGGCGTCATGCTGCCGCGCAGTGTTCCCAACGGTATCGCCACGCGCTCGGCATTCATCCACTTCGAGTCATCATAGCCAGCCACGGTCCAGTTGCCCAGCACCTTGCGGGCATCGTAAATTTCGCCGTCGTACTCGTTGTTGCTTCGTATCGGACCGTCGGCAGTCAGCTTCCACTTCGTGTCGGTGGATATCTTTTGCTGCTTGCCGTCCTCGTAGGTTATTATCAGGTTGGCACGCAGTTTGGGATAGCCGAAGTTGGCTATCTTGTATGGTTTCTTTTTCTGCTGCATGGTGTAGTAGCGCCCGTTGCCAAGCACCACTCCTATTGCGCCCTTGCCCTCGGCAAGCATCTGTGTCACGTCGTAGGCATCGTAGTACACTGTGCGGCGGTAATCGGTAGGCAGTTGAGCCATCTCCTTGTCGCCCACTTTCTTGCCGTTGATGAAAGCCTCATACATGCCTAAGCCGCTGATATACAGTGTTGCGCTCTTCACAGGCTTGTCCACCTTGAACTCACGGCGCAGATAGCGGCTGCTCAGCCGGCTGTGCACGTCCTCCACGTCCCATGGCATTGCCTGGTCAAGTCCTATCCACTGTCCGCTCCAGTCGCTCTCGGTGAGCAGCCCCACGTTCCACACTGCCACGTCGCTCCAGTCGCTCTCGCCCTGAGTGGTTGTCACTTTCACGCGCCAGTAGCAGCGTGTGTTGCTTCTCACAGCCTTTCCGCCGTAGGCTATCCACTGCGACTGGTTGCTCTTCACCGTGGTGTCCCACAGGTCGCCCTCACATTTTTCTGCCTTTTCCTTTGTCGATGCCACTATGATGTGATACTCTGTCTGCATCACGCCATTTTTCGTTGAGCTGATTCTCCAGCCCAGCCGCGGTGTGGCTGTGGCAATGCTCATAGGGGCATTCATGCGCTCCGTTGTAAGGTGAGTCACTGCCACTGGCGGCACTGCCGTCTTCTTCTTTGCAGCCTGCGCTGCTCCTGTTGCCATAAGCACAGCCAGCGCAAGAATCCGTATTCTCCTGTTCATACTCTGTTCGTTTCGTTTTAATCCGTTTTTTAGTAGTTTGTCTATCTTTCTTTAAAATTATGTGATTTGCTTGCCTTTTCTTTATGCAATTTGTCAATCTTTTCTATAAAGACCGCAAAACATGCGATTCGTACCTTAATATTTGTTGACAAAGTTACGAATAAGCGAGGACAAAGCAAAAGAAAAAGAAAATTTTTAATTTTTTTTAATTTTGCTTTGTCGAGCGAGAGTAACTTATCTAAAGTTTATAAGCGGCTTTGAAGCTGTTTTTGCCGTTTTGTCAACCGATATTCCCGAAGAAAAATTTTCTGCAGGGCAAGATTTAAAATTTTCTAGACCTAGAGAATTTATTTTCTAGACCTAGAGAATTTTTTCTGTAGCGCTACAAAATTCTTAAACGTTCGGGAGAAAATATTTTTCTATAAGTTTATGTTCACGGCACACCCTGCCATGAACCACGCGCCGGGCTGCGGCACATAGCCGTGGTCGACATAAGTGGTGTCGAACAGGTTGTTAACCTCAACGTATGCCTTTAGCAGCGGCATGTTCCACTGCAGACGGGCGTCAACGACACCATAGGGGCGATAGTTCTTCACGCCGCCGCTGATGTCGGTGTAGGTTCCCATGCGGTCCTGCCAGCGGTAGTAGATGTCGAGCCCAAGATTGCGGCACAGGTTGAGCGACGCGCTTGCCACCAGCTTGTGGCGCAGATATTCGAGGGTGAACATGCTCTGGATGCCCTCCTCAGGCTTTTCCACATCCTGATGCAGATAGCTGTAGGACAGTGACAGGCGCCGGAGCAGCTTTTGCGATGGAGCAATGCGGAGGAAGTCTGCGGCAGCCTCAGCCTCGAATCCCACGGCGTTGACCGTAGAGAAGTTCACGCTCTCGTAGGGTGCGTCGGGATTGCCGGCAACGCGGCGTATCCAGTCGATGAGGTTGGTAATGTGATTATAATAGACATTCGCCTTGGCACTCACTCCGCCACGGTTGTACTTTACGCCACCCTCAACCGACGACAGCTCCTCGGGCTTCAGGTATTTGTCTGCCTTGTGCCCGTCCTTGGTGAGGTAAAGCTCCGTGACCGACGGCATTCTGAGCGAAGTGTTGTAGGAAGCGTAGATACGCATGCCGTCTGCAACCTCCAAGCTGGCATCCACTCCGGGATAGATTTTCAGCGGCTCCTGATTCCACGAGTTCTTTATCGCCATGAGACCAGCGGAAAGGGTGAAACGCTTCAAGATAATGTTGTGCTCCAACATGAAGCTCACGTTGGTGCGGTTCAATCCCAGGGTGTAATCGCGGTTGGTGCCGCTGATGTGCTGCGGCTTGCCGAGCGGTTCGCCGAGATTGCCGCTCACAATGTCCTCGTTTCTTATCTCCGCACCAAATGCCGTGCGTCCTGCCGCCCAGTCGAAATAAGAGTTGAGGTTTACGCCGAAGATGTTCTGACGGTGATAGTTGAATTTCGAGACATCATCGCTGCCCCTGCCGCGGAAGTACTCAAAACGGTCCTTGCTGTGGTTCCAGTACACCGAGGGCTTGAAGTGCAGCCTGCCGCACAGCGTCTCTGCCTGAATGGCGGTGTAGCTTTTGAAGGTGTGCTCAAACTGGTCGTCGGAGCCAAGTCCGTAGAAAGTGTTGGCGCCATAGTTGCGGCTCGACAGTCCGGCGTGCCATCTCACGGCAATGTCCTCGCCGCGGTAGGTTCCCTGATAGAATGCCTTGCCGCCGCTGAAGTCGGCATTGAGCCTGCCTGCCTTGTTGCGGCTGAAGCCGTCACCGCGCGTGTAGCCGCCGCTCACCTGGTTGTTCCACTCTCCCTGCCGTAGGTTTACGCGTGCTCCGCCGCCAAAGTAGCCATAGCTTCCGCCATCTACGTGGGCAGTGACCGACGACTGCTCCGCAGGGCGCGTCACAATGTTGACGGCACCCAGCATCGACGACGTGCCGAACACCCTGCCTGCCGGACCTTCAAGCACCTCGATTCGCTCCACCTCGCTAAGGTCGGCAGGAATGTCGAGGGCGTTGTGCCCCGTCTGCGGGTCGCAGATGTTGATACCGTTAAGGAAAATGGCTACCTGCTCGTAGTTGCCTCCCCGGAGATTGATATCGGTCTGCGCCCCAAGTGGTCCGCGCTGACGCACATCGATGCCCACGGCATACTTCAGCAGGTCGTTGATACTTTGCACCGGCGCACGCTGAATATCCTCGCGCACCAGCACAGTTACAATACGGGCAGCCTGTTGGCTTGCCATTGGCGCTCTCGAACCAGTGATGCTCACCTCGTCGAGTGTAAGCTCGCGGTCGGTCTTGGTCACTCCGTCGTTGTCGGTCACGGGCAACACGCCCACGCCGTCTGCCTTGGCGTGGCTCAAAGTGGCTACGCTCAAGACTCCGATGAGAAGCTCACGGCCGAGAACCGCAAACAGCGAATAGCCCTTGTGCCCGAAACGATGGAACACTATGGGCTCGCTCTTGCGCCTCAATTCTGTGTTGTTGTACATAAAAATGAAATTAATAAAAAAATGTAATGGCACTTTGCCAAAACTTATGCAAAAATGATTATTTCACATAATCCACGAAACTGTAGCGGAAGGCGTGTCGGTCATCAGTTTCGTGGTCTTCTCTTTTTTCCTCTTTCCAGCCGCTATAGTCGGGGAAGAAGGTGTCTGCCTGTGCCGGAGTGTCGTCGACCTCTGTGAGACACAGGCGGTCGGCACGGCTAACAGCTTCGCTGTATACACTTGCTCCACCTATTATATATATATGGTCGTCGGCATTGCAGTGCTGCAGAGCCTCATCGAGCGAGCGGTACACGTCGCATCCTTCAATAGTGCTTACAGTGGTGCTGAGCACAATGTTGCGGCGGTTGGGCAGCGCGCCCTTGGGCAGCGACAGAAAAGTGTTGCGCCCCATGATAATGGTGTTGCCGGTGGTGAGCTGCTTGAAGCGCTTTAAGTCGTTGGGCAGCCAGTATATCAGTTTGTTCTCAAAGCCGATGGCGCGGTTGCGCGCCACGGCGGCGATAATTGTTATTGTCATCCTTTATAATAATTCATAATTTATAATTCAAAATTCATAATTTTTGAGGCGGCTCTTTTCTGCATAATTCTCGGCGAACGCCAATTATGAATTATGCATTATGAATTATGCATTACACCGATACCTCAGCCTTTATGTGCGGCAGCGGGTCGTAGCCCACCAGCTCAAAATCTTCGTACTTAAATGAGAAGATATCCTTCACGTCGGGATTGATTTTCATCACGGGCAGCGGTCGCGGAGTGCGTGTGAGCTGCAGCTTAGCCTGCTCTATGTGGTTGAGATACAGATGAGTGTCGCCTGTGGTGTGTACAAAGTCGCCGGCTTTCAGATTGCAAACCTGCGCCATCATCTGCAGCAGCAGGGCGTAGCTGGCAATGTTGAACGGTACACCGAGGAAGGTGTCGGCGCTGCGCTGGTAGAGCTGCAGGCTGAGGCGTCCGTCAGCCACGTAGAATTGGAAGAGCGTGTGGCACGGGGGCAGTGCCATCTTCTCCACCTCTGCCACGTTCCATGCACTCACAATCATGCGGCGCGAGTCGGGCGAGTGCTTAATCATCTCCACCACATTCTTTATCTGGTCGATGGTGCCGCCGCTGTAGTCGGGCCACGACCGCCACTGGTGACCGTAGACTGGTCCCAACTCTCCGTTCTCGTCGGCCCATTCATTCCATATCCTCACCCCGTTGTCCTGAAGATATTTCACGTTGGTGTCGCCCTTTAGAAACCACAGCAGTTCGTGGATGATGGACTTCAGGTGGAGCTTCTTTGTTGTCAGCACAGGAAATCCGTCGTCAAGATTAAATCGCATCTGATGCCCAAACACGCTTTTGGTGCCCGTTCCCGTGCGGTCGGTCTTCACAGTCCCTTCGGTCAGGATTCTGTCCAGCAGGTCAAGATATTGTTTCATTGCTTTGCCTCCTTTTCTCCCTTGCTGTTTCTCACAAGTCCCTCAATGTAGAGTTTCAGGATTTCTATACCCTTGTTGTTCTCGCCACCCAGAGGTATGATTATGTCGGCGTACTTCTTCGTAGGCTCAATAAACTGCTCGTGCATGGGCTTGAGCACGTCCTGATAGCGCTTTATCACCATGTCCACAGTGCGGTTACGCTCTATACAGTCGCGCTGTATGTTTCTTATCAGGCGCTCGTCGTCGTCGGTATCCACATAAATCTTCAGGTCCATCATGTCGCGCAGCTTCTTGTTGATGAGCGTCATTATTCCCTCGATGATAATCACAGGTCTTGGCTCCACATGGATGGTTTCGGGCAGACGGTTGCTGATGATATACGAATATGTGGGCTGCTCCACCGCCTCTCCAGCCCTAAGCCTCTTCACGTGGTCGGTGAGCAGGCGCCAGTCGAAGGCGTCGGGGTGGTCAAAGTTTATTGCCTTACGCTCTTCGTCGGTCATTCCCGTCGTGTCGTTGTAGTACGAATCGAGCGGCACCAGTGTGACGTATCCGTCGGGCAGTGCCTCGATTATTTTTCTCACCACGGTGGTCTTGCCTGAGCCAGTACCACCAGCTATACCTATGATTGTCATATTCGTTTTGTTTTTTCACTCTTCATTTTTTATCTCTTTCAGCAACGGCAGCTGCAAATGGTATCTCACCGACACAAACCTGATTGCGCAGGTGGTGGCGAAGCTCGCGATTACAGGAATCTGAAAATCTGCATGAATGTTTATCAGCAGCCAGTACACCAGTCCGCCCATTATGCTTGCCATGGCGTAGATGTCGTGGCGGAATATCACCGGCTCGTTGTTGAGCAGAATGTCGCGGATTACTCCTCCTGCGGCTCCGGTGATGCAGCCCATGATTATTGCCACCCAAAACGGTTGCCCGAAGTCGAGACTCTTTTGCAGTCCGGCAATGGTGAAGAGCGCCAGTCCCAAGGTGTCGAACACGAACCATGCGTTGTCGAGACGCTTCATGTGTTTTGAGAAAAGTACGACAAAGGCAAGCGCCATTGTCGTACATATAAGATAGAATGGATTAGTCATCCAGAATGGAGTGGTGCCGAGCATGAGGTCGCGGATGGTTCCGCCGCCGATAGCCACAGCCACGCCGCACACGTAACCGCCAAACCAGTCGAAACGCTTGGCAGCCGCGTGGCGCAGCCCTGAGATGGCAAAGGCGAAAGTTCCCAGGAACTCAATCACCTGCTGTACAGAAATCATCTCCATCATTACTGTTTCTGACTCTTTTTCCGTTCGTTGTGGTCGAGAATCACCTTTCTCATTCTCATCGACTTGGGTGTGACCTCCACCAGCTCATCCTCCTTGATGTATTCAAGAGCCTCTTCGAGCGACAGGATGGTGCGCGGAATAATCCTTGCCTTGTCGTCGGAGCCACTGGCACGGGTGTTGGTGAGCTGCTTTGCCTTGGCAACGTTTATCACCAAGTCGTTGTCGTGAACATGCTCGCCCACAACCTCGCCCATATAAACTTCCTCACCCGGGTCGATGAAGAACTTGCCGCGGTCCTGCAGTTTGTCTATGGAGTAGGCGTATGCCGTACCGTTCTCCAGCGCAATCATCGAGCCTTGTGTGCGGCGTGCAATGTCGCCCTTGTATGGCTGATACTCCTTGAAACGGTGAGCCATGATAGCCTCGCCCTGACTGGCGGTGAGCACGTTGGTGCGCAGACCGATGATGCCTCGCGAAGGTATCTCAAACTCTATGTTCACACGGTCGCCCTGGCTCTCCATCGATGTCATGTCGCCCTTGCGTCGGGTCACCATGTCGATCATCTTTGATGCAAACTCCTCGGGCACGTTGATGGTCATTTCCTCGATAGGCTCACACTTCACACCGTCAATCTCCTTATATATCACCTGTGGCTGACCCACCTGCAGCTCGTAGCCCTCGCGGCGCATGGTCTCGATGAGCACCGAGAGGTGAAGCACTCCGCGTCCGCTCACAACCCACTTGTCGGTGCTGTCCTCAAAGGGGCGTATGCGCAGTGCGAGGTTTTTCTCCAGCTCCTTCTCCAGTCGGTCGTTGATGTGGCGCGAGGTGACGTATTTTCCCTCACGGCCAAAGAACGGCGAATCGTTGATGGTGAAGAGCATCGACATTGTAGGCTCGTCGATGGCTATCGGCGGCAGCGGCTCTGGATTTTCAAAGTCGCAGATGGTGTCGCCAATCTCGAAGCGCTCCAGACCGATGATGGCGCAGATGTCGCCGCTCTCCACCTTGTCGGTCTTCACGTGGGTCATTCCCTCGAAGGTGTGAATCTCCTTTATTCGTGTCTTCTCCAGTTTGCCGTCGCGGTGGCTGATGCTCACGTTCATGCCCTCCTTCAGCACTCCGCGGTGAACGCGGCCCACGGCGATGCGGCCCGTGTAGCTTGAATAGTCGAGGCTGGTGATGAGCATCTGCGGTGTGCCTTCGATGTGCTTCGGCGCTGGTATCACCTCCACAATCTTGTCGAGCAGATAGTGTATGTTGTCGGTTGGCTTATTGTAGTCCTCACTCATCCAGCCGTTCTTTGCCGAACCGTATACCACTGGGAAGTCGAGCTGGTCCTCGGTGGCGTTGAGCGAGAACATGAGGTCGAACACCATCTCGTAAACCTCTTCGGGGCGGCAGTTTGGCTTGTCCACCTTGTTCACCACCACGATTGGCTTGAGTCCTATCTGCAATGCTTTCTGTAGCACGAAGCGTGTCTGGGGCATCGGTCCCTCGAAGGCGTCCACAAGCAGCAGACAGCCGTCTGCCATGTTTAGCACGCGCTCCACCTCGCCGCCGAAATCGGAGTGCCCCGGAGTGTCTATGATGTTTATCTTTGTTCCTTTCCAGTTGATGGAAACATTCTTTGAGAGGATGGTTATTCCTCGCTCACGTTCCAGGTCATTGTTGTCCAATACTTGGTCGCTCATATCCTTTCCTTCTCTGAAAAGATTTCCGGCGAGCATCATCTTGTCCACAAGTGTGGTCTTGCCATGGTCAACGTGGGCTATGATGGCAATGTTTCTAATGTCTTGCATCTTCTTACCTTAAAAATAAAATATGTATATACATAAATTCCACCTCCCAAAAGGGAGATTTCGCAAATCGGTTGCAAAATTACAACATTTTTTTCACACTTCCAAAGGAAATGGAAAAGAATTTAGTATTCAAAAGGTACCGGCATACCTAAAAATAATTAAAATACAGGCTTTATGCAGTCTTTGCACCGTTCTTTTTGTGAAAATATTTTGGAAAATATGGCTTTTTTTGTAATTTTGCACCCAATAATTTAAAATGTTTTAATCAACAAATACGTAATAAGAAAATGACAAGAAAAATTTGTTTAGCATTCCTGATGGTGATGGCTGTGGTTATGAATGCCGCTGCCATTGACCTGAAAGGTGTGGCTGCTGGCGAGTACCGTGCTCAGGGCATGGCACAGGTGACGCCGATGGCCGACGGTGAGTCGTGGGCGCAAATCAGTGACGACGGACAGCGCATCGACCGCTATTCGTTCCGCACTGGCAAGAAGGTGGCAACGGTTTTCGATGCCTCTACGGCGCGCGGACCAAAGGTGAAAAAAGTGGATGGATATATAATTGGTCCCGGCGGTGCCAACATTCTGATTCAGACGGAGACAAAATATATCTACCGGCGCTCGTTCACCGCCACCTATTATATATATAATGTGAAAAACAACAAGATGGTGGCTCTCTCCGACGGCGGTCCGCAGCAGACACCTGTGTTCTCGCCCGACGGCAACAACATAGCCTTTGTGCGCCAGAACAACATCTATCTTGTAAAACTGCTCTACGACAATGCCGAGAGTCAGGTGACAAAGGACGGCAGGCAGAACGAGCTGATAAACGGAATACCCGACTGGGTGTACGAGGAGGAGTTCTCTACCAACACCAGCATGGTGTTCACATCTGACTCGCGCCAGATTTGCTGGATAAAGTACGACGAGAGCAAGGTCAGGCAGTTTGCTATTCCGATGTATAAGGGACTGAAGCCTGAGCTGTCCGATAACGCCGACTATCCCGGAGCATATCTTTACAAGTATCCCGTGGCAGGTGAGACAAACTCTACCGTGAGCGCGTGGAGCTACGATATAAAGAGCCACCAGACTCGCAAACTGCAGGTGCCTATGGATGCCGACGGCTATATGCCGCGCATCATCAGCACCAACAACGGCACCGACGTGGCTGTTTACACCATGAACCGCCATCAGGACTGCCTGCGCATCTATCTCGTCAACCCGCTGTCCACCGTGGCAAAGCTGCTGATTGAGGAGCAGGTCGACAAGTACGTAAAGGAAGAGGCAATGGAGAGCATCGTGTTCACCGACAGGCACATACTCGTGCCGAGCGACCGCGACGGCTACAATCATCTGTATCTCTACACCTATGCAGGCACTATGCAGCGCAAGGTGTGTCCCACAAAGACTGTCATCGACGAGGTGTATGGCATCGACGAGACCACGGGCGACATATTCTTCTCGTCGACAATGAATGGAGCCGCCGACCGCCAGGTGTGTGTGGCTCATGCCAACGGTCGCATCGACCGTCTTTCGAAAAACGACGGCTGGAACAGCGCCGTGTTCTCGAAAAACTTCCGTTATTTCATCAACAACTGGAGCGACATAAACACGCCGCCGGTATACACTCTCTGCGACACCAAGGGGAAGACACTCGCCACGCTCATCGACAATGCCAGCCTGAAGGCTAAGGCTGCCGCCGACATGACCGCCTCGCGCAAGCTCTTCACCATGACCACCAGCGAGGGCGTGACGCTCAATGGAATAATGATTTTGCCAAAGGGATTCAGCGAAAGCAAGAAATATCCCGTGATAATGTGGCAGTATGGCGGTCCCGGTTCGCAGCAGGTCAAGAACGCATGGGGCATATGCATGTTTGGTGCCGGTGCTGCTTTTGAGCAGTATCTTGCAGAGCAGGGTTACATCTCCGTTTGTGTGGACAACCGTGGCACAGGCGGACGTGGAGCCGAGTTTGAGAAGTGCACCTATCTGCGCTTGGGTGAGCTGGAGAGCCGCGACCAGGTGGAGGCTGCTCTTTGGCTGGGCAGGCAGAGCTATGTGGACAAAAGCCGCATAGGCATCTGGGGCTGGAGCTACGGCGGCTGGAACACGCTCATGTCGATGTCGGAGGGCCGTCCCGTGTTTGCCGCCGGAGTGGCGGTAGCACCCCCTACGTCGTGGCGCTATTACGACAGCGTGTACACCGAGCGCTTCATGCGCACTCCAAAGGAGAATCCCGACGGCTATGACACCGTGAACGCCATCGCGCGTGCCGCCAACCTGAGCGGAGCGCTGCTCATCTGCCACGGCACCGCCGACGACAATGTGCATCTGCGCAACACCATGGAGTATGTCGAGGCGCTGGTGCAGGCGGACAAGGATTTCCGCATGGTGACATACACCAACCGCAACCACAGCATCTACGGCGGTAACACGCGCAACCATCTGTACCGCCAGATTGTCAGTCATTTCAACGAGAAAATGGGAGTGAAATAGCACCAAAACAAATTTTTCACAGGAAAATTCAAAATAACCATACACCCATACACCTTTTGAGGTTAAATCGCTGAAATACAGTGAATAGGCGAGTGTATGCTGCCCCTTTAACCATTCACCAACCATACACACCATACACCGATATGCAATTGCGGCAACGCTTACTGTCAAGGGTGTATGGTGTGTATGGTTAGTGTATGGTTGAGACCCAACCATACACCGGTTAATATCTTAAACGTGAGCCTATTATGTGTAAAAAGTGTATGGGTGTATGGTTGTATGCGATATTTTTTTAAGAAACGTTGAGAATAGATCCGCAAACGATACGCTTAGACTCCAAAACGATACGTTCAGAATCG
>JAUNSB010000023.1:21134-46319 GCA_030539375.1 Prevotella sp.
CCAATCAACGATTTAGAATCACGAATCAACGATTTACGACCGCCAAACGGTGATTCAGAAATTCGTTTTCGCGGTGATGGTTTGACGGTTTTCAAGAGTGCAGGAGAATTTTTTATGTTGAAAAGCTATTTCACGATTAGTTTTCCGTCATCAGTTAGTCTGGCGTGCAGTTTTCCCATTTTGTTTAGCAGTCTCACAGCCTCATCCAGCGGGATGTCCCGACGTACCACATAGTGCATGTGATAAGACAGGATGCTTCGGTTGTGGCATTCTATACTTACGTTGTATGATGTGCCTATTTGGCGCAGGATGTCTGCCACGGTGGCTTCATCGAAGTAATGATAGCCGTCGCGCCATGCCGTGTATTGCATTGTGTCGGCCTCGCATACTGCCGGCATGCCGGAATTGTCGATTGATGCCTCTTGTCCCGGCAGCAACTCAACCGCATTCTGCTGGTTTTGATTGCTTATGAATTTCACTTTGCCGTTGATTAAGGTGACGCATTCTTTGGTCTCATTATATGATTTAACGTTAAACTCCGTGCCAGTGACGATGGTTTGTGAGCGGCTTGTTGACACTATAAACGGTTTCTTTTCGTCTTTTGCCACAATGAAATATGCCTCACCTTCCAATGCCACCTTCCGGCTGCAGCCTCCGAACGCCGAGGGGTAGTTGAGACGGCTGCCCGGATGCAGAAACACTTTTGTGCCGTCGGCAAGATCCACGCGGCATGAATGTCCTTTGGGAATGAGCAGCGACACAGTGTCGGTGACTGTTGAAAAGACAGTGGCAGGCCTTTGTGTGTTCTTGTATTCCCCAGCTATTACTATAGGATCGGCCGGCGACTGGCTGTTTACATACATTTTCAATGGAACAGCATAGCCCCGGCTGTCAGTGAGCCTTGGCTGGATGTCTGCATCAGCTTCCACCAACAGCGGCGATTTGCTGTCATCATTGTGCGACACATATAATAATATAGCCGCTATACATGCCGCAGATGCGGCTATTGAAATGGTTACCTTATATGCCAGTCTGCGCATACGCTTTATGAAATGTCTTTTGTGAAAACGCTCCAGCTGCTGTTCCGTGTCCTTGGGCTCCTGTGCCAGTATGCCGGCCGCGATGAAGATGTCGCGGCATTCGTCTGCCAGCTCTTCATCGTTTCTCAGGTCATCCATCTGCTTTTCAGTCAGTTGGGCATTGGGCTCCATTATGTCTGTTGCTTGTTCGCTCATTTCTTTTTAAGTTTTGTCTTTAGTTATTATAACGTAAATGTTCCCTGAAAGGGTACGCTATGTTTCAGAGTTTTTCCGCCTTTCGCGAAAATATTTCAGCGCCCTTACGATGTGCTTCTTTATCGTGCTGACGCTTACTCCCAGCAGTTCGGCAGCCTCGGCATATTTCTTGTGCTCCACGTAGCATAGTGTGAAAATCTCCCTTGTTGGCGGTTTCAGTGCCTCTATGCACTCTTTTATCTGCTGCTCGCGCTGTTCCATCTGCTCAATGTCCGCTTCCGTATCCCATTTGCTTGTGACGGTGGCGGTAAGCATGATATAACGTTGTCCAGCCTCTTTGTGGCGCAGGTGGTCTATACATTTGCGTCTCAGACATGTGTATAGGAACTGTCTTGCCGACTGCTCGTCGGTGTCGTTGATGTGAATCCACAGCTCTTCAAAACAGTCGTGTACAAGGTCGCAACTTTCTTCATCGTCAGCCACAATACGGTTGGCGAAGACATACAGCTGGCGGTAATATTGCCGGAAAATTCTGTCGAAAGTCTCCTTGTTCTGCATTTGCAAGATAAATATAGTGCAAAATTACTGTTTTTTCTTTTAATTAGCATGTTTTTGCTCGAAAAAATGCCTTTTTCTTTAAAAAAGATGTCTTTTTCTTAAGAAATCGTAACCTTTTGCAGCATGTTTCCGTTTTTATTAGATGAAGATGTGCCGTTGTCGGCAATGTAGAAGAAAAGTGAAACATAAAATAAAAAGTAGAATTTATGAGAAAAATCAGATGCTTGTTAAGGCAAGTGGCGGGGAGCAGAATCCCCACATTGTTGATTCTGCTTGTGCTGTGTCTCGGTGTGAGTGCCCAGCGCAACGCAAAAGTGACGATGTCGTTTAAGAACGAAAGTATGCAGTCTGCACTGAAGAGACTGGAGAAGGTGAGCAACATGAAGATACTGTTCACCTACGAAGACGTGGAAGGCTACAGGATTGACGGTGACTATAAGGACACCGAGGTGGAAGGACTGCTGCAGATGATGCTGTCGGGCAAGCCGCTCGACTATTCCATTGAGGGTAATCTTGTGAACATAACACTGCGTGAGCGGCTCAATGATTACGAGAAAGCCAGGCGTGGCTTTTCCGGTCATGTCATTGGTGATGACGGGGAGCCTGTGATTGGTGCCACCGTGCGAATCATGGGCACCAAGCATGCCGTTGCCACCGACATAAACGGAAAATTCAGCTTCGATGTGTGGCCGCGCGGCGCACAGGTCGTTGTGTCATATATAGGTATGGAGACCGCCACGGTGAAAGCCGCCGAGGATATGCGCATTGTGATGAAGAGCGACGCCAAGGTGATTAGTGAGGTGGTGGTCAACGGTGTTTTCACCCGTAAGGCAAACACTTTCACCGGTGCTGTGAGCACATTGAAGGGCGACGACCTGCGCTCTGTGGGCAATCAGAACATACTGCAGAGCCTCAAGTCACTTGACCCGTCATTCCTGCAGATAGAGAATCTCGGTGCGGGAAGCAACCCTAATGCACTGCCCGATTTCCAGATGCGCGGCTCGTCCACTGTAGCCGACGTGCAGGGAGAATATGCCTCAAGTGCCAACCAGCCGCTGTTTATCCTCGACGGTTTTGAAAGCGAGCTGACAAAGATAATGGACCTTGACATGAACCTTGTGCAGAGCGTCACACTGCTTAAGGACGCCACAGCCAAGGCAATCTATGGAGCCAAGGCTGCCAATGGAGTGATTGTCATAGAGACACGCCGTCCTGAGTCGGGACGCATCAGGGTGAGCTATACCGGCAGCCTGTCGCTTGAGGCTCCCGACCTGAGCAGCTACGACATGTGCTCTCCTGCTGAGAAGCTGGAGGTGGAGCGCAGGGCAGGCCTGTTTACATCGAAGACGGGCAATATTGTGGAGCAGCTTGCGCTCGACAACACATATTCCTCAAAGCTTGCCGAGATTGTTGCCGGTGCCAAGACCGACTGGCTGGCACAGCCCACACGTGTGGGTCTTGGTCATAAGCATTCTGTGTATATAGAGGGCGGCGACCAGGCGATGCTCTATGGAGTGGACCTGTCATACAACCGCATATCGGGTGTGCTCAAGGGAAGCGACCGTACAACGTTCAGCGGGGGGGTGAACCTGACATACCGCTGGAAGTCGCTGCAGTTCCGCAACAAGCTCACCATTGATTATAATTCGAGCAACAACTCTCCCTACGGCACTTTCAGCGACTATGTGAGGATGAATCCCTACAGCCGTCTGTATGATGCCGACGGGCAGCTGATGAAGGCATATCAATATGCCAACAATGCCGGTGAGATTGGTTTGTATTATAACCCGCTCTATAACACCACTCTAAACATAATCGACAACAGTACCTACACCACCATAACCGAGAATTTCTATGCCGAGTGGCAGGCACTGGAGAGCCTGAGAGTTACGGCACGTTTCGGTTTGGTACACAAGACCACCACAGGTGATGTGTTCCTGCCGTCGGGACACACCAGCTTTGTAAATGCCACCGATGAGTTCAGTAAGGGAAGCTACGACAAGTCAAACGGAAAGTACACAGACGTGAGTGCCGACCTTGGTGTGAACTGGAGCAAGCAGATGGGCAAGCATCTCGTGTTTCTCAACGGGCAGCTCAACCTTACCAACAACAACTATTCCACTGTTGGAGTAAAAGCCGTGGGATTCCCTAACGACCAGATGAACGATATTACCTATGCCGTGCAGTATGCCAAGAACAGTGCGCCTACAGGCACTGAGGGCATCAGCCGCACCGTGGGAGGACTTGCCTCGCTCAACTATTCCTACGACGAGCGTTATCTGTTCGACGCCAACTACCGGCTTACCGGCTCTTCTGAGACCAGCCGCGACAACCGCTGGGGGTCGTTCTGGTCGATTGGTGCAGGATGGAATGTGCATAATGAGAAGTTTATGAAAAGCCTGAAATGGGTTGACCGTTTCAAACTGCGCGGCTCATTCGGATATACCGGCAGCCAGGGCTTCAGCTCATACGACGCCAAAGCTACCTTTACTTATTACACCAATGCCTCGTACAACGGACAGATAGGCTCGTATGTGAAGAAACTTGCCAACAACGACCTGCGCTGGCAGGAGAAGTATGACACCAACATCGGTTTCGACCTCACCGTGCTCGACAACCGTCTCACCGCACGCTTTGACTATTACATATCAACCACCGACGGCATGATAACCAATGTCACCGTGCCTTCAACCACTGGATTCTCAACCTACGTTGCCAACCTTGGCAAGGTGGAGAACAAAGGTTTTGAGGCTTATCTTAACTGGCGGGCACTTTCGGCTGGGCGTGACTATGTGAACGCCTTTGCAAGCGTGGCGGCAAACACCAACACGCTGAAGAAAATCTCAAACAGCCTTCGTGCATGGAATGAGCAGCAGGACAAGACAATGCTTGCCGACAAGCTCACCACCCCGTCGGTGAAATACTATGAGGGCTGCTCGATGAATGCCATCTGGGCAGTACCGTCACTCGGCATAGACCCGCAGAACGGAAAGGAGATATTTGTGAAGAAAGACGGCACCGTGACCTACGACTATGATATTGCCGACCAGGTGGTGTGCGGAGACAATCAGCCAAAGTATAATGGCACGATAGGCATTAATGGCGAGATAAAAGGCTTCGGATTCTCTGTCACCGGCAGTTACCGCTGGGGCGGACAGATGTACAACACCACGCTTGTGGAGAAGGTGGAGAACTGCAACCTTGAATACAATGTTGACCGTCGGGTGCTCACTGACCGTTGGCAGAAGCCTGGCGACATGGCTCTATATAAGGCTGTTACTGACATGAGTGTGACTTACCCCACGTCGCGCTTTGTGGAGGACTACAATCTCTTCACGCTCAGTTCACTGAGCCTGTCGTATGATTTCCGCGACTGGAAATTTGTGAAAAACTCATTCCTTGAGCGTCTTAAGGTCAGCGCATATACAAGCGATCTGTTCCACATTTCAAGTGTGAAGATAGAGCGCGGTACCAGCTATCCGTTTGCCCGCACGTTCTCATTGTCGGTGCAGGCAACTTTCTAAGCAAATAACTACACATTATTATATAATAGAATACAAAGATGAAAAAAATACATATTTCCATTTTAGCCCTGCTCACTGCCAGCATGTCGCTGGTGTCGTGCAACGACTGGCTTGATGTAAGCCCCAAGTCGCAGCTGGAGCAGGACGACCTGTTTGGCCGTGAGAGCGGATATAACGACCAGTTGACAGGTGTTTACACCAAAATGTGCGAGAACAGCATGTACGGTCTGCAGATGAGCATTGGCTTTGCCGAGGTGCTCTCGCAAAACTACGACATCAACACCAGCAGCGATGAGTGGCGTTATGTGCGTGAGTATGATTATAAAAATTCCGATGTGGAGACAGTCATCAATAATATCTGGAAGAACACCTATAGTTGTATAGCCAATCTCAATGTGATGATAGAGAGCCTTGAGACTGCCGACAAAAAGATGTTCACAGAGGGCAACGACTCGGTGTATCTTGGTGAGGCAATAGGTCTGCGCGCCTATCTGCATCTTGAGATGATGCGCTATTTTGCCTGCGCCCCGTCGATGGACAGCAGTGCCAAGGGCGTGCCCTTTGTCACACAGTATGGCGTGAAGGTTACGGGACAGAAGACTGTTGCCGAGACCATGCAGCTCATCATCAACGACCTGCTCAAGGCACGCGACCTGCTCAAGGCTGACCCCGCATGTCAATATTCTGAGCGCTTTGAATGGAATACGGCAACAAGCCAGCGCTCGCCGCGTTTCAACTATAACGCCTGTGTGGCAACGCTGGCACGTGCCTACCTGTGGAACGGCGACAAAGAGAATGCCCTGAAGTATGCCAATGAGATTATAGACATTAATGACGGTGAGGAGCAGTTGCTCAACCGTCCGTTCTCGTGGGTATCGCCCACTGTGTTCCAGAGCAGCAACAAGCACGACTATCAGCCGTCATTCTACACCGAGCACATCTTCAGACTGTCAATAAACGAGTGGGAGGACAACGGAAATAAATACTTCCATAAGGAGAAAGGTGTGAACAGTCTCAGTCCGAGCTATGACTATGCCAACGAAATTTATGAGCTTTCAGCCGGACTGGGAGCCGACTATCGTCTGGTATATGCCTTCGATCAGGACGGCAGCGAGCGCTATCTCAGCAAATTCTGGTATATGGAGGGACGCCAGGCTAACGGCATGATACCTTTGCTGCGCATGACCGAAGCCTATTATATAGCAGCCGAGTGCCTAAAGGACAGCAATCCGCAGCGAGCAGTGGAGATTCTCAACTATGTGCGCAGCAACCGCGGACTGAGCAACAACCTGTTGCCCGAGACGCTCACATCAGAGCAAATCAACGATGAGATATTCAAGGAATACCGCAAGGAATTTCTTGGTGAGGGACAGTTGTTTTTCTACTATAAGCGTCTCAATGCTTCAGAAATCAAGGGAGCGCCGGTGCCAGGAAGCAAGTCGGTGTATGTGCTGCCAATACCGTCGGGCGACATAGAGTTTGGAGGATACGAAAACTAATGATACAATAATATTAAGGACATGAAGATTTTCAGATATATATTGTCGGCATGTGTGGCGGTAGCCATGCTGTCGGCTTGCGAAAACGATAAGTTTTATTATCAGGACAAGCCTCGGGTGAGGTTGGTGGGTGATGAGCATCTTACGCTTGGCACCGATTCGCTCGAACTGTCGTTTACGACCTATGCTGCCGATGAGGTGCAGGTGAAGGTCGATGCCTGTATCATGGGCAGTGTGGCAGGTCATGACCGCACCGTTAGCATTGAGATAGACGAGGCGCGCACCACGGCATCCCCAACACTCTATAGCGTACCTTCTACGGTGATGGTGCCGGCAGGTGAGAACAAGGGTACATTCTTTGTAACGCTGCGCAATGCCGCCGAACTGCAAAGTCGGGCTGTGACGCTGTATATAAAGACCAATGTCTCCGATGACTTTGCCGTGGGAGTGAACGAGGAAAACCACTTGCTCATGCGCTGGAGCGACATCATTGTGCGTCCGCTGTACTGGGCTGACATTGAAGAGCACTTCGGGGCATACAGCAATGTGAAATACCGTTTCATGCTCGACTGCCTGGTGGCAAAGGGATTTAACACCAACCTCGACCCTGCTGCCGGACTGAACTGGGCAGACCTGCACAACTATAACATTGTGTTTGCCAATATGCTCAAGGAATATAATGCTGCTCATCCCGGAGCACCGCTCACCGATGAGAACGGGACACTCGTAACTTTCTAATCCACAAAAAAGAAGAATACAATGAGAAAGATATTTTTTATGATTATGTCGGCACTTGCCGCAACAGCTGCGCTGACTGCCTGTGTTGACGATGACAGCAACTCGGTGTTAAACGACTTTGAGAATGAGTTTGGCACAAACACCAAGATAGAATTGGAATATGACACCGTGAGGGGTGGAGGCTCCCAGTCAAATCCTCTGCTCTATGCTTCAGCCATCACCGTGGGGCAGCGGCTGCAGATGCCCATGACGGTAAAGTACGCCTATCCGGAAAGACTTAAATACACATGGATGGTGGTGCCATACAAGGACGGAAAAGTGCAGCAGGTTCAGGTTGGCAATAAACTGGTGTATGTACAGGCTGATACTATTGCCAACACACGTGACCTTGACTACGTGGTTGATCTCGCCCCCGACAGATACCGCTTCATTCTCGTTGCAGAAGACCCTGTCACGGGACTCTCGGCATCCTATCATGCTCCTAACAGCAATCAGGGCGTAGAGGTGCCGCAGGAAGGTGTTCAGGGTGGACTCTATCTGCTCACTGAGACAGCCGACGGCAATACAGACATTGAGGTTTTCACCTCCGACCTCATGCTTATCTATGGAGGGCTGGCAGAATACAAGAAGTATTACAGCACGCTTACTGGGCATACGCTGGAGGGCAAGCCGCGGTTTATTCGCGGATGTTCCGACGGAAGTACTGCTAAAAGCGCATATATGGTTGCCACCGACAAGAATATGTACAGGCTCAACATGGCTGGTCTTGTAACTATGAACGACTGGAACAACATGTTCTATGAAACGCCTGCCACATACAATCCTCAGGCAATGGTTATGACCAACAGCTGCGAGTTCCTCATAAACGACGGCCGTCTGCACACGCTTTATCTCGACAAGGCAAACAGCCGCAAGTATTCCGCAGCCGTTGCCGGCGACAGCAAGGACTATGAGGCTATGCCGTGGCTCATGTTTACCACCAAGACCACATGGCGCCCGACGCCTAATGCCATCGATGCCGACCAGGTGGTGTTCGATGCCAAGAACCTGAGATTTGTTCCCTATTTTGCCCGCAAGACATCCATGAGCACCTTCCTTTCCACCAGCGGCGATGCCGTGGTGGATGCCAACAAGCTGCCTGCAAAGCCTATGGCAATAGTCAACGGAGTGAACAACAGCACATACGCTATAGTGAAAACCGACGGTGCGACGATGCTCTACCGCTATAACTTCTATAACCGTGTGGACGAGGGCGACCTGAGTGCCGACGGCGCACGCTCAGCACTCGACATCAGCGCCTGCACCGACATCAACAATGCCACAATGTTTGCTACCTGCACCGTGGGGCCGGCTTTCTACTACAGCTCAGGCAAGAACGTGTATTCGTTCTCGCCGCAGACGGGACAGACCGCAAGCCAGACCGTCTACACCTGCGAGCCTGGTGAGGAGGTCACCTGCATCTATGCCTGGGGCAGCATGGGTGGCGGATTCCCCACGAGCAGCGTGATAATGTGGATTGCCACATGGAACGCCGGCAAGCAGGAAGGCAAGCTCATACAGTATGAGATGGACCACAACACTGGACTGCCAAACTCTATGTGGGGACCAATGTTCGGTGCTCCTGACAATCCTGTGATAACCACCGGCTGGGGCAAGATAAAGGCAATGACAAACATTGATGCTGAATAAACAGAACTACAAAAACATATAGAAATGAAAATGTTAACAAAAATGATTACTGCCGGCATACTGTGTGTGATGCCGGTGATTGCTGCTACGGCGCAGACATCGACACTCACCGTAAAACTTGACGGATTGGCTGACGGCGATACTGTGGCGCTTGCGCTTATCGACGGCGACAACCGTAAACCCACCTTCAAGGCTCCTGTGGCGGAAGGTAAGGCTGTGATTAAATTCGACATTCCCGGGGAGCGTGGATTCTATCCTCTGGTGAACGGGCTTGACATTGGCGAGACGATAGCTCTCGGCAAGGGTGAGAATGCGGTGATGACAGGACAGATGCAGCGTCAGGAGCAGATGTGCCCCGTAAGTGGCATGAAGATAGAGGGCAGTCCTACATACAGCCTGTATCTTAGTAAGCGCGTTGACCGCAAGGCGCTTAATGTCAGGTATGAGGAATATCACAAGAATCCCGTATTGGAGAAGATGAGTAAAGTGAAGCGCGACAGCGAGGAGTGGAAGGCTCTTAGGGAATCCGATGATTACAAGAAGTTTGAGGCAGACGAGAATGCTTTTTTCAAGGAGGTGGAGAAGCAGTTTAATGATGCCATCACCGGTGCCCGTGATAGTTGGGTGGGACCGTTCATCATGCTCACCGAATATGCTTATCTCACGGAGCAGCAGTTGCCGCAGTGGGAGCAGTTCACCGATGAGGCTAAGCAGTCGTTCTATGGCAAGATAACCCACGATAAGATTGTGCCGCCGTCGATGGTGGGGCAGAAGATGCCCGACTTCACCTTCACCGACCACGCCACCAAGAGTGAGATGACACTCTATAAGGTGCTGAAGGACAAGAAATACGTGCTGCTCGACTTCTGGGCATCGTGGTGCCGCCCGTGCCGTGCGGAGATTCCAAACATCAAGGCTCAGTATGAGAATTACAGCGCCAAGGGATTCGGTGTGGTGAGCATCAGTGCCGACAAGAAGGAGGCTGACTGGCTGAAAGCGCTCAATGAGGAGAAGTTGCCGTGGCTCAACGACCGCGATACCGACGCAAAGGGCATTGCCGACCTGTATAAGGTGCAGTATTATCCAACAATTTATCTGCTTGATTCCAACGGCTGCGTGGTGGAAAAGGACATACGCGGGGAAAAGCTGGCAGAGAAATTGAAGGAATTGTTTAAATAATGTGGTATTGAGTTACACAGGTATTATTGCCGATGCAACAAGGAGGGGTGTCATAAGTCTATGTCACTCCTCCTTTTCATGTTGGCTTTAATAATCGCTGTCTCTCTTTATATATATAATGTGTAGCACAGCCCCGCCCACCACAAGCGCAAGGGCTGAGAATAATATTATGTTTGACTGGCTCCAGCCTGCAATCATGCTTGCTGCAAAGAGCAAAATGCCGAGCAAAATCAGGAAAATTCCTGCATTTTTTATCTGTTTCTTCATACTTATTTGCTATTTTTGTGCAAAAGTACGAAAAAAATTTGGTTTATTCAAGAAATTTTAGTACCTTTGCACCGCATTTTTGCAAAAATATTAACATTTTATATTAAAAGTAATGAATCAATACGAAACCGTTTTCATTTTAACTCCCGTTTTGTCTGATGATCAGATGAAGGAAGCGGTCGCTAAATTCCAGAAGGTTCTTACCGACAATGGTGCAGAACTGGTGAACACAGAGACCTGGGGATTGAAGAAGATGGCTTATGCTATTCAGAAGAAATCTACAGGCTTCTACTGCCTCGTAGAGTTCAAGGCTGAGCCAACTGTAATCGACAAGCTCGAAGTGGCATATCGCCGCGATGAGAGAGTTATCCGCTACATGACTGTGAAGCTCGACAAGTATGCAGCACAGTATGCAGAGAAGAGAAGAAACAAGTACGCTAAAAAAGAGGAGGCTTAAATCATGGCACAGGAATCAGAAATTCGCTATTTGACTCCACCGACAGTGGACGTGAACAAGAAGAAGTATTGCCGTTTCAAGAAGAGCGGTATCAAGTATATCGACTATAAGGATCCTGAGTTCTTGAAGAAGTTCCTCAACGAGCAGGGTAAGATTCTTCCCCGCCGTATCACAGGTACATCTTTGAAATATCAGCGTCGTGTGGCTCAGGCTGTTAAGCGCGCTCGCCAGATAGCTCTGTTGCCTTATGTAACTGACTTGATGAAATAAAAAAGAAGGAGGCATAGACAATGGAAATTATACTGAAAGAAGATATTATCGGTCTGGGATACAAGAACGATATAGTAGAAGTGAAGGCTGGTTACGGCCGTAACTACCTCATTCCACAGGGCAAGGGTGTTATCGCATCTCCTTCTGCAAAGAAGGTTTTGGCTGAGAACCTCCGTCAGCAGGCTCACAAGCTGGCTGCCATCAAGGCTGCTGCCGAGAAGCGTGCAGAGGCTATCAAGGATGTTGCTCTCGTAATCGAGGCTAAGGTTAGCGCTACCGGTGCAACATACGGAAGTGTTGGTAAGGCTCAGGTTGCCGAGGCTCTTCAGAAGCTTGGTCACGATATCGACCGCAAGATCATCACTATGAAGGATATCAAGAAGGTTGGCGACTATGTTGCCGCTGTGAATTTCCACAAAGAGGTGGTTGTTGAGGTGCCTGTTAAGGTTGTTGCTGAAGGTGCCGAGGTTGTTGCTGAGGCTGCTCCCGCAGTTGAGGCAGAGGCTCCTGCAGCAGAGGCTGTAGAGGCTCCCGTAGCAGAGTAATGCTTGCTGGACAAGTGTAGCCTATATTGTAACAGAATACATTTTTTGCTGTAAAGCAACATTCATAATTTTGTTATACATTGGTTTCCCGGTTGGTGCTTCGGCACTAATCGGGATTTTTTGCTTTTTGCGGGCCGAAGGTCCAATGAGCACATAACTTATGGCAGCGTCCTGGAGATAGATAACCATAATGACATAAATCCGTGCCTAAAAGAAAGTAGACAGTAGACTCCTCCAACAACAAAAAAACCGTTGAACTGAGTCCAACGGTCTTTTTTCCTTTAATTTAGTCCGTAACTAAATTAGAGAGCAGCAGCTGTATCAACAGCAGCGGTGTCAGCAGCAACAGTTTCATCTACAGTTGTGTCAACAGCAGTTGTGTCCTCTGCAGGAGCCTGAGCTGTTTTGTTACCGTTGCATGATGCGAAAGAGATAGCTGCGATAGCTACGAACATAAATACTAACTTTTTCATTTTTTCTTTGCTTTTTTAATCTGTAAAACAATCATTATCTTTTTAAAACGTTGCAAAGGTACACATTTTTTTAATAGGTTGTATCTTTTTTTTTGTTTTTTTTTATGCCTAATTTGTAACTTTTTTATAAATCCTTGATTTTTAAATAATTGTGTAATGTTAATTTTTGTGTATTTTCTGCTGTTTCTTATTTTTCTCTCCAAAAGTGTGTTTTTTATGAAAAAAGTCGTACCTTTTGATAGGGTACTATCGTTCGATAAAAAAAAATATTAAAATTTCATTTTATATTTTGTTTTATGCTCACTTATCCGTACCTTTGCAGGGTAATTCAGCAGTGTATTTTACACCTTATTATATATATATGATAGATACATCAGTTTTTCAGGGTAAAAAAGCCCGGTTTTTCACTCTTGGCTGTAAACTCAACTTTGCCGAGACCTCCACTTTCGGCGATATGCTGCAGCAGATGGGCGTTGTCACGGCTAAGGAAGGCGAGGTGGCAGACGTATGTCTGATAAATACTTGCAGCGTTACCGATGTTGCCGACCACAAATGCCGGCAGGCGATTCACCGAATGGTTCGTCAGAATCCCGGTGCCTTTGTCGTGGTTACAGGATGCTACGCCCAGCTTCAGGGCGAAACTATCAGCCGTTTCGATGGTGTTGACCTTGTGCTTGGCAGCAATGAGAAGGCAAACCTCATTCAATTTCTCTCTGAGAAATGGGTGGAGAAAGGCGAGGAGAGCCTGCACCAGCATTATTCTGTGAAGACAAAGGATATAAAAACTTTTGCGCCGAGCTGTGCAAGAGGCAACCGCACGCGCTATTTTCTGAAGGTTCAGGATGGCTGCGACTATTTCTGCACTTATTGCACCATACCGCTGGCGCGCGGCTTCAGCCGCAATCCCAGCATAGCATCGCTGGTGGAGCAGGCACGGCAGGCTGTTGCTGATGGTGGCAAGGAGATTGTGCTCACTGGAGTGAATATCGGCGATTTTGGTAAGACCACTGGCGAGAGTTTCGTGGATTTGGTGAAGGCGCTTGACAGCGTGGAGGGAGTGAGCCGTTACCGCATAAGCAGTCTTGAGCCCGACCTCATCAGTGACGAACTGATTGATTTTTGTGCCCGTAGCAAGTCTTTCATGCCACATTTTCATATACCGCTGCAGAGTGGTAGCGATGCGGTGCTCAAACTGATGCACCGCCATTACGACACCGCTCTATTTGCACAGAAGATAATGAGGATAAAGAGCGTGATGCCCGATGCCTTTATAGGCGTGGATGTGATGGTGGGGTGCCGCGGCGAGACAGAGGAGTGTTTTGCCGATACTTACAAATTTCTTTCTGGACTTGACGTTACGCAGTTGCATGTGTTTCCATACAGTGAGCGCCCGGGAACGGCGGCATTGAAGATAGACTACGTGGTGGACGAGGCAGAAAAGAAGGAACGCTGCCGTCGTCTGCTGGCTCTCTCTGATGAGAAGACGCATGCATTCTATGAAAAGCATATCGGCAAAGAGGCTTATGTTCTGTTTGAGAAGGCTTCGCGCGGCAAGGCGATGCATGGCTTTACCGGCAACTATGTGAGAGTGGAGCTTCCTGCGGCTGCTGCCCGTGAGGAGTATGACAACGAGATACTGCGTGTGCGCCTTGGAGGATTCAATCACGACAAGACCGCTCTGAAGGCAGATGTCTTATTATAAATATTTTAGGAAAGTAAAGATGGACAAGCTGGCTGTTGTAATCCTTAACTGGAATGGTATGGAGATGCTCAAGAAGTATCTTCCAAACGTGATGCTCTATTCACGCGATGATGCTACGGTGTATGTTGCCGACAATGCCTCAACTGACGGGTCGGTGGAGATGTTGCGCCGCAACTTTCCCGATGTAAGGCTGATTGTTCTTGACCGAAACTACGGGTTTGCCGAAGGCTACAACAGGGCGCTGAAACAGATTGATGCTGAATATTATCTGCTGTTGAACAGCGATATTGAGGTGACTCACCACTGGCTCACGCCGCTGGTGGAGTTTATGGATGTGCATGAGGATGTGGCGGCGTGCCAGCCCAAGCTGCTCAGCATCTTCGACCGTGACTGCTTTGAGTATGCCGGAGCCGCAGGCGGATTTATCGACCGCTACGGCTATCCCTATTGTCGCGGCAGGGTGTTCTCCACCGTTGAGCGCGACAATGGACAGTATGACTATGTGCAGGAGGTGCATTGGGCAACCGGTGCCGCGCTGCTCATACGCAGTGCCGACTACTGGTCGGCAGGTGGGCTTGACGGCCGTTTCTTTGCCCACAACGAGGAGATTGACCTCTGCTGGAGGCTCCGCATCATGGGGCGACGCATTGTGTGCATCCCCGACAGTGAGGTTTATCATGTGGGCGGCGGGACTTTGCCCAAGAGCAATCCCCGTAAGACATTCCTTAATTTTCGCAACAACCTCACCATGCTCTACAAATGCCTGCCCGACGGCGAATTGGGCAAGGTGATGACGGCACGTTTCTTCCTCGACTGGATTGCAGCCGTGGAGATGCTGGTGCTCGGGCGCAGCTGGGGTGACTTCAAGGCAGTCATTACAGCCCGCATGGCGTTCCACCGTTGGCGCAAAAACTTCAGCGCCGACCGTAAGCGCATACAGATGGAAAGGGTGGGGGATGCGCGTTTGTCGCCAATGTCGTTGCTTTGGCAGTACTACGTAAAGGGTAGAAAGACATTTGTGGAGTTGAAGCCATGAGAGGGATAGAAAACTTTTCACACATGAACATGAATAAGTGAAGCCAGCCTGACTTTGAGAAATAAAAATAAGCATATTCCATACTTTATATAAAAAATGGTCGCGTCATCACGACGGGACCATTTCTTCGTTTTTCTAACTAACTTATTATCAACTATTCATTACTCACATAAGTGTATGAATCTCAAAATCGATGCAAAGTTACCACATTTTTTGTAAATATGCAAGTGTTTTCGCGAAAAAAATACGTAAACCTTTGCATATTTGAAAAAAAAGACGTAACTTTGCCAAAAATATACTAAAAACTACTATAAAAGTAACATAAAATATAAATGTTATGGCTGTACAACGTCGAACCTCATTAAAGGATCTTGCCCAAAAACTTGGTGTGAGCATTGCGACCGTCAGCCGGGCTTTACGTAACAGTCCGGAGATAGGCAAGGAGATGCAGGAACGTGTGAAATCTCTCGCACATGAGATGAATTATCGTCCTAATCCTTTTGCCCGCGGTTTGCGACAAGAGGCTCCCAAGGTCATAGGGGTTGTAGTGCCAAACATACTTACCCATTATTATGCTGCAATGCTTGACGGTATAGAGCAGGAGGCATCGCGAAACGGATATAGTGTAATCAGTGCCAACAGTCACGAGGATTATGAAACGGAGAGGCGGATAATCAACAATTTTATAGACCTGCACGTGAGCGGCATTGTGGCGTGTCTTGCCCAAAGCACTGTGGACTATAATCATTTCAAGGAACTGCGCGATATGAACATACCGTTGGTGTTTCTTGGGCGCACCTGTTTGCAGGACGAGTTCTCAAGTGTGAAGGCAAACGGCGATGAGGCGGCGCAGATGGCTACCCAGCATCTCATTGACACGGGCAGCCGTAAGATTGCGTTTGTGGGAGGTCCGAATCATCTTGACATGGTGCAGCGCCGCAAGCACGGATACCTTGAGGCTTTGCGCGACAACAATATGCCGATAGACCGTTTTCTGGTGGCGTGCGATGTCATTGACTACGACGTGGCGCGCAACGCTACAACGAAACTGCTGCAGCGCGAGGAACGCCCTGATGCAATACTCGCATTCAATGACATTGTGACATTCGCGGCATACACAGCCATAAATCAGATGGAGCTGAAAATCCCTGAGGATGTGGCGCTTATTGGATTTACCGACGACCCCCATACGCAGTATGTCACTCCGAAGCTGTCGGTAATCGTTGATCAAAGTGAGAAAATGGGACAGACGGCATGCAGCATCCTGCTGAAACATATTGCCGGCGAGACCGCCATACAGAAAGTTATTGTACCGCAGAAACTTGTGATACGCGAGACATCTGCAAAAAATGGAAAACAGTCGCTATGAGAAAGAATTCAACTATTATTACCTATATAAGAAAGGTGTTGGCAACGGTTGTTGCCGCCGTGGTTTCAACAGTAGTGTGCGCTGAAGGTATTGCCGATATGAAATTCTCGCGCATGACCTCGCGCGACGGTTTGTCGTGTGGAGTGGTGAACTGTGTATATAAGGATTCTACGGGATATGTGTGGATTGCCACCAATTTCGGGCTCAACCGTTACGATGGCACGCGGGTGAAGACCTTCTACAATGACCCCAATGACAGTACTTCGCTGGCGTTTAATGCTGTGGAGAGAATACAGTGTGACTATCGTGGATGGCTGTGGCTAAATCAGTACACCAGTTATTGCACACTCAATCCGGTCACAGGTAAGTTCGACCAGCATCCAGACCAGTTCTTCACCAAGACGCTTGGAGTTGATGCATGGATTTATAAGGTTTATATCGATAGCGATAAATGTTTCTGGTTCTGTGCCAGAGATTTGGGTATTTATCATTATAATCCGTTTACGGGCAAACTTACAAAGTTTGACATCGGTGTGGGCAGGAACGATGTGCCCAAGGGCGAGGTGTCGCATATCACGCAGTATAGGCGTAGCATAGTGGTTACATACAAGAGCGGCGTGATAGTGGCTATTGACAGCAAGGCGCGTTGGGTGCAGTGGAAGAGTGATAGCGTTCAGCGAATTTTGAATACTGTCAACAGTGACTTTAGGGTGGACGTGGATGATTACGGTAATTTCTGGATTCGAACCAACGAAGGCTTGCTCATTCATGTGCTCAAGTCGGGAAAATGGTACACTTCCATGGCGGACTTCTTCAAGGGAGAAGGGTTTAACTGCGATTATAATTATCTGATAAAAGATGTAGAGGTGGATGCTGCCGGCAACCACTGGCTTGCAACCGACCACGGAGGACTGATAATCTTCAACATGAAAACCAAGGCATGCCGCCAATTCCTGTCGGTGAAGAATGATGCTACGACAATTTCTGATAATACCATACAGTATATATATATGGATGACATCCACCGTATGTGGATTTCCACATATAGCAACGGGTTGAACCAATGGTCGGAATATAATGAGGGATTTGGCAACATTCCACTTGGTGACATTTGTACCTGTGTGGAAGAACGCCCCGGGGTGTTGTGGGCAGGAAGCAATGACAGCGGACTTGTGAGATACGACACCAGTACTGGCGAGAAAACATATTTCACAGAGGAAAATTCTCCTTTGCAGTCGAACACCATCGTGGCATCTTGCAAGACCAGGGACGGCTCGCTGTGGTTTGGCTCCTACCGCGGAGGTCTAACACGTTATAAGGACGGTAAGTTCAAGGTGTATACAACGGAGAACAGCGGGCTTGCCATTGACCATGTGTGGAGTCTGGTGGAAGACAAGCAGGGCTATCTGTGGTTGGGGCTGTTGGGCAAAGGTGTACAGCGTCTGGATCCGAGGACCGATAAGTTTATAACCATAGGTGAGAACTCAAAACTGGCAAATATGTTTGTGGCATCGGTGGCTCTCGATATCCGTGGCAATATCGTGGTGGGCACGTCAAGCGCCTATTCGCTTATCGACAGCAAGACGTTTGCTGTGAGCAACGTTACACGTCCTGCCGATGGAGTGTCGGTGTTTACGGCGCAGACCACCAACCAGACATTCTGCGACAGCCGCGGGCTGATATGGATGTGTACCACAGCCGGACTCAACGTGTATGACCCGCTGACAGGCAAAAACTATATACTCAACAACACCAATGGCTTGTTTGGCTCGGTTACATACGGCGTGGCGGAGGATGCCAGCGGCGACATGTGGGTGGTGACCGAGTTTTCGATAAGCAAGGTCAACGTTAAGTTTGATTCGGAGCAGTGCCGTTTCTTCATCATGAACTATGACAGCCGTGACGGACTGCAGCAGGGTCCCTACAACCAGCGCAGCATCTATCTGTCGAAGAACGGAAAGATATATGTGGGCGGGCGCGATGGAATTGACGTGATTACGTCGTCACACAACATGTTCCGCACCGTAAATCCTCGTGTGATTTTCTCAGACATTCAGCTTTATGGCGAAGATGTGGTGATTGGCAAAAAATATGACGGTAAGGTGGTGCTGAAACAGGAGCTCAACACCTGTCGCGAGGTATTTTTGAAAGAGGGAAGTGCAAGTATTTCCATATATCTCGGGTCGAGTGACTGCGCCATCCGTTCGCGTACGAGATTCACGTATTGGGTGGAGGGGTTGAACTATGCATGGCTTTCCACCGACGAGTCGGCACCGGTAATCAACCTTATGGGACTGACATCAGGTACCTACCGTGTACACGTAAGGGCACTTGACGACCGTGGTAACGAATGTAAGGATGAGGGAGTACTTGTGATACATGTTGATGCTCCGCTGTGGCGCTCATGGTGGGCTATATGTATTTATGTCATTGCTGCGCTGGCACTGTTTGTAGTATGCTATCGCAATCAGGATTACTTTCTTAAAATCTTGAAACAGATTCTTGGCGTGGAGAAACGCAGGCTGAAAGCTGAGCAGGAAGCAATGGCTAAGAAACACCAGCTTACTCCCGACCAGCGTTTGGCACGTAATGTAGAAAGATACATAGAGCTGCATATCAGTGATTCTGGTATTTCTATTGTTACCATGGCACGTGAACTGGGAATGCCGCATGTGCAACTTTATGCGGAAATCACACGAATAATGAAGCGAACACCGTCAGAGCTAATACGTGATGCTCGTCTCAGACATGCTTGCCAGATGCTCGAAAATACAGATATGAATATCGTCGACATAGCGTTTGCTGTGGGATTCCGCCATTTGCATGCCTTTGTGGAGTGTTTTGTAACAGTGAAGGGCATGACACCGAAGGCTTACCGCCAGATGAAAAGTGGAGTTGCAGCCAAGAATGCCTGGTCTGGCAGCAATGCGGAGAATTTGGGGAGAATATCGGCTACTGGCAGTTTGAACGATGGTATGGGTGACATAAATGATTTGTATAACGGAGAGTTTTAGACATTGGGAAATATTAAAATTATATATCAACTAAACATTATGAGAGTAAAAAGATTTTTTGTCTCCGCCCTACTTATGGGCGGAGCGCTGTGCCTGCCGGCGGCAAGCTGGCAGAAGACCGCTGGCGGCGTGTTGATAACCACCGACAACGGAGCAGGCGAGGCAAAGGTGATTCGCCTGCAGGTGATGGGCGACAACATCATCAAGGTTGAGGCAACGCCTGAGAGCCAGATACCAAAGAAGCGCAAGAGTCTTGTGGTGGTCGACCAGAAGGTTACGGCTAAATACACCGTGAGCGAGTCGGGCGACGAGGTGACGGTGAAGGCAAGCGGCGTGCAGGCACGTGTGAACACCAAGACTGGCCGCATCTGCTTCTACGACGGCAGCGGCAAGCAGCTGTTGCAGGAGACTGCCGTGAAGGGCAAGACCTTCAAGAAGTTTGTGTCGGGACAGACGGAGCTGCCGGCAAACTATCATCCTACATCGCCCGACGAGATAAACTGGGGCAAGAAGGACAACCTCAACAAAATATCTCTTGAGGACCGTAGCGGATACACCTGGCACCTGCAGTTCGACGGTGTTGACGGCGAGGCTATCTACGGACTCGGACAGCACCAGTCGGAGGAGATGAACTACAAGGGCAAGAACGAGGAACTGTTTCAGTACAACACCAAGGTGGCTGTGCCGTTTGTGATGTCCACCGCAGGCTACGGACTGCTGTGGGACTCATACTCCTATGGACGATGGGGCAATCCCAACAACTATCAGCAGCTTGGCGCAGCCTTTACATTATATAATAAGGAGGGCAAGAAGGGCACACTGACGGGAACCTACACCGACGCAAAGGGCAAGCAGATTGTGCGCCAGGAGGACTCGCTCTATTATGAGAACCTCATGGAGATTGAAAAGCTGCCCAAGGGGTTCAACATGGCAGGCTCGCGTGTGGTTTACGAGGGCTTCATCGAGGCTCCCACCTCTGCCGAGTATGATTTCATTCTCTACTATTCGGGATATATGAAGGTGTTTATCGACGGTCACAACGTGGTGCCCGAGCGTTGGCGCACGGCGTGGAACCCTAACGCCTATAAGTTCAGCACCGCCCTGCTAAAGGGACGCAAGACCCGTCTGCGCATAGAGTGGCAGCCCAACGGCGGAGTGGCTTACTGCGGACTGCGTGCAGCCGTGCCGCAGACCGAGGCTGAGAAGAACCGCGTGTCTATCTGGAGCGAGATGACAAAGGACATGACTTTCTACTTCATCGCCGGCGAGAACATGGACAAGATTATCAAGGGCTACCGTCAGCTCACAGGCAAATCGCCAGTGGTGCCAAAGTGGTCGCTCGGTTTCTGGCAGAGCCGCGAGCGCTATCAGACACAGCAGCAGGTGGAGGAGACAATGCAGACATTCCGCGACAAGAAGATTCCGTGCGACGTTATCGTGCAGGACTGGTTCTACTGGAAGGAGCCGGAGTGGGGCAGCTTCTCCTTCGACCCCGAGCGTTTCCCCAATCCTCAGGCAATGTACGACAAGGTTCACTCGCTCAACGGACGCCTTATGATTTCGTGCTGGCCAAAGTATTATTGGGGAATACCCAACTGCAACGAGCTTGACGCCAACGGCTGGATATACAAGCAGCCTGTTAACGACTCCATCCGCGACTGGGTGGGACCGGGCTATGTCAGCACTTTCTACGACGCTTATTCCGCCGGAGCACGCAAGATGTTCTGGAAGCACATGGACGAGAACCTCTACAGCAAGTACGGCAAGGGAATGGACGCATGGTGGATGGACGCCTCGGAGCCGAACATTAAGGACTGCACTCCGCTGGAGTACCGCAAGCTGCTCTGCGGACCTACCGCGCTCGGCACCTCCGACGAGTATTTCAACTCTTACTCAATACCTAACGCCGACGCCATCTACAACGGTCAGCGCAGCATCTCCAACAACCGTGTGTTCCTGCTCACCCGCTCGGGATTTGCAGGCGAGCAGCGCTACAGCACCGCCACATGGAGCGGCGACATAGGCACACGCTGGGAGGACATGCGCGCTCAGATGACTGCCGGACTCAACTTCTCGATGGCTGGCATTCCTTTCTGGGGAATGGACCAGGGCGGCTTCTGCGTGGAGGACCGCTATGTGGCTGCACAGAACCTTTACGACAAGAAGGGAATAACCAACGACGACATGCGTGAGTGGCGCGAGCTGCAGGCACGCTGGAATCAGTTCGGCTGCTTCGTGCCTCTCTACCGCGCCCACGGACAGTTCCCGTTGCGCGAGGTGTGGAACATCGCTCCTGAGAACGATCCCGCCTATAAGACCATCGTTGCCTACGACAAACTGCGCTACCGCATGATGCCTTACATCTATTCTATGGCAGGCTGGGTGAACCGCCACGACTACACCATCATGCGCGGTCTGGCTATGGACTTCGGCAGCGATGCAAACGTTCACAACATCGGCAACCAGTGGATGTTCGGTCCTGCCTTCATGGCGTGCCCCGTTGGCGAGTACAAGGCTCGTGAGCGCGAGGTTTACTTCCCTGCCGCATGCGGCTGGTACGACCTCTACACTGGCAAGCACATCGCCGGCGGTCAGACTCTCGTGGTCGACGCTCCGTTTGAGAAGATTCCTGTGTTTGTGCGCGAGGGAGCCATCATCCCGTTCGGTCCTGAGATGCAGTGGAGCGACGAGAAGCCTGCCGAACTCATCAATCTCTACATCTATGCCGGAGCCGACGGCAAGTTTGAGCTCTACGAGGACGAGGGAACCAACTACAACTACGAGAAGGGCAAGTGGGCAACAATAGACATCACCTACGACGATGCCGTCCGCACCGTGACCTTCGACAAGCGCATCGGCTCATTCCCTGGCATGCTCAAGGAGCGCCGCTTCAACGTGGTGCTTGTGACAAAGGACGGCGCCAAGGCTCTCGACCTTGAAAGTCCGCAGGGCAAGATGGTGGATTATAACGGTAAGGCTGTTACCGTAAACTTGTAATCATCCTACAACTCCTACAACTCCTACAACTCTTACAACTCCTAAAGAAAAATGAAACAAAAGAGAAAATTTCTTTTAGGCATGATGCTGGCAGTCTGCGGACTGTCAGCATCTGCTGACGACAGGCGCCTGTTCGATGAGGGCTGGCAGTTCACGCAGACCGATTCCGTGAAGATGTCATGGTTTGGATATAACGACAAGACATGGCGCACGCTCGACCTGCCCCATGACTGGGCAATTGAGGGCGACTTCATGGCTACGGCTCCCTCGGGTGCCAGTGGCGGCGCCCTGCCTGGCGGCATAGGCTGGTATCGTAAGCATTTCAATGTTAACAAAGCCGACAAGGGCAAGAAGCTGTTTATAGATTTCGATGGCGTGTACATGAACGCCAAGGTGTGGATTAATGGGCATGAGCTCGGACAGCGTCCCTACGGTTACAGCTCGTTCCGCTACGACCTCACTCCCCATCTCAACTATGGCGGCGACAATGTTGTTGCGGTGCGCGTTGACAATAGCGACCAGCCCAACAGCCGCTGGTATAGCGGTTGCGGAATCTACCGCCACGTTTATCTCGTGAGCACCGACAACGTACATGTGTCGCATTGGGGAACATGGATCAACGCCGAGGTTCAGGCTTCGGGCGCAGCCGTGTTCAAACTTGACGTTGAGCTTGACAACGAGACTGGTAAATCAAAGAAGGTGACGGTAGTGAACACTCTGCTCGATGCCTCAGGCAAGGCTGTGGGGAGTTCAAGCAGTGCCGTGAAGTTGCCGGCTGGCGCAAGCCGCAAGGCGGTGAGCCAGAGCATGACGCTGAAGAGTCCGCAGCTGTGGTCGATGGAGCGTCCTTATATATATAAGGTACGCACGCAGGTGAAGGTTGGCGGCAAGGTGGTTGACGAATACTACACCAACACAGGTGTGCGCTCGTTCCGCTTTGATGCTGAGAAAGGTTTCTTCCTCAACGGCAAGAACATGAAGATAAACGGTGTGTGCCAGCATCACGACATGGGATGTCTCGGTGCTGCCGTCAATGAGGACGCACTCTACCGCCAGCTTAAGATGTTGCGCGACATGGGAGCCAACGCCATCCGTTGCTCTCACAATCCGCCGGCGCCAGAGCTGCTCAACATGTGCGACACCATGGGACTGATTGTCATGGACGAGAGCTTCGACATGTGGCACCGCCGCAAGACCAAGAACGACTACGCGCGCTTCTTCGACAAGTGGGCGGAGCGCGACCTCACCGACCTTGTGCGCCGCGACCGCAACCATCCTTCCATCCTGATGTGGAGCATCGGCAACGAGGTGCTTGAGCAGTGGTCGTCTGCCGACGCCGACAATCTCACAGCAGAGCAGGCTAACCTCATACTCAACGCCGGTCACGATGCCTCTACGCTGGCAAAGGACGGCGAGGAGCTGAGCCCCAACTCTATCCTCACGCGCAATCTCTGCAACATCATCCGCCGTCTCGACAACACGCGCCCGATAACTGCCGGCTGCAACGAGCCCGATCCGGGAAACCATCTGTTTAAGAGCGGAGCGCTCGACATCATCGGCTTCAACTACCACCACGAGTGGGTGAAGGACGTGCCCAAGAATTTTCCCGGCAAGCCGTTCATTTTCAGCGAGAGCGTGAGCGCGCTACAGACCCGCGACTATTACATGATGCCGAGCGATTCTGTGCGCAAGGCGCCGCAGGAGTGGTGGATGCCCTACACTGATCCGTCGTTCCAGTGCTCGGCATACGACAACATGCACGCCTCGTGGAGCAGCACCCATGAGCAGACCTGGGACGTGGTGAAGCACAACGACTTCGTGGGCGGTCAGTTTATCTGGACGGGCTGGGACTACATCGGCGAGCCTACTCCCTACGGATTCCCCGCGCGCAGCAGCTACTTCGGAATCATCGACCTTGCCGGAATGCCAAAGGATGTTTACTACATGTATCAGGGCGAGTGGACCGACCGTCAGGTGTGCCACCTCTTCCCTCACTGGAACTGGCTCGACGGTCAGCAGATAGACCTCTGGTGCTATTACAACAACGCCGACGAGGTGGAGCTGTTCATCAACGGCAAGTCGCAGGGTGTGCGCACAAAGGGTGCTCACGACTACCATGTGATGTGGCGCGTGACCTATGAGAAGGGCGAGGCAAAGGTTGTGGCACGCAAGAACGGCAAGGTGGTTGCCACCGACGTGCGCCGCACCGCCGGAGCTCCCCACCACATACGCCTCACCGCCGACAAGACCAGCCTTGCCGCTAACGGCAAGAGCCTCTCGTTTGTGAATGTGGATATCGTCGATGCCGACGGCAATGTTTGCCCGTGGGCGGAGAACCTGGTGTTCTTCGAGCTCAGCGGTGCCGCACGTCTCGACGGTGTCGACAACGGCAATCCCGCCTCGATGGAGCGTTTCAAGGACAACAGGCGCAAGGCGTTCTTCGGCCGCTGCCTTGCAGTGGTGCGCTCTGCCAAGCAGGCTGGAAAGGCTGTGCTCAAGGCTCGCGCCTACGGGTTGCCCGATGCCGAAATCGAGATAGAAGTGAAGTAAAACCGCGGCGGAAAAATCCGCTGCCGGGAGTCTGACTTATACTAGAAAAAGTTGTCACTTTCGGAGCCCCAAAAGAAGTGACA
>JAUNSB010000134.1:0-8324 GCA_030539375.1 Prevotella sp.
CCTGCCCCAACCCAAGTCCAACCTTGCCCCAACCCGAAACATCTATTTTTGTGTATAAATTGTGAAATGGGGAATATAATATGCTGAATGTGCGTTATATTACTGTAATTCGGCTATATAAAAGATTATTTCGCCTGTTTGTGACCTCGTCACCTTGGTGATTAGGTTGTAAAATCAACATTTAATGTGATGTTTTCAAGAATTAATATATAATATGGAGAATTGGGGATGTTGTAATTTTATTTTACATCATAAAAATATGAAAACATAAGATTTGTTTCATAAACGTCAGGAATAGGGGTAAAAACACGATTTTGGGTTGGACCGGGGTTGGACTTGGGTTGGACTATAATATGACTTATATATCTTTAAATAAAGACATTATCTATTAGGTTGGACTATAAGTATAAAATTCTATATAAAAAGAAAACAACTAAAGAACAGTTAGTGAAATATTTTAACGATTGAGATACTTGACTCAATGCATCAGAAGGACATGCACGAGGCAAAATGAAAATTTAATGATTTTTTCTGTAAAAAACAAAAGTTCGTCCAGAAAAGTGTAATATGCAGGCTCATCAGCTTCGCAGTTACTACCTAAAGTGATGCAGAAACCCAACTTTTTATTAATTCTTTCTGTTTTTCAGAAAAATTTTTGTAACTTTGCAGCAGATTGAGAATTACTGACGAATTATAACTACGAAAACAATGAGAAAATTTTATTTTTTACTCGCGCTTATCCTGGCAATACTGCCGATAGGCGAGACGCTGGCACAAGAGAGGATGCTTGCGTTTCCCGGTGCGGACGGCTATGGTAAATACACCACAGGCGGCCGTGGCGGTGAAGTGTGTTATGTGACGCGTACGGACGACTGCTCTGACAATAACCTCGTGGAAGGAACGCTGCGCTGGGCTTTGCGTCATGACAACGGAGGGAAACCGCGTACAATTCTGTTTGCGACATCGGGCACCATCTATCTGACAAGCAAACTGAAAATGCAGTATCCCGATGTCTCAATACTCGGACAGACAGCTCCAGGAGGAGGCATTACCATTACTGGTTTCCCTCTTTACATCTGTAAAAACAATGTTATAATCAGATATGTGCGTTTCCGTGCAGGTGACATTCCCAGTGAGAGTCTTACAGGACTTGACATGGAAAACTGCGACAACGTGATTCTTGACCACTGCTCGATGACTTGGTCGATGGAGGAATGTCTCACTGCATACGACACCGACTATACCACCATACAGTGGTGTATCGTGGGAGAGGGACTGTATAACTCGAAAAACTCGAAGGGAGCACGTGCATACGCCATGCAGTGGGGAGGCGAGCACTCCACCATGCACCACACGCTTATCACAAACTCAATGTCGCGCTCACCACGATTCAACGGAGTGCGCTCAGTGAGCAATAATCCCGGCGACCATGACCGCTATGTGGACTCGGAGTTTGCAAACAACGTGCTTTTCAACTGGGGAACAAACAACAACGGAAGCTACGGCGGCGAAAACTATCCCGACTGCAAGGGCTACAACCGGGTGTACATGATCAACAACTACTGGCGCCCGGGACCAAACGCAGGCTCAAACCGTTATTTCACAACTCCCTCAGGACCAAACTACGGAGAATATTATCTCACGGGCAACAAGTTTGAGCTTTCCAGCAAGTATGCGCCCAAGTCAACGCCGTGGAGCGATGCCGAGCTTGCCAAGGTGAATGCCGACAACTATTATGGTGCAGTAGCCGGTAATGCCAGCCGCGGTATTAACATCACGGGAGCAAATGCTGAGAAATATCTACTGAAGGAACTGCCATACGAACTCAGTGGTCTGAATTACGAGACCGCTGACGATGCTTTCATGAGTGTTACGACAAAAGCCGGTGCATCGCTGCCGCGCTACGACGAGGTGGACAGTCGTCTGCTGGCTGAGGCTGCCGGCACGGCTGATCCGCAATTTAAGGGAAGCAACAACAAGTTGGGCGTTATTGACTCCCCCGATGATGTAAAGTTGTCGTATCCTGGAACATATGTGGTTAACGGTGTGTCTTACAACAATATGCCGCGTATGTTTGTGGAGGGACAGGACAAGTATATGCGTGACTCCGACGGCGACGGAATGCCCGACGGATATGAGGACGAGGTTGGGCTTGACAAGAACAACGCTGAGGATGGAAACGCCGTGGCTGCCAATGGGTATACAAATCTGGAAAACTATATGAACGGCGTTGCCGACGGAACGATAGACAAGACCAAGTATGAGACATCGGCGACATACATAGAGCCAGGACCCGAGGTGGTGGCTCCCGAGACTGTCACTATTATATATAAGGTGAACGACACTGGTGTGGAGGGAACCGTACCTGCACAGTCGACAGGCAGTTACGGCACTGACGGCCGCTCAGTGAAGATACCTGTAAACACAACACTCTATAAAGAGGGATATACTCTGACTGGCTGGACGGCAGAAGGAAAAGTGTATACACCGGGACAGGAAACCGTGTTTAAGAAGGAGACCGTGACGCTCACTGCTATATTCACAAAGAACAAGGTGAACATGGCTGACCGCACAAACGACGTGACCGTGACATGGAATGTGAAAGCAGACAGAATAGACGTAACGGGCAGCGGTATATATGTCGCACAGACAAAGTTTGCCGGTGCCGACCACGATGTTATGCTGCGCTACGACAACTCGGTGGTGACCATACCCACATGCGCAGGAGCTACAGTGAAGATTGACGCATTGCCGGCGGCAAACGCAAAGGAAGAAGTGACAACAGGCGACACATACGTATATACTCACTCCAGCGGCGTACTGAGAAGCATTACGGTTGTAATGCCTTACAACTGGAACACGCCCGACCGTGCGTATTATACACCGGAGATACCTGTAGGTGCTGATAATCAGATATTCTATACCACACCAGACAATGTAAGGGCTACAAACTGGATACTGGCGTCGTATTTGGATTATCCTAATGACCGTACATTCATCGACCCTGTGACCGAAGATAATACTAAATATTATGTTGGCAAGGCCGTGGTTGTGAACAACAGCGACAGGACGATGGATATGTTTATAACAGGCACGGAGAAAGTCCGCGTGTTTGTGACAAGCCAGAGCAGCAACACAGACTATGCGCTTGTCAAGGCGACGCCTACAGACGGCAGCGGGGCTGTAAGCGTGCAGTCGGGTGCCTTTGAGCATAAACAAGACCCGAAAGTGCTTGAGCTTGCACTTGACAAGACCAAGAAGTACCGTCTGCAGGTGATGAGTGTCGAGGGCAATGACGTGGCTGTGGGTGCCGTGAAGTTTATCGGCTCTGCGCCCGAGATTACCGAGGGCGATGCCAGCATTACATGGGAATGGATGTCGGGCGAGGCTACGGAGAACGGCGTAAAGATACCGTCGACCATGTTTACAAAGGCTGCGGCAACATACAGCACAGATGCTTTCACAACGCAGAACAAACAGGCATTCGGCGAGTCATTTATTTCGTTCACGCCAACATGCGGAATATGTCATGCCGACAGAGATGCCGCCGATGTGGTGACATTCGACATACAGACTGCAACTGGCGTATTCTTTATTCCGCAGAACATTGCATTGCATGCGGTGAAGTTTGGAACTGGTCACGGCAAGATTGACATCACTGTGCAGCAGGGCAACGGTGCAGAGGTGACAGTACTTGAGAAGTCTGAGTTGAGCAGAAACAATGACGCAAGTCTGAAGGCTACATCTGTAGACCTGACATCAATAAATGGTATAATCGCTTCATCTGACCTTTTGAAGGTTCGTGTGTATATTTACGATGTGTTCTTCAGCGCCGAAGGTGTAGGTAAGGATATCGGTCTGAACAATATCAAGGTCAGCGGAATGTTTAGCGGCACTGCTCCCGATGTTAAGAAATACACATTCAATGCTGTGGCTTCTCCTGCCGATGCGGCACAGATAAGCTGGACACCTGCAGGCGGCGAGATGGAGGACGGCACTGAGGTTGAGCTGATTGTAAAACCTGCCTCGGGCTATCTCTTCGAGAACTGGACCGATGCCAACGGCGATGTTGTAAGCACCAAGGAGAACTTTAAATACACGGTGAAGAGCAATACGGAGCTTACGGCAAACTACAAGTCGTATGATGACTATGGCTACATCTTTGATGCCGCTCCATTCGATGCTGCAGTGAAGAACGTCAATGAGCTGAAAGTGGCGCTGGCAAAGGCGAACAGCCGTGAGGACATGACGCAGCGTTACCGCATATTCCTGCACAACGGAGTTTACGACTACGGAACATCAGCAAAGAACGAGGTGAAGGGCAACACATCGCTTATAGGCGAGAGCATGGAGGGAGTACTGATAACAAACTGCCCGTCGACAACGGTGACAAATTATCAGGACCAGACACCTACGCTCTTCATCGACCAGAACCAGAATGATGTCTACATGCAGGACCTCACTGTGCGTCAGGCACGTGACTGGGAGATTAAGAAATCTCGTGGACAGGCACTCGCCATCCGCCAGCGCGGAAAGCGTGCCGTTTACAAGAACGTGATGCTACAGGGAATACAGGACACATATTATCTGAACAAGGCTGATGGCTCGGCTTATTTCGAGACTTCTACCATTGCCGGTCAGACTGACTATGTTTACGGTGACGGTACGGCGTGGTTTGAGCAGTGTACATTGTATAACACAGGTGCGGGATACATAACTGCGCTGAATACTCAGACGGGATATTACGGTATGGTGTTCAACGGTTGTATTGTGGATGGTGATGCTTCTGCTGCCGGTCAGTTCTATCTCGGCCGTCCGTGGAATGATTCTCCGCATGCCACCTATCTGAATACCACATTCATACAGCTCCCGAAGGAAGAAGGGTGGGGCAAGATGACAGCCAATCTCGTGCTCCGTCTGCATGAATATGGCTCGATGGATGCCAACGGCAACAAACTCGACCTGACAAAACGCTCGCTGTCAAACTGTAGTCCTGCCAACGGCTCCGACGAACCTGTGATAACAGCAGAGAAAGCTGCCGAATATACATTGGAAAAAGTATTGGGCACAGACTGGTCTCCGCAGTCACGCACGGCACAGTTTGCAGCACCGGCCGCATCACTCAGCGGCACTACCCTTTCGTGGCAGCCGGTTGCGGGAGCCATCGGATATGCCATAGTGAAAGACGGCAGCGTGGTGGCATTCACCACAGATGCGTCATACGACACTGCAAATACAGGCGCAGGTCAATATAGCATCCGTGTAGCCAATGAATGCGGCGGTCTGGGTGCTCCTTCACAGACAGTGACAGGCATCAGCGACATTGAAGCCGAAAAAGCCGATGCACCTATATATAATATACAGGGCATACGAGTAGACAAATCATATAAGGGTGTGGTGATACAGAACGGCAAAAAAAGAATCGTAAAGTAAAATTTATTTCACAATTTCTAAGGTACGAAAATACACAGTACCGATTCTCAAAAAAATTATCCGGATGATTTACCCAAATTATCCGGATAATTTTTTCAGATTATCACGATAATTTTTTTGAATCCTGCAGAAGAAATGGCGAAAACTCCGCATCAACAATCTTTATCAGCTTACACAATTAAAAAATCCATAAAAACGTTTTAATAATTGAAAAAAAAATAGTAACTTTGCACCGCATTTGCAAAAACGTAATTATAATTATAAATTTTTTATGGATTTTATTTTGTTTATCACCGTTATTCTGACGGCTGCAGTATTGGTGGTTGGCGCATACGTTGTTGCCAAACTCATCGGTCCGCGCACGTACAATCCGGTGAAGGGACAGCCTTTTGAGTGTGGTATTCCCACACGCGGCAGCGCATGGATGCCTGTGAGCGTGGGATATTATCTCTTTGCTATCCTCTTCCTGATGTTCGATATCGAGACCGTGTTTCTCTACCCCTGGGCTGTAGTTGTGAAGGATTTCGGCGCTATGGCACTCTGTAGCATCGGATTCTTCCTGTTGGTATTGGTATTTGGCCTTGCTTACGCATGGCGGAAAGGAGCGTTGGAATGGAAGTAAAGAAACCAGTTATCAAGAGCATTCCTTACGCTGAGTTTAAGGACAACGAGACTCTCGAAAAGATTGTGGAGGAGCTGCACGAGGGCGGCGTGAACGTGGTTTGCGGCAGTCTTGACCAGCTCATCAACTGGGGCCGCAGCAACTCGCTGTGGTCGCTTACGTTTGCCACCAGCTGCTGCGGCATCGAGTTTATGGCTGTGGGCTGCGCCCGCTACGACTTTGCCCGCTTCGGCTTCGAGGTTACACGTAACTCTCCACGCCAGGCAGACCTTATAATGTGTGCCGGCACCATCACCCACAAGATGGCTCCTGTGATGAAGCGTCTCTACGACGAGATGGCAGAGCCAAAGTATGTGATAGCAGTGGGCGGTTGCGCCATCAGCGGCGGTCCGTTCAAGTCGAGCTACCACGTGGTGAAGGGCATCGAGGAGATTGTGCCCGTCGACGTGTTCATTCCCGGCTGTCCTCCGCGCCCAGAGGCTATCATGTATGGCATGATGCAGCTGCAGCGCAAGGTTAAGGTTGAGAAGTTCCTTGGCGGACGCAACCACAAGATGACCGCCGAGGAGCGCCGTCAGGCAATGGAGCCGATAGTAGTGAGAAACGTTCCCGAGGACTTCGATCCCAAAGAAGGTCTTAAAGAGGACTAATATAGTAAAAGGTATAAAGGAATATGAAATTAGAAAATATAGTACTTACTAATGCCAACTTCGAGCAGCAGATGCAGGAGTTGCGCACAAAGAAGAATTTCGACTACCTTGTGACTATCGTTGGCGAAGACTTCGGCGAGGAGGGTCTGGGATGTATCTACATTCTTGAGAACACCGCCACCAATGAGCGCACCTCGGTGAAGATGATTGCCGACAAAGTTGGGAATGATTTTGTCATCCCCACTGTCTGCACACTGTGGAAGGACGCCAACCTGCTGGAGCGCGAGGTGTTCGATTTTCTCGGCATAAAGTTCCTCGGGCATCCCGACATGCGCCGTCTGTACCTCAGAAGCGACTTCGCAGGCTATCCGCTGCGCAAGGACTTCAAGGCACAGGAGGGCTACAGCATGGACGACGAGCCACAGGATGACTACACCAACGAGTATTACATCGACAAGGAGGGCAAGCTGGCTGTGAAGAAGAACCGCCTGTTTACCGACGACGACTTTGTGGTGAACATCGGACCGCAGCACCCGTCAACCCACGGTGTGCTCCGTCTGCAGACCATACTCGACGGCGAGACCGTGAAGAAGATTTATCCTCACTTCGGATATATCCACCGCGGTATTGAGAAGATGTGCGAGAGCTACACCTATCCTCAGACACTTGCGCTCACCGACCGTCTCGACTATCTGTCGGCAATGATGAACCGCCACGCCCTCGTGGGAGTAATCGAGGAGGCAATGGGAGTGGAGCTTACCGACCGCATACAGTACATCCGTACCATCATGGATGAGCTGCAGCGTATCGACAGCCACCTGCTTTATCTTGGCTGCTGCGCCCAGGACCTCGGAGCCCTCACCGCATTCCTCTACTCTATGCGCGACCGTGAGCATGTGCTCAACTGCATGGAGGAGACCACCGGCGGCCGATTGATTCAGAACTACTACCGCATCGGCGGTGTGCAGGACGACATCGACCCCAACTTCGTGAAGAACGTGAAGGCGCTCTGCACCTACCTGAAGCCGATGGTGAAGGAGTACACCGATGTGTTTGGCGACAACGTTATCACCCACAACCGTTTCGAGAACGTGGGAGTACTCTCAAAGGAAGACGCCATCAGCTATGGTGTCACCGGAGCAAGCGGACGCGCCAGCAACTGGCACAACGACGTGCGCAAGAATCACCCCTACGCCATGTACGGCAAGGTGGAGTTCGACGAGATTACCGCCACAACGTGCGACTCAATGGCTCGCTATTACAACCGTGTGGAGGAAATCCGCCAGAGCATACGCATAATCGAGCAGCTCATCGACAACATTCCTGCGGGCGACTTCTACGTGAAGCAGAAGGCAATCATCAAGGTGCCCGAGGGACAGTGGTATTTCTCAACCGAGGGAAGCCGCGGAGAGATTGGCGTATACCTCGACAGCCGTGGTGACAAGAGTCCGTACCGCCTGAAGTTCCGTCCGATGGGACTGAACCATGTTGCGGCAATGGACGAGATGTGCCGCGGACTCAAGGTTGCCGACGTAATCACCGTAGGTGCTGCTCTCGACTTCGTGATTCCTGATATTGACAGATAAAGGGAAATGAAGAATGAAGAGTGAAGAATGAAG
>JAUNSB010000135.1:0-8262 GCA_030539375.1 Prevotella sp.
TTTAGTGTTCAGTGTTTAGTGATTAGTTATCGGTTCCGGGGAGCACCTATGGCACACAAGGTCATCATCAGGCATGACATCAATTCCATATCACAGCCATATAAGGACTCCCGACCGGCATTCTAATCTCCTCACTCCTCACTCCACATTCCACACTCCACATTCCTCACTCCACACTCAATCTTTAACCTTAATAATTAATATTTATGTCAACAATGAAAAAAGACACCTGGAAGACAGTAATCAACTTCATCATCACCGTGCTCACCGCCATCGTCAGCACCTTCGCAGTGCAGAGCTGCGGGTGATAGAGTTTTGAATTCAAAATTTGTAACTCAAAATTCGTAATTAAAAATGCGTAACATAAATCTTATCATCATTCACTGCTCGGCAACGCGTGCCGACCGCAGTTTCACCTTTGAGGACCTCCAGGCATGCCACAAGGCACGTGGCTTCCGTACCGTAGGCTATCACTACTACATCACCCGCGACGGTATGCTCTACCCCGGTCGCGCCGAGAGCCAGCCGGGTGCCCATGCCCTGCGCTACAACGCCTACAGCATAGGCATCTGCTATGAGGGCGGACTGGACAGCAACGGCAAGCCTGCCGACACCCGCACCGAGGCACAGAAGACCACCATGCGCGAGCTCCTGACGAGCCTGCACGCCGACTATCCCGAAGCGGAGATAATAGGTCACCGCGACCTACCCTGGGTAAGGAAGGCATGTCCTTGCTTCAGCGTGAAGCAGTGGCTGAAGGAGATTCACTTCAGCTGACGGCAACAAACAGCAGGTCGCCATACGCACACAGCATGGAGACTGAAAACTGAAAGAAAAAAGTATTACTGATAGCGATTTTGAAGTAGGGACGATCGGGCTCGAACCGATGACCTCTGCAATGTGACTGCAGCGCTCTAAACCAGCTGGGCTACGCCCCTATTTCAAAAACAATGCAAAGGTAATGCTTTTTTTTGAATCATCAAAACATTTTTAGGATTTTAACATTAAAAATAAAAAATCCACCCGCAAAACGATGATGCGGGTGGATTTTTATTAAAGATATCCTTTCTTAGATATACCCTGGATTACTCAGAGATACCGGCAATCTTGCCAACCTCGGCAGCCTTCTCCTTGTCGCCGAGAGCATAGTAAACCTGGTAGAGAGGGTAAGCCCAGCGCACGTTGAGCTGGTCGGCATCCTTGGCGCGGCACTTCTCAAGCAGAGGCTGAGCCTGCTTCATCACATCCTGAATCTTTGCAAGATTGTCGGCAGAAAGATTACCTGTGCGCTTGTCGGCAAGCTGGTCGTTCATGCCCTGTGCCTTTGAGATAAGGCATACACCGGCATTATAAGCGCAGAGAATGAACTCAGGGTCAATCTCCTGTGCCTTGTAGAAGCAGTTGTAGGCGACATCCCAGTTCTTTGCCTCCATCTCAAGCTGTCCCATGAGGGCATGAGCCATCTTGTTGTTAGGATTGCTTGCCACCTCGGCAGCAGCAAACGCCTTTGCCTCGTCCTTATTTGAAGAATTTGCATAGTAGTCAACCAGCAGACCGAACACCTTCTCGTCAGCAGGATTCTTTGTGTGCAGGTCCTTCAGGGTGTTCACATAGTTCACTGTATCCTGAGCGGTCTTGCAGGTCTCTTTCTGAGAGAACAGCAGAATCTCGTTGGCATCGGCAGCCTTGGCAGGATCCTCGGCAGCCATCTTGGCATACTTCTGTGCTGTGACATAGTCCTTTGCCTGATATGCGGTGAGGGCAGCATAGTAGCAAATCTCAGAGTAGTTCTTGTCGTCGCTCAGGTCAACGCCCTCGAACAGCGGGTCGTTCTTGCTGTCGATATATGCACCCCAGTACTCCAGAGCCTTGGCATAGTCCTTGTTGTTGTATGCCCACAGACCAGCGTTGATCACGTGCTGGCGACCAATCTTGTAGGTTGTCTGGTTAGCCTTGCGGAAACGAGGCTTGATTTTGCCCTTTGCGTTTGGCTGACGGTCGAACTCGTCGCACTTCAGCGCAGCCTTGAGAGCCTCGGCAATGGCTGTGTTCATGGCAGCCTCGTCGATGGGCTTGTTCTCGCCCTTCACCTGATTCTCAAGCTGGATGCCCTGCTGGTCAGAGAAAATCTTGTACTGGATTTCAGCAACTGTATTCCATGCAGCAGCCTTGTCGGTAGTAGCACTGTTGGTAAGTGCGGGAGTGATTTTCTCAAGAGCCGCCTTAGGGTCGCTGTTCTTCAGCTTCTGAGCCTCCTTCACTAATTCGTCCTGTGCAAAGGCAGAGGTAGCTATCGCTGCCATTGCTGCCATTAACATCATTTTTTTCATTCTTGTTGGTTTTTATTGGTTTATTTTAAAATTGTATTTACACCTTAATATTTATATATTACTGTGCGTCCTCGGGCATCTCGGCGGCGTTCTCTGCCTCCACTTCCTCCTCTTCCTCAGAAGTCATGACCTTGCATACACTTGCAATGATGTCGTTCTTCTTTGTGAGGTTGATAAGACGCACGCCCTGCGCTCCGCGACCCATGGTGCGTACCTCAGCCACCTTCATGCGGATGATGATGCCGCTCTTGTTGATAATCATGAGGTCGTTGTCGTCGGTGACAATCTTTATAGCCACCACGCGTCCCGTCTTGTCGGTGATACCGAGGTTGCGCACACCCTTGGCGCCGCGTCCGGTCTTGCGGTAGTCGTCCACCAGGCTGCGCTTGCCGTAGCCCTTCTCCGACACCACCATGATGGTTTCGGTCATCGGGTCGTTGACGCACACCATGCCTATTATCTCGTCGTCGCCGTCGTCGAGACGCATTCCGCGCACACCGGTGGACACACGGCCCATCTCGCGGATGTCGTTCTCGTCGAAACGTATTGCCCTGCCGTTCTTGTTGGCGAGCACAATCTCGTTCTTGCCGTTGGTGAGCTCAACGCCTATCACACGATCACCCTCAACGATGTTGATGGCGTTCACGCCGTTGGCGCGCGGACGGCTGTATGCCTCCAGGCAAGTCTTCTTCACCGTGCCGTTCTTTGTTGCGAACACCACATAGTGGCTCTTGAGGAACTCCTCGTCGGTGAACTTCCTTATGCACAGCACTGCATTGATGGCGTCGTCGCTCTCAATGTTGAGCATATTTTGTATTGCACGTCCCTTCGAGGCGCGGTTGCCCTCGGGCAGCTCGTAGCACTTCATCCAGTAGCAGCGTCCCTTCTGTGTGAAGAAGAGCATCATGTTGTGCATCGTTGCGGGATAGATATACTCGGTGAAGTCGCCGTCGCGGTGGTTGGCTCCCTTGTTGCCCACTCCGCCACGGCTCTGCTCGCGGAACTCGCTCAGCGCAGTGCGCTTGATATAGCCAAGATGACTGATGGTTACAACCACTGGGTCGTCGGGATAGAAGTCCTCTGCATTGAACTCCTCGCCTGAGTAACGTATCTCCGTGCGGCGCTCGTCGCCATACTTCTCCTTCACTTCCTGCAGCTCGTCCTTCATCACCTTCTTGCAAAGCTCGGGGTCGGTGAGAATCTGCTTCAAATATGCAATGAGCTGCTGCAGGTCCTCGTACTCCTTGTGCAGCTGCTCCATGCGCAGACCCGTGAGCTGGCTCAGACGCATGTCGACAATAGCCTGTGCCTGCACCTCGTCGAAGTCGAAACGCTTCATGAGGTTCTCCACAGCCTCGCGCGGACTCTTTGAGCCACGGATGATGTGCACCACCTCGTCGATATTGTCGCACGCCACAATCAGGGCGTTAAGTATGTGGGCACGGTCCTCAGCCTTCTTCAGGTCGAACTTGGTGCGGCGTATTGTCACGTCATGGCGGTGCTCCACAAAGTGGTGGATGCACTCGCGGAGCGACAGCAGCTTCGGACGGCCGTGAACGAGCGCGATGTTATTCACTGAGAACGAGCTCTGCAAGGCGGTCATCTTAAACAGCTTGTTGAGCACCACATTGGCGTTGGCATCGCGGCGCACGTCAACCACTATGCGCATACCCTGACGGCCCGACTCATCGTTGACGTAGGTTATACCCTCAATCTTCTTCTCGTTGGCGAGATCGGCGATATACTTCACAAGGTCTGCCTTGTTCACTCCGTAAGGCAGCTCGGTTATCACAATCTTGTCGTGGGTGTCGCCTGTCTCTATCTCTGCCCTTGCGCGCAGCACCACTCTGCCGCGGCCGGTCTCGTAGGCATCCTTCACTCCCTGTATGCCATAGATAATGGCACCCGTAGGGAAGTCTGGCGCCTTGATGTACTGCATCAGTCCCTCGGTGTCAATCTCCGGATTGTCGATGTATGCGCAGCATCCGTCAATAACCTCTCCGAGGTTGTGGGTCGGCATGTTGGTAGCCATACCCACGGCAATACCGTTGCCGCCGTTCACCAGCAGGTTAGGAATCTTGGTAGGCATCACCGTAGGCTCTTCGAGCGACTCGTCGAAGTTCTTCATCATGTCCACGGTGTCCTTCTCAAGGTCGTCCATTATGTGCTCTCCCATCTTCGACAGGCGGCACTCGGTGTAACGCATGGCTGCAGGTGAGTCGCCGTCCATTGATCCGAAGTTACCCTGACCGTCAACGAGAGTGTAGCGCATGTTCCAGTCCTGAGCCATGCGTGCGAGCGCTCCGTAAACAGAGCCGTCGCCGTGTGGGTGGTACTTACCGAGAACCTCACCCACCACGCGGGCACATTTCTTATAAGGCTGGGTACTTACGTTGTTAATGCCCAGCATACCATATAGAATACGGCGGTGTACGGGCTTAAATCCATCACGAACATCAGGCAGCGCACGTGCTACGATTACCGACATCGAGTAGTCGATATAGGAGGATTTCATTTCCTCCTCGATGTTAATCTTAATAATTCTGTCTTGATCTAATGTCTGATCCATTTTTCTTGTTTTTCGCTTTTAAGGCACTTTTCAGAGCCTCTGACGCATTTTAATACTTATTTTCAAGGTACAAAAGTACAAAAAAATTCCGACCTCGCAAAACATTTTAAACAAAATTAGCGCGTTTACAGCAAAAAAGGCTCATATAGGGCGCACATACTATATATAATATGTGTGTAAATGCAGTACCAAAAGTACTGCGAACTGTTAAAGTGATGATAAAATAACTAAAGATTGCAGAACCGGTTGATGAGCCTGCGGCGAAACGCCCTGCCAACTTTCACGTAATCGAGCCTGTCGAACGGAGGATAGAAACGGCACACGTTGTCCACCACCTCAACAAGAAAATTGACATTGATTATGAATTTCTGGTTAACCTGAACAAAAGAGTCGTCGAGCTTCAGCAGGTCATCGCTCTTCACATTGCGCTTCAGGCGTATGGGGTTCTGCGACTTTGCCACCACTATTTCCCAGCATCGTATGTCGTGGTTGTACTGAAACAGCGCAATGTCACACTTGTGCACCAGCTTGAAGTCAACCATGTTTGTATAAAACAGAAGCCGGTCGGTGTCCTTTGCCTCATTGCCCGCGGCATCACCGGCATTGTCCTCTGCCACCCGCCTCATCACGGTGTCAAGCTCGTCGTCGGCAAAAGGCTTCAACAGCACATCGAACGCCTTTTTGCGAAATGCCGGCAACACAAACTTGTCGTAGGCAGTGTACATCACCACCCGGCAGTTGCCGTCGGTGAACTCATCCATGCGCTCAAGGAAATCAAGTCCGTTGATGTCGGGCAGCTGCACGTCGAGAAACAGGAGGTCGGGCTTATACCTGTTAATCAACGCCAAGCCGTCGAGCCCGTTGTCGGCAATGCCAGCCACCTTCACACTTTCATATTTTTTCAGACGTTCCGCCAGGTGTCTGGCTGCCGTCTGCTCATCGTCAATAATCACTGTCACCATATAATGTTTATTTTCAGCTCATGAATTTAATGTTTTCGGGTATGTCTATTTTCGCCTCGCAGCCTTTCACCTTACCGCTGTCGTCCTGCACATTGCTGAGCGAGAACCGCATCTTCGACTTGTTGCGTTCGTTGATTATTGCAATGGTCTGGCTGATAATGCTCAGCCCTGTGCGGCGGTTGCCGGCACTGGTTATGTCAAATCCCTTGCCGTTATCGCGCACCACAATGTGCAGCACACCGCCGATGCGCGTCACTGCAACACGTATAAACTTGTCGCCACCACTGTTTTTCAGTCCATGCACAATAGCGTTTTCCACCAAAATCTGCACAAACATTGGCGGAATCATCACCGCATCCTTATCGATGTCTGCCGCCACCTCCTCATGATATTCAAAAACTCCGTCGGAGATTTTCCTCTCAATGTCGACATAGCGGCGCACAAAGTCAAGCTCTTCGCCAAGCGTCACAGTCTGCCTACATGTCATGTCAAGGTTTGCCCTTATGAGCTTTGTCAGCATCATCAGTTCACTGTTGTCGCCACCACCATTCTTCAGCATATTGTTGTTAAGAACATTAAACACAAAGTGGGGCGACACCCGGTTGCGTGCCCCGTCAAGCCTGAGTTGCATAATACGCATCTTGCCCTGCAGATAACGCTTGCGCGAATACAGCACTCCCACTGCAAGCAGCAGGCACAATGTGGTCAATGTGCCCGCAATGACCGCTGCAAGTGTGTAAGTGCTCTGTATCTCCGCATTCTTGTGCTCCATAGTCACGCTATGATGCAGCTGGAGTGTATCACGCGAAAAGCGCTCCATAATCTCCGATGCGCGCATTCCCTGCCTGTTGTGCTCCATGGAGTCATTCATTGCCACATTTGCTTTCAGATTCTCGTATGCGCTGCGGTAGTCGCCCCTCGCCACATAATACTTGCGCAGGTAGACGTCGCGTATATTTCTGATATTGAACGAGATATTGTCAATCTTCTTTTCTGATGCCAGTATGCCGGCAACACGGTTCATGTCGCCGCGCCTTACAGCCTGCCCTATGCGTATGGTGTTCACATAATGCGCCGCCTCGGTATCGCCGGTGACAGAAAACACCGAATCCACCTCATTAAGATATTTTTCCGACATTGCCACATCATCAAGATTGAGATACACGTCGGCAAGGTTCAGCTTGCAAAGGTGCATGTCAAAAGTGTTCAGCTTGTTGTTGTTTTCAAGCAGTGCCTTAAGCTCCAGGAATTTTTCAAGTGATGCCTTATAGTCTTTAGCGTAATAATAGTAGTTGCCGTAATTATTGAGGAAATATGACTGCATTGCCAGTGACATGTCGCCGAAATACTTCTCTGACTGGCGATAATATTTCAGCGACGAGTCGAAATCATCAAGATGCAGATAGATGGTGGCAAGTCCGAGATACAGGGTTATGTTCTCTTTTTCCGGCAGCCGCAGTGAATCTACGAGAAACAGCGCACGCCTGTACCATGCCGCAGCCTCAGGCAGGCTGTTCTTAAACAGATACGCATCGCCGAGATTGGCACACACCTGGGGTGTCTGGTCCTTTGTCTCACTGCTGAGCGACAGATCGTATGCCTTGCGGTATAAATCAATGACGTCACCAGGCTTTTTATGGAAGTTGTGATAGTTGGCAGCCTGACAGTTATATGCAAACGCCAACAGACTGTTGCGACGTGGCGACACAGGCTGCCGTGCGGCAAAGCGTATAGTGCCGTTAATATATGGCACAAGCGAGTCTGGCGTTTCAGAAAGGCAGAAATATTTGCCCATCCTCACATAATACTCATAATAGGTCATACTGTCAGGCGCTCCGTCCATACCCCTGTATATCATGTCTCTGACATGTGGCGACTGTGCCATGATAGAATCGTCGAGCGCAGCGTATGCCATCCGCCGGCTATCCATGCTGCCGTCAGAATGAGTGCGCTGGCATGCGCTTACAACATACGCAACTACAAACACCAGCAATATTGCCGTAAGACTATTATATATACTCTTCATTCGGTTGTTTTTCTCTGTCACTTCTACTTTATTGATTACGCTTGTTTTGTTCCATTTTGCGTTATCAGTGTGCAAAGATATGCTAATAAATCAAGAAAACACCAAATAAAACGCTAAAAAATACTAAACCGATTTTACTTTTATAAAAAATACATCTGTTTGAGCATGAAAATACGCACATTAAGCACAAACAATTGCCATTTGGATACAAAAGTCACAATATAGGGGTTGCACAATACCATTTTATTTTATACCTTTGCACTTGAAAATTATGTATTTCTACAAAGATATAAAATTTAATTCACCATGTAAGACATACCAGGGGGTGTGTCATAAACCTGTGACATGCCCTCTTTTGTGTAATTTATGGCATAA
>JAUNSB010000024.1:0-45791 GCA_030539375.1 Prevotella sp.
GTTGGGCACTGGCTGTCAGTGCTGTGCCCAGCAGCATTGCTGCCATAATAATTCTATTCTTCATCTTTATGATATTTTGTTGGAGAGTAATCTCCGTTTATTTTTTATATTTTGTGGCTCTTCTTCTATTCTGTTGAAAGTTAACTGAATTGTCAGGAGAAGTTAACTTATTTTGTATGTCAATTTTATTGTTGTTTTATATTCATTCCGCAAAAGTATACATTATTTTTGATATATACAAGCAATTCTGTATGTTTTTCACACAGCCCGTGTAAGAAATACAGCGGACTGTGTGAAACAAACAACTTATAATATATTATGCACCACTCTTTGAGATTATTTATTTAATCATAATCATTATCATAATGTTTTCTTTAAGAACATGAAATAAAAGCCGAGAAGCAACAGCGCACTGCACCCAAGAAACAGCATCTGCCATGGCGTGAATGTTTAAGAAGTCCATCGTTTTGGCGGCAAAGATAATGCAAAAAATCGATTAAGCGAGTAAAACAAAGAAATTTATATTTTTTTTGTTTTTTGAGCGTGAGATTTTTATTTAAATCGAGAGCAGAGACATCAAGCTTGCTTGTTATGCTCTGCCGAGATGCAGCTTATTTGCGGCAAAGATAATACAATTATCCGTAACTGCCTTTTTTTACAAAATTCACCTCAGCATCCTGACTTTTCCAAAAATCCATGCCGTCCGGGTACGTTCCATTATCATGGCTATTGCCAGACTGCCGGCAACGCATATTGTCACTAGTGTGAAGATTATTTCGCTGGAGTCGAACGCAAAAAGCGGGTGATAGAATTTTGCAGCCATCGTGAAAATGGGGTGGAACAGATATATAGGCATGGTGTTGCGCCCGATATACAGACAGGCATCCTTTATCCTGCCGTCCCTTATCCTCGGATATACCCAGAGGAGGAACGACAAGCTGCAATATACAGCAAATAACAGGAGAATATCATACCATTCATTATATTCTTCGAAAGAGCCAATGAGAATAACGACAAATATACTGAAAAACGACGGCTGGAAGGCCGTTAAAAAACGGATGTTCAGCCTGCACAGAACTACGCCGATGAAATAGTAGACCACCGAGTAGACATCGAACGCCGTTGACGGATAAATTTGACATATCACGCACAGCAACAGCAGTAGGACCCCTAATTTTGTCCTTTCATTTTTTACGTTACGTAATGCCGTGAAGCAGATATAATATGCCATTCCGCATACAATAATGGCAAGCAGAAACCAATACGGGCCTATTGACGTGATGAACAGTTTGTGGCATATCGCCTGTAATGAGAGCTGTGTGAGTCCGTCTTTCGTCGGAATGAAATACGACATTATGCAATATCCCGTTACCATTATCATGTAAGGCAATATCAGCCTTAGCATATACAGGCTGAATTGCCTTACTGACTTCTTTATGTTTACCAGATACCCCGTGACCAACAGAAATGCCGGCATCAGAAACTTAATGTTCCATCTTATGCTCGGGTACGTGTCGCAAAAATAAGCAATGTGCCGCAGCACCACCAGCATTATCAGGACAAACTTAATGAAATCTATCGATTGGTCTCTTTGTTTCATATTTTTTAATTGCATGTTGCAAATTTACATAAAAATCTCGAATTATAGCTCAGCAAAATAAAAAAATAACGTTTTTTATAGAGGAAAGACAAAAAAGAATGAAGAGTGAAGAAACAATGTTAGACAAAGTCAAAGAAAAATGAGGAATCAACGATTGACGACCGAAGGAAAAGCCAATTTTCGTGCGAACTGAGCGGAAAATCGAGCTTGCCCGTGCCTGATTTATCTCATTATGATTGCCTGTTTTCATTTATGACACACCCTCGTTCTGTCTGTTCTCTGTTATTGCTGATGCGGAAATAACATGCACTCTTTGAAAAATTTGACGGTAACGCTACACCTCGAAAATACCGTGTTTTAACGGAATGTTTAGCTGAAAATAATTTTTTGTAGAGGAAAATTTAATTTTTAACATATATTTATTGAACTTCTGTATTCCTATTTCCCTACTATATCCTCAAACTTCATGAGATAGGTGTCGTATTGTGTCTTGAAAGGATTGTTGGGTGAAGGAACGGTCTGGGGCTCGGCAAAGAGTGTTTGGAGCAGTTGCGGTGTTTTTTCCGCCTCTATGCGATAGAGATAGAAATCACCACTGACGGTTCCCGTTTTCTTGGCAATGACGGGAAAGGCGGTACGTGAGAATTTGGGCCCTTGTCCTGATACGGCGGCATTATATGTGAGCACGATGCCGCGGTCGGTCTGCTCGAAACTGACGTTGCCGTTGCGGCATATAAGCAATATGCCGTTGCCGTCTTTGTCGGTGAGCATGGCAGCGTCCACGCCCCTGCGGTTGCCCTCAAAATACAAGTCGCCCTGCTGTAAAGCCCAGAATCCGTAGCGTCCGGCACGGTAGCGTCCGGGATAAGTAGGCATTATGCCGTTGCCTATCCACTGCACGCGGTCAATCTTTGAGTCGAGCAGCATTGCAATGCCGAGCTCCGAAAGGAAAGTGTCCGTGGTGTCGGGAGTCAGGGCGAATGTGCAGTGTGTGGCGTTGCCTACGGTCTCGGTCTTTATGTCGGTCTTGACAGTACCTGCCGAGGTGCCGTCGGGAGATAATGGAAGCTGGTATCGCTCCAGACGCTTGGAGCCGACCTTCAGCGTCTCGGCAAGCGTGGCTTTACGTCCGGCACGCACCAACGGTTTACCCTGTATCATGCCCATAGGATTGGCGGTGGGCACGGTAAGCCCGGCAAGCAGCCGTTCGGTCAGGTCTGCCGGGTTTATGCGGATGGCGTGGCGGTTGAATGTGTTTCCCTGTGCGTCGCTTATCTCGATGTTGAGAATACATATCTTCTTGGTGTCGATGGTTTGCGGCATCTGTAGGGAATATGCTGTGGACTGATGGGGCTTGCAGTCGGGTGAGAATGCTCCGACGGCAATGGTGTCGCGGTCGGCTGTGAGTGTCCATCTGAATGTCACGTTGTCCTTCAGGTTGATGAAGTCGAAACGGTTGCGAATGTGCAGTGTGGCTGCCGTCTGATTGGGGGCAAGACTGATGATGCTGTCTGTCACAGCTGCCCGCGCATAGTTGTGTTGCAGCTCATAATAGTTGGGCAGCGGAGTGCGGTCGGCATACAGCAGGCCGTCGGTGCCTTTATTGCCGCACATCTCAAAGCCGCCTGTGGGCGATGTGTACACCTTTTCCTCGTAGCCGTAGAAACTCTTCCTGGGCTGGCATGAGAACGGCATGCCCTGGTCAACCCATTCCCATACGCTGCCGCCTGCCATCCACGGTGTGCGCTCTATTATTTCCCACTGGCGGTCATGGTCTTCGAGCGATATGCCCAGCGTGTGGCAGTACTCGGTAAAGATTACGGGACGGTCGGCACGCTGATAGAAGTCGGCGAGCTGTGAGGTGGTAGGGTAGTGGGGAGCGTAGATGTCGGCAATTGGGGGGAAGTCGTAATTGAAGCGGCGGAAATAGCTTCCCACCTGCGGGTAGCATATAGGGCGGACGGTGTCAAGCTCGCTCTTAACGTAGCTGCCGAGCCGCTGGCATATCTCTGTGAGCGGATTTTCGTTCCCAAGACTCCAGATAATCACTGAGGCGTGGTTCTTGTCGCGGCGTATGGTGGCTTGGGCACGCTGCTGCAGTACAGGATAGAACTCTTCTTTTTCAAGGTTTTTGTCGCCATAGCCGAATGGCACTTCATCGATGACATAGAAGCCGAGCGAGTCGGCAAGCTCGTAGAAGCGCGGTTCGCGCGGATAGTGAGATGTGCGGATATAGTTTATTGAAGCCTCTTTCATCAGCTTCATATCCTTCAGAGTCAGCTCATTGCTGATAACCTTTACTGTCTTTGGGTCGGTGCTGTGGCATGTCACTCCGCGCAGCTTTATGGGCTGTCCGTTCAGCTTCAGTATTTTCCCGTCGATGGTCAGTTCACGGAATCCGAACTTATGCTCGAATGTCTGTAGGGGCTTGCCCTTGCAGGTGAGTGTTGTGCGGAGAGTATACAGATACGGAGTCTCTGCAGTCCAGAGATGAGGCTGCTCTACATGGCTGATTCCCACCACCTTGCCTTGTGCGTCGAGGATTTCATGGCTTATGGCGGTATGCTTGTCGGCATTGGCTATCTTGGTGCTGATGTTCACCTTGCCGGTGTTCCTGGGAGTGATGGTGAGGTCGGAGAGATGGATGTTGGGGACAGCCATCAGAGTGACATCGCGGAAGATGCCGCAGGGCGCCCAGTCGTCGTTTGTGTCAAAGTCGCTGCCTGGAAACTGTGTTATCACACGCATGGCAAGCTGCTGGCTGTCATGCTTCTTGTCGAGACAGTCGGTGATGTCGAATAGTGCAGTGTTGTATGCCGAGCGCCACGAACCTGCCCGCTTGCCGTTAATCCATAGGTCGTAGCCGTAGAGCACGCCATCGAAGCGCAGCACTATGCGCATTCCGCGCCACGCTTGGGGCACGGTGAATGTTGTGCGGTAGTAGCCCGTCAGGGGGCTTGGACTGTCATATTGTGGCTTGCACAGGCCATAAGCCTCCCAGCAGCCCGGCACGGCAATGCTGCTCCATGTGTGGTCTTCGGCAGGTACTGTGGCGTCGTTGCTGATACCTTCTACAATCTTTAGGTTCCACTTGCCGTTGAGCGTTTTCATCATCTTGTGGTCGGTCACAGGCATTATGCCCTGAAAACTGTCGCTGACTTGTGCATGGCACGTAATGGCTATGAACACAGTCAATAATGATAGAATAGTTTTTTTCATTGTTTGTCGTAAGTTTTGTTTTATTCGTATGTAGGTTTCACGGGAAACATATAGAACTGGCGCTGTGTGTCAAAGTCGAGCATCCACTGGTCTATCACCACGTGATGATCCAATGCCTTTATCGTTACTTTGTGGCTGCCTTTCTGCATTTTTACAGGCATTTCCCTGACTGCCTGGGCACGGAGCACATTCAGTTTCCATCGCTCGGAGCGGAAAGGCTCCTTGAGGCTGAACACCTGTGGCTTAGCATCGTCTATGCTCACGGCAATGCGCAGGTCGCCGGTGTCGTTGGGCTGTGTGGGGATGAGGGCAATCCGCAGCACGGCATCGCCTTCCCGCCCGCAGTCGAAGGTGTATGAGAGGGTTTTGTTCTTGGGTAAACGGACGGCATTCATGGAGTGCCCTAACGACTGAACACATTCTGCCCCTTTGTCGGCACTGCTCCACTGGCAGGCGTTGCGGGCAATGAAACTGCCGTCGTCGATAATCTGCGATATGTCCGTATCGGGATTGTTCTTGTATTCATTCACTTCCTGCTCTGTAAGCATCACGGGCAGGGTGGGAGCGTAGAAAACAAGAAGGTCGCGGGGATTGTCCACCATTGAATGCTTCCACTTGCCACCAGCCAGCTTGTTGTAATGGGCTGTGAGCCGGCGGATTTCCTGATAGGCGTCCTGACTCTTGGCACATGCCGTAAACAGGGTTTCGTCGCGCTGCCAGCGGGTGGAGTCGTGGTTGGCTTTGGCAATGGCGCGTGCCCGCTGTGCCTCCAGCATCTTGCGGCTCATTGCCGCTGCCGACAATACAGGATATTTGATATGCGAGAAATATGTGTCTTTACGGCGGTCGGGAAGGGTGGACTCTATGTCCTTGATTGCCGCGGTCAGCCTGCGCCAGTCGGTGAGATAGCGGTCAAGTTCTCCTCCGAAGGCTGTCAGGCTAAATTCTGTGTCTTTTACAGGCGACCATCCTCTCGGATATTTGCGCTTGTCGAGTTCCACCTGTGTCCATCCCATGAACTCCGGCTTGCGGATGGCTGTCAGCCGGTGATATTCGCGCATCACAGGCAGGAGTTTTTCGCCAGCGGTCTGTCCAAACTCGCGGCACAGCCATTGCTGCAGATACTGGTATAGGGTTGACGGTTGCACTGCGTCTATGTTCCATGCCATGTTGAGAAACAGTTCTAAACCGTAGGCTGCTGTCTTTATGTCGTGAACATTTACAATCCACAGTTTGCGGACATTGTGTGCGTAAGCCTCGCGCATTTCATTGTAAATCAGTCCGGGCTGCGTGGTTGAAAGCCACAGATAGTCGTGAGGGCGTCCCCAATAGCTCAGGTGGTAATACACACCGCCGCCACCCTTCCGCTGTTGCTGCAGTGAGTCGCTCAGACGGGTCATATATCCGTAGTTGTCGTCACACCATGTCAGCGTTACGTCGTCGGGCAGGCGCAAACCGTTTTCCATCACTTGGAGCACCTCCTTGTATGGCACGAACTGTTGCGGTATGCTCTCCACACGCTTGTTGACGTATTTGCCGAGCAGGCGGCGCTGGTCGTCAATTACTTGCTGAAGGGCTGCTGTCTGTGTGTTAAGGTTCTTGCCTACTCCTTCCATGGCACCATCGTGGATGCCGCGCATACCGATAGTGTATATATTCTCATAGTGTCCAGTCTCTTTCAGACGTTCCGTCCAGTAGTTCTGTACGCTCTCCTTGTTTGTGATATAGTTATAGTTGCCGCGCTCGCTTACGTTCCATTCGCCCACGTTGTTTCGCATCATGGGCTCGCAGTGTGAGGTGCCTATTACTATTCCGCACGAGTCTGCCACCTCTTTGGCACCGGGAACGGTGAAGAATGGCTTTGTCATGCTGTGCATTCCCGGCCAGATGGCATTGGCGCGGAGCCGCATCAGCAGCTTGAATATCTGTTTGTAGGTTTTTGCGCTTATCAGTCCGGGCTTTCCTGGTGAGTAGTTGCGCCAGCTCCATGGCTGCAGCGTCCAGTCCTCGTCGTTGAGGAATATTCCGCGGTATTCCACTGACGGACTTTGTTCGGTCTCGAAGTCGGCAGCAATAGTCAGTTGGCTGCGTTTTACGGGCATTTCGTCTGCCCACCATTTCCATGGAGAGACACCAGCCATGCGCGACAGTTCAAGAATGCCGTATGCCGTGCCGCGTCCGTCGCTGCCCACAACCAGCAGTTGACCGTTGTGTACCTTTATATGAAATGCATCTTTCTTTTGCGCCAGCCCGTCGACGTCTATGCCGGCAGTCCGCAGCCATTTCCTTGAACCGTTGTCTTTATCTAACTGTACAATGCGGATTTTGGCGTCCGTCTGCCCCCTTTTCAGTGATGCCCCGGTAACGTCTCTCATGTCTTCTGCCAGCATCTCCATTGCCGTGACAACCACGGGCGACACCTTGTTGCTTAACGTATAATTAATGTGGCTCTCACCGTCATACCAGCAGAAAATATCTTTTGCTGCTGTGGTCATTGCGCATAGCATAGCCATGCATAATAAACAATAAATTTTCTTCATTTTTGTTTGTTTTTATTAGTTTTTGCTGCAAAGATAGCAGTTGTTTCTGAGATGGATGGTGATGATTGTTCCGATGTGGAAGAATTCTGTTGCAAGCGTGTGTATTGCAACATATTTCACCTATTTTGCAACATAATTCTCTGTAGTATAGTCGCCCGGCAGCACTCCATATGCGTCTTTGAAACAGCGTGAAAAGTATTTAGGGTCGTTGAAGCCAACCTGATAGGCAAGGTCGCTGACGCGGATGCCGGGGGAGGACTGAAGTATCTGACAGGCTGTTTGAAGGCGGATGCTGCGGATGAAGGCGGTAGTGGTCTGACCTGTCGCCTCCTTCATGCGGCGATGAAGGGTGGTTCTGCTGACCGACAATTCGTTTGCCAGTTGGGGAACATCGAAATCATAATCTGACAGGTGTTTTCTGACAGCGTCGGTAGCCTTGTCGATAAACTGCTGATGCGGGTTGCCGTCAGTTGTAATTGAAGGATATTCTCGGCTGGCAGGTTGCTCAGAAGTGGCTTGTTGTTCTGTGTTTGCAGGTTGTTTCTTTGGGGTTGCAGATGGCTTATGATTTCTCTGTCTTTTGTATATACCCAAAGCGGTTGCTGCACCGAGTATCACTGCAAGTATGATTAACAGCCATAGCCAGTATTTGAATCCCTCGGACTGTGGGATGCGGCGCATGTCGGCAAGTTCCTGAGGAGATAGCCGTATCACTTCTGTTCCGGTGTTTACCAAAAGTGCCCCGTCGCTGTCTTCTGTCACTTCTGTAACAACGTCGCCTGGCAATTGCAGCTGCTCGTGTACCGACATGAAACAATCTTTGTGGCTGTTATATATACAGAGTCCCATGCCGTCTGTGCCCACCCATCGGCGCCCTGTCTTGTCCTGACAAAAGGCTGTGGGAGTGCCTATGGGAAAGTTTCTGTCTTCAACGGAATAGCGGCGGTATGTGCTGTCGCAGCGGATTATTCCATCGCCCGTTGCTGCCCAGATTGTGCCTTCATTGTCCTCTGTAAGAAAATACATTTCCTCGCTTAAGAATTTTGGTGCATTTGGCTGTGCCGACAAAGCATAGCCGTGACCGTTGCTGTAGCGTATTCCAAGACCGAGACGGGTGGCAACCCAGAGATTGCCCTTGGAGTCCTCAATGGTGTGGTGGACAAGGTCGTGAGGGATAAAACTGTCTCCTCCCTTGCGGCTGTAGTGCTTTTCTATCTTGCCTCGATATGCAACGTAAAGACCGGCATCGTGTATGGGAATAAATACCCGTCCGGTGTTGGACAGCGACAGTCGGTAGGGACGGAGTGACGGCAATAGCATGACGCTCTGTGAAGATGATGCTGGCTGATATTTCACTCCATAGTTGTGTGCCTCCCATCGGTTGCCGTCGTGGTCGGTAAGTGTCTGGAACGATTGCGACTCAGCGTCTGCAAGGTTGCCGTTTGCTGTTGAGGTGGTGTAAACTCCCGCTCCATTTGTTGCTGCCCATACGTCACCGCTGCGGTCGACATAAACGCCAAGCACTTCTTCGCCGGGCAGCATATCGGTATTGCCGTCGATGAACAGGCCTTTTCGGGTGGCAGTGTAAAGATGCCCGTTACCCTCAGCTATGCTGTGCACGCAGTTCGACAGAATATCGTTACTTGCATATTGGACTGCTATTTTCCATTTTTTGTCCTTGTCTGTTGATATCTGGCAAAGTCCTTCGCTCAGTGTGCCAATCCAAAGGCGGTTGCTTTTGTCATAGTGCAAATCCAATATTGTTTTGCTCGCAATGGCATCGGGCAGCGGTACCTGTTCTATACCTTGTTTTATTGAATATTTATATAACCCTTTCCCCCATGTACCTATAAGAATGTCGCCGTTTGGCATTTCGGCAAGTGACTGGATGTTAATATCGTCCAGTCCTGCCTTCACCATCTGGTTTGTGGTCTCGTCATAGTGTATCAGACCGCGTATCATTCCAGCAAAGACATTGCCGTTGCGGGTCACAAGCAGCTCGTTCACCCGCAGATATTGTTTGTTTGGCAATGGTATTTGTGCTATGCGCCCGGTGCGTTTGTCGAGAAGGCTGAGCCCGTTTTCTGTTCCTATCCATAACCTCTGCCGCATGTCCTCGCATACGCAAATCACGTTGTTGCAGGGCAGCAGTTCGGGGGTATAGAGATTAGAGCGATAGATGCGCAGTGAGCCTTCCGCATAGCGAACCAAACCACGGAATGTGGTGAGCCATATCACTCCCTCACGGTCTTCATACACCTGACGTACCTGACTGCTTGGCATCGTTTGTGATGTCACGAAAGGATGCAGGGCAGACTTTTGTTTGCCTGCCCATGCCACAGCCATGCAGCTTATCAGCGCAAGTAAAATGCTGAGCCTGTGCATGTTAGTGTGCCTCCAGCCAGTTTGTGCCCCATCCGCAGTCGGCAAGCAGCGGCACCTTCAGTTCAAGTACGTTGCTCATTTCCTCAATCACTATGCGCTGCATGGTTTCTTCTTCACCCGGCACCACGCTGAAGTTGAGTTCGTCGTGTACCTGCAGAATAAGTTTTGATTTCACGTTCTCTGCTTTCATGCGGTTGAAGACTCTCACCATCGCTACCTTTATTATGTCGGCGGCAGTGCCCTGTATCGGGGCGTTGATGGCGTTGCGCTCGGCAAAGCCGCGCACGGTGGCGTTGGCACTGTTGATGTCGGGCAAGTAGCGGCGGCGGCCGAAGATTGTCTCCACATAGCCTTTTTCACGCGCTCTATCCTTGGCTCTTTCCATATATTCCTTTACCTTGGGGAAGGTTTCAAAATAACCTTCAATCAGCTGGCGCGCCTCGTCGCGGCTTATGTCGAGACGTTCGGCAAGTCCGAATACGGTTATGCCGTAGATGATGCCGAAGTTGGCACGCTTGGCTTTTGTGCGCTCATCGCGGTCAACAGCCTCAATGTCTTTCTTGTATATCTTTGCTGCGGTGGCGGCGTGTATGTCCTGCTCGCCGCGGAAAGCCTCTATCATATTCTCGTCGCCGCTGAGGTGCGCCATCACGCGCAGCTCTATCTGACTGTAGTCTGCCGAAAAGAATTTACATCCCGGCTCGGGTATGAATGCCTTGCGTATCTCCTTGCCGTCCTCGCCGCGCACGGGGATGTTTTGCAGGTTGGGGTCGCTCGACGACAGACGGCCTGTTGCGGTGATGGCTTGGTTGAACGATGTGTGAATGTGTCCTGTGCGTGGGTTTATCAGCTTCGGCAGAGCATCTATGTATGTGCCGAGCAGCTTCTTTAAACCTCTGTGCTCCAGTATGTCGTCCACAATCTCGTGCTTGCCGCGCAGAGTCTGAAGCACTTCCTCGCTTGTGATGTATTGTCCTGTCTTGGTTTTCTTTGGCTTCTCTATTATCTTGAGTTTGCCGAACAGGATTTCTCCTACCTGCTTTGGCGACGCTATGTTGAAGTCCTCGCCTGCAAGCTGGTGTATGCGCTGCTCAAGCTCTTTCATCCGTGAGGTAAGAACTTCCGACGTTTCTTTCAGCGACTCGGTGTCTATGCGCACACCGTTCATCTCCATTTCCGCCAATACGTATATCAGCGGCATCTCTATGTCGTAGAACAGTTTCTCCAGTCCTGCCTCCTTCAGTTTTGGCTCCAGCACATTTTTCAGCTTCAGAGTGATGTCGGCATCTTCGGCGGCGTATTCGTAGACTTGGGTGGGGGAGAGGTCGCGCATTGATTTCTGGTTTTTGCCCTTCGGGCCAATCAGCTCGTCGATGTGTATAGTGGTGTAGTTGAGCAGGGTCTCTGCCATGTAGTCCATGTTGTGGCGCAGTTCGGGCTGAATGAGGTAGTGGGCAATCATGGTGTCCCATAGCTTGCCTTTCAGAGTGACCCCATAGTTGCGGAGCACCTCAAGGTCGTACTTTATATTTTGTCCCACCTTCATTATTTTCTCATCCTCGTAGAGCGGTTTGAATATATTTACGATTTTTTGCGCTTTTTCACGTTCTGTCGGAATAGGCACATAAAATGCCTCATTTTCCTTAATTGCGAAGCTCAAACCCACCAATTCGGCATCAATTGTGTTGGTGCTGGTGGTTTCCGTGTCTAGAACGAGAATTTTCTGTGTGTAAAAATAATCGAAAATTTTGCGCATATCCTCTTCTTTATCAATAAGTTGATAGTCGTGAGGGGTCGATTTTAGGCTAAAATCCTGCGATTTTTTTGAATCACCTGTCCCTTCGGTCGCAAATTCGGCAAATAAATCAAGCTGAAAATCTGTATTTTTTTTATTTTCTTGAGGTTTTTTAAAAAATTTGTTAATAAGTGTCTTAAACTCTAATTCCTCAAAGATTTTGCGTAATTCCTGCTCGTCGGGCTGCTCGCTTTTCAACTCGTCGGTTTTGAGCTCTATCGGCACGTCGGTTTTTATGGTTGCAAGAAATTTCGAGAAACGAATCTGCTCCACATTTTCCTCCACCTTCTTTTTCATTGCTCCTTTCAGCTTGTCGGTGTTTTCAAGCAGTGACTCAATGCTGCCAAACTCAGTGATGAGTTTCACCGCGGTCTTCTCGCCCACGCCAGGACAACCGGGAATGTTGTCGGAGGCATCGCCCATAAGTCCCAGCAGGTCGATAACCTGTAGGGTGGAGGAGATGCCGTATTTGGCTTTCACCTCTTCGGGACCCATCACCTCATAACCGCCGCCGTGGCGCGGACGGTACATCCGCACATTCTCCCTCACCAGCTGACCGTAATCCTTGTCGGGAGTGAGCATGTAGGTGTCTATCCCCATGGCGTCTGCCTTGGTGGCAAGTGTTCCAATCACGTCGTCTGCCTCAAATCCGGGTACTTCGAGTATTGGGATGCGCATGGCGCGCAACACCTCTTTTATTATAGGCACTGCCTTGCGTATGTCCTCGGGACATGCTTCGCGCTGAGCCTTGTATTGTTCGTATGCCTTGTGGCGGAACGTTGGTCCAGAGGGATCGAACGCCACTCCAATGTGTGTAGGTTTTTCTTTCTCAAGCACTTCGTGCAGGGTGTTTACAAAACCGAGAATTGCCGATGTGTTAAGTCCCTTGGAGTTTATGCGTGGTGACTTGATAAAGGCATAGTATGCCCTGTAGATTAGCGCGTATGCGTCTAAAAGAAATAGCTTTTCCATTATATTATGTTTTTTGAGTGTAAAATTACAAAAAAAATTTTCATTATCGCAATTTTTTCACTAATTTTGCATCAAAATTATGGAAATGGATTATATCTCGCTTATAAAACGACCCATAACGGATGAGTTGGATGACTTTAACAAGCTGTTTGATGAGGCGTTGTCGCATACTGACGGTATGCTGGCGCAGGCACTCGACCATATTCGCCGGCGTACAGGCAAGCGTATGCGTCCAATTCTCATTCTTCTTATGGCTCGCAATCATGGAATGGTAAACTCTGCCACGCAGAATGCTGCTGTGGGACTGGAGCTGCTGCACACGGCAAGCCTTGTTCACGATGATGTGGTGGATGAGAGTGAGGAGCGTCGCGGACAGGCTTCGGTAAACGCCACATATAATAATAAGGTGGCGGTGCTTGTGGGCGATTATTTGCTGTCTACAGCATTGCTCCATGTGTCGTTTACAAACAATCAGACAATCGTACAATATCTTGCCGAACTGGGACGGACTCTGGCAAGCGGAGAGATTCTGCAGCTTTCGAATATCTCTAACCGTGAAATTTCGGAAGAGGTTTATTATGAGGTGATTAAGCAAAAAACCGCCGCTCTCTTTGAGGCTTGCTGCGCTATCGGTGCGCTGTCGTCGGGGGCTGACGAAAAACAGATAGAGAAGGCTAAAAAATTCGGACAGAATCTTGGCGTGATGTTCCAGATAAGGGATGATATTTTTGATTATTATCCGTCAACAGAAATTGGAAAGCCAACAGGCAACGACATGGCTGAGGGCAAGCTCACCCTGCCTGTAATCTATGCTCTGAAACGTGGTGGTGATGAAAGTATGTACGAGCTTGCACGCAAGGTGAAGGCGGGAGATGTGAGTGCCGACGAGATTGCCAGGCTTGTGGACTATGCCAAACAGGGTGGGGGAATTGAGTATGCCGAGCAGTGCATGGAAAATTTCCGCCGTGACTGTATGGATTATATCAATGAGGCTTGCACTGATCCTGAAATAAAAGCCGCCCTCACGGGATATGTGGATTATGTGATACAGAGGAAGCTTTGAAAATTATGAATTACGAATTTTGAATTACGAATTGTCGGCCTATGGCCGATTGAGAATTATTAATTTTGGAATTGGTTGGTAATGAATAAATTAAGCTCATAATTCTTCCCTCACAATTTTAAATTTCTTAATTCTTCATCGCAACGAAGCGAGAATAATTGACTTCGTCGAACTTCGTTTCGTAATTCGTAACTCACAATTCGTAATTCGAAAATTCTTCATCGCAGCGAAGCGAGAATAATTCGTAATTCAAAATTCGTAATTTTAAAAGAACTTAGTCTCCTCTCCAGTTACTTCGCTCAGCAGCAGGTTTGCCAAACGGCTTGTGCCAAGTCGCAGCCATTGGTTGGTGAGCCATTTTTCGCCCAGAACCTCTTTTACGATGGTGTAGTAGATAATTGCATCCATCACTGTGTTAAGGCCGCCAGCGGGCTTAAAACCTATCTGTATGCCCGTTTCCTCGTAGTATTCCTTGATAGCCTGGCACATCACGTAGGCTGCCTCTGGCGTTGCGGCAGGGCTTTCCTTGCCTGTCGAGGTCTTGATGTAGTCGGCTCCGGCATACATTGCTAATAGTGATGCTTTCTTTATATTCTCGGCGGTCTTGAGGCATCCTGTCTCCAGAATAACCTTCATTTTCTTGTCGCCGCACACCTGTTTCAGCTCGCTTATCTCATCGCATACAGCCTCGTAGTCGCCGCTCAGGAACTTGCCCACCGACATCACGATATCAATCTCTGTAGCGCCGTCTTTTATAGCCAGCGCAGTCTCGGCAACCTTTACCTCCAAAAGTGCCTGAGACGACGGGAAACTGCCCGAAACGCAGGCTATTTCAACGCCTTCCACTTCCAATGTGTCTTTCACCACCTCGGCAAAGCATGGATAAACGCATATTGTTGCCACATGGGGCAGGTCAGGGTAGGCGTTTTCAAACTGGTTTACACGCTCTGTGAATGCCATCACGCTCACGTCGCTGTCGGTGGTCTTCAGAGTGGTAAGCTCCACGCTTCCCATGAGGAACTTTTTCACCTCCGGGGTGTCGTTCTCCAGCACTCTTTCAGCAATGATTTTCTTTACTGCCTCGCGCACTTTCGCGTCGTCGAGCTTTGTGTTGTACTTGCTTAAAGCTTCTTCGTACTTGCTTTTGTTTTCTTTCATATCGTTTATTTTTTTAGTTTGTCATTTGTAATATGTCTCGTTTTGTCTCTTGATGTCTTTTTATCAATGTTCTTTTTCAGCGCTTCTGTGAGGTCAACGCCGGTCTGGTTGGCAAGGCACATCAGACCCCATAACACGTCTGCCAACTCATCGCCAAGGTCTGTTTTCTCGCCTTCCTTGAAGCTCTGGTCGCCGTATTTCCGCGAGATTATTCTTGCCACTTCTCCCACTTCTTCAGTAAGAATAGCCATGTTTGTAAGTTCCGAAAAATAGCGCACGCCGTAGGTCTTTATCCACTCGTCCACCATTTTTTGAGCCTCGCGTATTGTTATTTCCATAATATTATTCCTTGTTTTTAGTGTCCATACATATTGTTACAGGACCGTCGTTCAGCAGTTCAACTTTCATGTCTGCTCCAAATTCTCCTGTGCCTACAGGCTTGCCCAAAGCCTCGCTAAGACGCTTGCAGAACTCGTTGTAGAGTGGGATAGAGATGTCGTGTTTAGCTGCTCTGAGCCATGATGGGCGGTTACCTTTCTTGTATGACGCAAACAGGGTGAACTGGCTGATGACGAGAATCTCGCCGCCAACATCCATAATCGACTTGTTCATCACTCCGTTTTCGTCGTCAAACACCCGCAGTCCAATCACTTTTTTCACCAGCCATTCCACATCCTCTTGGGTGTCTTCCTCGCATATACCAAGTAGTATGAGGTATCCCTTTTGAATGGCTGATTTCACAGCGCCGTCGATTGTCACCGATGCGTGACTCACTCTTTGTATTACTATTCTCATTATATGTGTCTTAGATTTTCTGCAAAATTACAAAGAAAAATCCAAACCGCAAAGCGTTTTTACTGATTGTTTTTGAAATATTCGTGAACAATCTGTGCTTTTGCTGCGCCTACGGCTTCTGTAAGCTGCTGAAGCTCTGCCTCCCGTATCTGTTTTACGCTCTTAAATGCCTTTAAAAGTGCCTCTTTGGTCTTCGGACCAATGCCTTTTATGTCGTCCAGCTCCGAGTGTAAGGCGTGCTTTGAGCGCTTGTCTCTGTGGAATGTTATGGCAAAGCGGTGTACTTCGTCCTGTATGTGCGTGAGCAGCTTGAACAGTTCGCTGTCGGTCTTCATTCCTATCACCATTGGCGGAAATCCGTAGAGCAGTTCGTTGGTGCGGTGGCGGTCGTCCTTGGCGAGACCTGCTATTGGGATATTCAGGTGCAGCTCGTCCTCAATCACCTCTCTTATCATTTCCATCTGTCCCTTTCCGCCGTCGGCGATTACGAGGTCGGGCAGGGGCTGCTGCTCCTCTGTAAGCCTTGTGTATCTGCGTCTCACAACCTCTTTCATCGAGGCATAATCGTCGGGACCAGTCACCGTTTTTATGTTGTATTTGCGGTAGTCCTTCTTGCTTGGCTTCATCTTCTTAAACACCACGCATGCCGCCACGGCATCAGTTCCGCTGATGTTTGAGTTGTCGAAACACTCTATCTGATACGGCATTTTTGGCAGTTTCAGGGCATCTTGGATTTCCTTCATCAGTCTCACTGCCTTTTGCTCGGGATTCAGCTTCTCTGTCTGCTTCAGGCGGTCAAACTTATACTGTTTGCAGTTCATCACCGACAAGTCGAGAAGTGTCTTTTTGTCGCCTCTTTGCGGCACTGTGATGGTCACTCCCTCAAGGTTTATATCCAGCTCCATGGGCAGGATTATCTCCCGTGAGTTGCTTTTAAACCGCTCGCGCATCTCTATCACGCCCAACTGCAGCAGTTCTTCGTCGCTCTCTTCCAGTCGTTTTTTATATTCAAAGGTGAACGACTGATTTATGCTGCCGTTGCTCACATGGATATAGTTGATGTAGGCTATCTTTTCATCGCTGGTTATCGACAGCACGTCTACGTTGTTTATGGTGTGGCTCACCACCTCACTCTTCGACGTAAACAGCTCTATCAGCAAATATCTGCGCTTCATCTCCTCGGCTTCCTCAAAGCGCAGTTCGTCTGCCAGTCGCATCATTTCTGCCTTTATTTCCTGTAAAATCTGCCGTGTGTTGCCTTTCAGAATCTCTCTTGCCTGAGCTATGTTGCGCTGGTATTCCTCCATGCTTTGCTTTCCTACGCACGGCGCACCGCAGTTTTTAATGTGGTATTCCAAGCAAACACTGTGTTTTTTATGCTCTAAGGAGTCCTTTGTTATGGGAAACTGGCATGTTCTGGGGTGATACAGCTTCTTTATGAGGTCGAGCACAGCATACATGCTGCCTAAATGCGAGTAAGGTCCGAAATACGTGCCCCATTTCTTGTTTATTATTCTTGTCTTGAAGATGCGTGGAAACATTTCGTTTGTCACGCAGATGCTCGGATATGTCTTCCCGTCCTTTAAAAGTACGTTGTAGCGTGGATTGTATTTCTTTATCAGACTGTTTTCCAGCAAAAGCGCGTCTTCCTCGGTGTTTACCACCGTGTAGGATATGTCCCAGATCTTGCTCACCAGCACTTTTGTCTTAAAACGGTCCACTTCGCTGTGAAAATAAGAAGAAACACGGTTTTTCAGGTTCTTTGCCTTTCCTACATATATTATAGTATGGTTTTCGTCATAGTATTGGTAGCTGCCCGGTTTTTCGGGCAGCCTACTTACTATTTCTTTCAGATATTTTAGTCTGTTTTCGTTTTCTTCCTTAGTCATGGCACTCAACACTAAACACTGATAAGCGTTGTCATTTCTGTTATTCCTTCAAAAAGGTCTCTGCCGTGAAGTCCCTCATCGGTGATTTCTATAATGAAGTTAACGTAAGTCTTCTTTGGATTGAATTTGTTTACGAGATTCAGCGCGGCTTTCATCGTTCCGCCTGTTGCCAGCAAATCATCGTGCAGAAGCACCACGTCGTTTTCGTTGATTGCGTCGGTGTGAATCTCAATCGTATCGGTGCCGTATTCCTTGCCGTAGCTTTCCTTAATTGTTTCGGCAGGTAATTTCCCCGGTTTGCGGCAGAGCACCACACCGGCGTTTAGTTTCAGCGCAAGTGCAGATGCCAACAGAAATCCGCGGCTCTCTATACCTACGATTTTTGTTATGCCTTTGTCCTTGTACATCTCGTACAATTCGTCTACCATTATCTGCAGACATTCGGCATTTTTAAATAGTGTTGTCACGTCGCGAAAGTTAATGCCTGGCTGTGGAAAGTCAGGTATGCAACGCAAATTGTCAATCAATGTTTTGTTGTTCATAATCAATTATTTATCTATTAAAGTTTCACTTCTTTGTTTCACGTGAAACATGACGCGTGACGCTTTGTTCCACGCTCCGCTCGGCGGCGTCTTTTGCTCAATGATTCTTCATTCTTCACTCTTCATTCTTCATTTCTCTACCTTCCCAGCAGCACCAGCATCACGTTTATGTCGCTTGGCGATACTCCGGGTATTCGGCTTGCCTGTGCCAGATTCTCTGGATCGATGCTTTCTAATTTCTGGCGTGCCTCGGTCGACAACTGCGTCAGCTCGCTGTATTTGAAATGCCCCTTTATGTTGATGTTTTCCAATCGGTGCATTTTCTCGGCAACCATACGCTCACGCTCGATGTAGCCTTTATATTTTATTTTTATCTCGGCAGCTTCGGCAATTTCTTCCTTGCGGTCGAGTGGGGCGTTTATCACGCGTTTTAGCGATGGCACGATTTCTGCGAGATTCTCCATTGTTATCTGTGGACGTGCGAGAAGGTCTATCAGTTTGCAGCCTTCGCGCAGTGGTGTCGTACCAATTGCTTCGAGCGCACCGTTTATTTCTTTCGGTTTTACTGCTTTGCTCTTGCAGAAGCTTTCGATTTCTTCGACTGCTTCCTTTTTCTTCATCCACCAGTCGTAGCGGTCGCGTTTTGCCAGTCCAAGGTTGTATGCCTTTTCTGTCAACCGTGCATCAGCATCGTCCTGACGCAACAGTATTCTGTATTCTGCTCTCGATGTAAACATACGGTAAGGCTCATCCACCCCCTTTGTCACGAGGTCATCGATGAGTACACCTATATAAGATTCATCGCGGTGCATCACAAACGGTTTTCCGCCAGTGCAGAAAATGGCGGCGTTTACACCGGCTACGGTGCCCTGACCGCCAGCCTCCTCATAGCCAGTGGTTCCGTTCACCTGTCCTGCAAAGAACAGTCCTGCGATTATTTTCGATTCCAACGAATGTTTTAGTTGTGTAGGGTCGAAGAAATCATATTCTATGGCGTAGCCAGGACGGTAGACCTCCACGTCTCTCAATGCAGGTATCTTGCGCAGTGCCTCTATCTGCACATCCATGGGCAGGCTCGAAGAAAAGCCGTTCAGGTACATTTCGTTGGTGTCTTCGCCTTCCGGCTCAAGAAATAGCGGATGCAGGTCCTTGTCGGGGAAGGTCATAAGCTTGGTTTCTATCGACGGACAGTAGCGCGGACCTATGCTCTGAATCTGTCCGTTGTACAGCGGCGAGTCGGCAAGTCCTGAGCGCAGGGTGTCGTGTACCGCCTTATTGGTGTAGCATGTCCAGCACGGCAGTTGCTTTAGAATCTTGTGCGGAGCGAAGAAGCTGAACTGATGAAAATCGTTCTCACCCTCCTGTATTTCCATTTCATCGAAATGCACCGTGCGCTTGTCTATCCTCACGGGCGTGCCAGTCTTCATCCTTTCTGAACGGATGCCGTGGCGTGTTATGCTCTCGGTGAAATGCGGCACAGCTGGTTCGGCACACCGTCCTCCAGCCACCATCTTACGTCCTATGTGCATCAGTCCGTTGAGGAAAGTGCCGGCGGTCACTACCACAGCCTTTGCTCTCAGCTCTGCCCCCCAGATGGTCCTTACTCCCGTCACCTCCGTCTGTTTTTTGCCGTTGGCGTCGGTATACTCATGCGTCAGCAGCTCGTCTGCCTGGTCCTGCCAGATGCTGAGGTTGGGCGTGTTGTCGAGCACTCTCCGCCATTCCCAAATGAATTTAGCGCGGTCGCACTGAGCTCTCGGGCTCCATACGGCAGGACCTTTGCTGCGGTTGAGCATACGGAACTGTATGGCTGTGGCGTCGGTCACCTTTGCCATCTGGCCGCCCAGGGCATCAATTTCGCGCACTATCTGCCCTTTGGCAATTCCTCCAATGGCAGGGTTGCAGCTCATCTGCGCTATCTTGTTCATGTCCATGGTCACAAGACAAGTCTTTGCGCCCATGCTGGCAGCGGCGGTGGCTGCCTCGCATCCTGCGTGTCCTCCGCCGATTATCAGTACATCATACTTAAAGTCCATCGTGTATTGAATTGTCCTTTTACCTTTTACTGTCTTTTTGTTGCGTACAAAATTACGGCATTTTATCCAATTTACGAAGTTTTATGATATTTTTTATTTTGATTTAACAAAAAAAGAGCGCACCGACCAGCGCGCTCTTGCCAATTCAAGAAATGAACTCATACGGTTTACTGATGGAATATCTTTGCAACAATAGTCCATTTGCCGTCGATCTTCACCAGTGAATGAAAATCGGTAAACGACAGACCGTGCCAATTCTCCAACACAACACGCACCGTTGCTGCTGTTCCTACCACTTCCATGACATCCACTTCTGCTTTCGTCTTAGCGGCGGCTCCAAGCTGTCCGATGGCGGCATAGAGATTGTTGATGCTGCCTGCCGACAATTCGCCGTTCAGATAGCCATACATAACTGCATCTTTGTGAAATGCCTTTTTGGTAAGTTCCACGTCTCCTGTAGCGCAGCCGTTAACGTACTGCATTACTACTTCTTTGATTTCTTGATAATCTGTAATCATAATTTGCTCATCTTTTTTTAGTTCTTAATCGCCTGCAAAATTACGAAATATATGTGATTTCCACAAGTACCGAAAAAAGATTCATGTACAGAAAATTTATTCGGTATGCTGTATTTCAAATATTTATGTGTACCTTTGCACCGTATTAAAAATAAGAATTATGTACGAAAGAAAAATACCTGTAGATTTGGGCTGTCCTTTGCGGTTGACCATGAGTTTGATAAATTCCAAATGGAAGTCATGTATATTAGATGAGTTGCGTCATGCGTCTATGCGTCCGAGTGAGCTTCATAAGGCATTGCCGGAGGCAACTCCGCGTGTGCTTGATTTGCAGCTAAAAGATTTGGTGGACGATGGGCTGGTTGCCAAAACCATTTATCCAGAACTTCCACCGCGGTCGGAATATTCCATTACAGAACTGGGATGTTCTCTGTTGCCGATTTTAGATGCCATGATTGAGTGGGGAGAAACAAATATGGAATTGTTTAGGAAAAAATATGATTCACAGAAATAAAACAAAGAGAAATTAGCATAAAAGATTATATCCGATTCCATATAAAACCGCCATATTTTATACTTTTTACATCAGATATGATATAATTTGAGGAAAAATTTGTAATTTTGCATCCTTCTGTACCTTTGCAACTATGATATTGTGGCTGCAATGGATGCTTTTCTTACTAAGAAATTTGCATACATTGCCCCATAGTCCAACCCAAACATAGATATAGTGTTGACATTCAGGATATTGTGTACTTTCATAGTCCAACCCAAGTCCAACCTCCTTGAAAACGACTCCTTTGTTAGCGGAAACGACTCCTTCAGACTTGCAAACGATACAAATAGAGTTGTAAACTTCGACAACAGAATCCTGAATCGGCGATTTGCGCCGCTATTTCGCCGATTTAGCCTTCCAAATCGTTGATTTGGAAGGCTGATTTGGCGATTAATAATCTTATGATAAAATGCAAAAAGTAAATTTAAATGACGGTCGGGTTGGACCTGGGTTGGACTATGGGTAGGACTATAAATATGTATAACGAATCGTCACACAGTATATTATCCTCTATTGGGTTGGACTATGATGTATTTGCCGGATGAATTACATAAAATTGATAACTATTCTCTAATTGCAAATTAAAAGAAATTGCCCAAAGCGTGAAAAAATGCAATGAAGTTTCGCAGATAAAGACAATGTCCTATTTGCAGAATGCCATTGACCTATATGGAACTATTATGTGAGAGTTTACTAAAGTGCCACTTCGAACACCTCGAAATGGCACTTCGTCTTTCACCTGCTTCCGCCTCCTAAAGCATGGTAGAGGTTGATGACACCCTGTATCTCGTCAAACCTGTCCTGCGCTTGCGTCTGTTCCGCATCCAGCAAGGATTGTTGGGCAGTAAGCACCTCCAAATAATTGGTGGAAGAATGACGCATCAGTAGTTCCGTCTTGCGTACCGCCTCCTGCAATGTCGCTATCTGCCGTGTCCCGATGTCGATGCGCTGACGTGCCGCCTGCCATTGCGACAGGGCGTTGTTCACCTCCTTGCCAGCATCCAGTAGGGATTGCCTGAACCGCAATGCCGCTTCTTCCTGACGGGCTTTGGCTATCCGCAGATTGGCGATGTTCGTTCCTTTGTTGAACAGCGGCTGTGTCAGCGAGCCGATGGCGTTCGCCAGCCATTTGCCGGGATTCATGACCACGCCTCCGCCGTTATTCGTCCATCCGACCGTGCCAGACAGGGTAAGGCTCGGATAGAAAGCGGCACGGGCGGCGTTCGTGTTGTAAAACGACTGGGCAAGGTTGTGTTCCGCCTGGCGCACATCGGGGCGGTTGGAAAGCAGCAGCAAGGGTACGCCTGTGGACAACCGTTCCGGGAAGACGCTTTCTTCCAACGTACCTCTCTGTATTTCCTGCGAGGGCAAAGCCAGTAGGGCTGACAGTGTGTTTTCCGTTTCCGCAATGCTCTTGCGGATGGAAACCACGGACGCTTCCAGCTGCATCCGGTTGGCGCGGGCTTGCAGCACGGCGGCATCGTTCGTCTGTCCTGCTTTTTTCAGTGCCTCCAAAGTGCGGACGCTGCCACTCCAGCTTTGCAGGGTCTGTTCTCCTATCTCTAATTGGCGGTCGAGCATCAGCAACGTATAATAGCTGTCGGCGATGGTGGCTATCAGCTGTGTCTGCACGGCTTGTGCGTAGTCGCGGCTGCCTTCGAGTGCCTCGCGTGCGCCCCGCTTGGCATTGGTCGTCTTGCCGAAGATGTCCAGTTCCCAACTTGCCGATGCCGCAAGGTTGTAGGTTTTAGCCGTGCTGCCATCGTAACGGCTGATTCCTCCCTCAGGCGACAATGAGAGGGAGGGAAGGTAGGACAGACGGGCGTTCATCAGCACGGCTTCCGCTTCCTTTACCTGCAAACGGGCGATGCCCAAATCGGTATTGTGCTGCAAGCCCTGTTCGATGAGGGATTGCAGGTTCGGGTCTGTGAACAGCTCGTGCCATGACAAGGCGGCAAGCGTGGTAGTGTCGGCAGCGGCAACCGTATCACGGTATAAACCGTCTGTTTCCGTTTCCGGACGGGAATAAGGCTTATAGATACCGCATGAAACGAGTGTCAGTGCGGCGATACCTGTCAGCAATATATGTCTCATTGTTTCTTCTCCTTATTATGTTTCTTCAAATCTTCTATTTCTCCCTGTAACGGACGTTCACCAGACAGTTTCGTCTGCACAGGCCGCACTTTCTCCTGCAACCACTGGAAAGCGATGAACAGCCCCGGCACAAGGAACAGCAAAGCCAGTGTACCTATAAGCATACCTCCCGCAGTCCCGGTAGCCAGCGCACGGCATCCGTTGGCTCCCACGCCGTTGGAGAACATCAGTGGCAACAAGCCGAAAATCATCGTCAGGACAGTCATAAGGATAGGACGCAGGCGTTCTTTTGCCGCACCCAAGGCTGCCTCTTTAAGCGTCTGTCCCTCCTTGCGCTTCTTCACGGCATACTCGGTAATCAGAATAGCAGTCTTTGAGAGCAGTCCGATAAGCATGATAAGACCAGTCTGAAGGTAGATGTTGTTTTCCAACCCGAACAACTGGGCAAAGAGGAAACTGCCGAATAGCCCTACGGGAACAGCGAGGATGATTGCGAACGGAATGAAAAGGCTTTCATACAGTCCGCATAGAATCAAGTATATCAGTGTCAGACATACAGCGAAAACAATCACCACATTGTCAGTGGTCGTGTTTTCTTCCCGCGCCAATCCGCCGAACTCATAGCCATAGTTGCGGGGCAGCACCTGTGCCGCTGTTTCATGAATGGCCTTCAACGCATCGCCGGAACTATATCCCTCAGCCGGCATCCCGTTAACGGCAATGGAGTTGTAGAGATTGAAACGCGACAAGTCTTGTGCACCGTTGGTTTTGGTGAGCTTGACGAATTGCGACAAAGGAGCCATGTCCTCTCCTGTACGCACGTAAATGTGATGGAGGGATTCCGGGGTTACACGGCTTGACGGCTCTGCCTGTATCATAACGCGATATAGCTTTGAGAACCGGTTAAAGTTAGACACATAGTTGCCACCGTAATATCCGGAAAGTGTTTCCAATATCTCGTTGGGGGATATACCAGCCTGTTCACATTGCGCAGCATCAATATCCACCCAATACTGGGGATAGTTGGTCTCGAATGTGGAATACACTTCGCCGATTTCCGGACGTTGTGAAAGTGCCGCCACGAAATTGTCGGTCACATTCTTGAACTCGTTTACGTCAACACCCCGTTTGTCCTGCATATACAGCTCAAAACCGCTGCCCATGCCGTAACCGGGAATTACCGGAGGTTCCAATGAGAACACCGAGGCTTCGGGTATCTCGGATGCAAATCCATAAACCATACCCATAATTGCCTCTGATGACATCGAGGGGTCGGTGCGTTCTTCCCACGGTTGAAGGGTCAGGAAGAACATACCCATTGACGGACCGGAACCGAAGAAAGAGAAGCCGGAGGTGTAACTGCAATGCTTGACACCGGGAATCATGGAGAAGTTCTTGTTCAGTTGTTCCATAATCTCGGCGTTGCGTTGCAGCGATGTACCCGGACGTGTGTTCATGCACACATAGACCATACCCATGTCTTCTTGAGGCACAAGTCCTGTTCTCGTATTGCGCACAAGCACGACAAGGAGTACCAAAGACACGGCAAGAGTGCTCCACATCAGCCATTTCCTGCGGATGAAGAGCGCCACGCCGTGGATATACTTGTCCTCCAAAGTGTTGAAGATTGCATTGAACGCCTTGCGGAAGCGGGCTGCAAAGTTGTTCTTCTCGTTGCCGTTCTCGTCCATGTAAGGCTTAAGCAGAAGTGCGCAGAGGGCAGGTGAAACGGTAAAGGCATTGATGACCGAAAGACCGACAGCCACCGCCATTGTGATTCCGAACTGGGCGTAGAACATACCCGACGAGCCTCCCATCATAGCCACGGGGATGAATACCGCCATGAATATAAGCGAGGAAGTGAGAATGGCAGATGATATTCCCCGCATGGCATCATTTGTCGCAAGATAGGACGATTGATACCCGGCGTTGAAACGAGCCTGCACAGCCTCCACCACGACAATGGAATCATCGACCACCGTACCTATGGCAAGGACGAGGGCGAACAATGTCAGCAAGTTTATCGAGAAACCGGCGGCATAAATGAAGGCGAACGTGCCGATGATGGACACGAAGATTGAAATCGTGGGAATCAACGTGGAACGAATATCCTGAAGGAACAGGTACACCACCAACACCACCAGTATGATGGCTATGACCAATGTCAGAACCACCTCGTGGATAGACGCTTTAAGGAAGTGGCTGGCATCGTTGAGCGTTACTATCTCCATTCCCTGCGGCATCTCTTTAGAGAGTTCTTCAAGCGTATGGTCTATCTCGGCGATGACCTCTGAGGCGTTTGACCCCGGTGTCTGGTAAACCAGTGCCATTGCGGCGTTGTGTCCGTCCAGACCGGAGGTATAGTTGTACGCTTCATCGCCAAGTTCCACGTCGGCAACTTCTCTTAGCCGGAGCACCTCGCCGCCCGGTAATGAGCGAACGACAAGATTGCCGAACTCTTCCGGTGTAGAGAAACGACCACGGTACTTCATCGTATATTGATAGGTGTTGTCGTGGTTCTCGCCGAAAGCTCCTGTCGCCGCCTCGATGTTCTGCTGTTCTAAGACTGCGGTTATGTCAGAGGGAATCAGCTTGTATTGCGCCATCTTGTCGGGCTTCAGCCAGATGCGCATGCTGTAATTCGATCCAAGCGGCATCACATTACCCACACCGGCAATACGCTTCAGGCGCGGCTTGATGTTTATTTTCAGGTAATTGTTGAGAAACCGCTCATCGTATCTGTCATTAGGCGAGTAGAGCGCAAGCGTCTTAAGCTCTGCGTTCTGCTGCTTGGTCGTGGTGACACCGATGCGTGTAACCTCGGCTGGTAACAGGCTCAATGCCGTTGAAACACGGTTTTGGACGTTCACAGCCGCCATATCCGGGTCTGTTCCCTGCTTGAAATAGACAGTTATGGTGGCATCGCCGGTATTCGATGCTATGGATGTGACATAGTTCATATCCTCCACACCGTTGATCGCCTCTTCAAGAGGCACGATTACAGATTTCTGCACCGTTTCCGCATTGGCTCCCGGATAGTTGGTATATACCTGAATCGTAGGTGGTGCTATGTCGGGAAACTGCTCTACCGGCAACGAGAAGAGAGCCAATAGTCCCACCAGTACGATGCCGACTGAAATGACAATCGACAGGATGGGTCGGTCTATAAAGTATTTTATTTTCATATTTTCAATGTTTTTATCAGTTATGTTGCGCCGGTGTGCCCTCCTCGGTTGCACTCTTCACTACGATTTCCATACCGTCCTGTATAAGTCCTACTCCCTCGCTGACAATCGTGTCGCCCTGCTGAAGTCCACTGCGGACGATATATTGTTTGCCGTCATGTATCTTTTCCACGCTGAGTTGTGTGGCGGAAGCCTTTCCTTTCACCAGTTTATAGGCAAATAGTTTGTCCTGAATCTCATAAGTCACGCTTTGGGGAATGACTATTGCAGACCGCTCGATATGCGGAATGACGACATTGCCGATACCGCCGCTGATAAGGACATTGGATTCATTGGGGAAGACCGCACGCACCGATACCGTTCCTGTCTTTGAATTGATTACTCCGCTTATGGTTTCTATGCGCCCGCCCTGAGCATACATAGTGCCGTCATTCAACTGTAACTTGATGGAAGGCATTCTGGCAATCACCTCGGCAGGCGTTCCATATTCACGGAGCAATGAGCGGAGTTGGTTCTCCGCCATGGAGAAGTAAACATACATCTCCCGGTTGTCCGAAACCGTTGTGAGCGGTGAAGGCATTGAAGGATTCACCAACGCTCCCACCCTGTACGGAATAGTCCCAACCACACCGTCCGATGGACTTTTCACTTCGGTATAGGAAAGGTTGTTGCGGGCGGCAATTTCCTGTGCCCGTGCCTGTTCCAGTCCGGCTTTTGCCGCGGCAAGGGCGTTCCTTGCCATCGAAAGGTCATATTCAGAAATAACCTGTTCGCGCAGCAACGCTTCCTTTGAAGTATAATCAAGTTGGGCAGTCTCTACTTGCGCCTGAGCTGCGTGGACATTGGCTGTCGCCGTAAGCAATGCAGCCTTGTACGGCACTTGGTCTATAACAAAAAGGACTTTTCCTTTCGATATCCGTTCACCTTCCTTGACACATACTCTTGTGATTGTACCGGAAACCTGCGGATAAATCTCTACATCCTGCCGTCCTTGAATGGAGGCGGAATAACACTCATCGACAGTTATCGAGTCAGGCTGGACCGTAATCACAGGATAGGCTTGTTGCCCAAACTCTCCTTGTCCGTTATTTCCACATGCGCACAGCAGCCCAGCGGAAATGATTGATAATGTTGTTTTTGCGTAATTCATACGATACTTGGTTTTTTGGGTGCAAAATTACGAAATTCGGATGGTTGAGGGCTTACCAAAAGATTGACATTTTCGGTACTTTTCAATACTAATTGTATTTTTATGAGGAAAATTTGCTATCTTTGCACTCAAAAAAGATATATATGGACAATCTTAACTCTTTTTACAAAGGTGATTATGCTACCGGTAAAACCGATTTAAGGGAATTGTCGGGCAGGACATTCATTCCCAATGAGTGTGTGTTAATGCTGTGCAGGGAAGGGTACGCCGTAGTCACAATAAACTCTCGTAAGGAAATCATCAGGAGAAGGGATTTGGTCGTATTGTTTTCCAACATGATATTTTCGCCTTTGCAAATTTCGAATCTGTTTCGTGCGGATTTCTTAATCTTCTCGCATAAACTGATGGAGAAGATTTATTATGACTTGACATCCGACAGCTTCTGGAGATTGATAGACGACAATCATATCCTGCATTTGTCGGATGATCAGTACGGTTTGATGGACGGGTGGTTCCATCAAATGAGATGGATTATGAACAATGGTGATGAGAGCAATAAGGTAGCCGTTCTCCGAAGTAACCTGTATAATCTGTTCATTCTGTTGGACGATGAGATGCGACGGATTTTTCCATCTCTTCTTAAAAACAACGAGAAAGACCGTGTAAGGATGTTGTTCGGGAATTTCATGACATTGTTAGTGAAAAATAGTCACGAGTGCCGTGAAGTTTCATGGTATGCCGACAAGTTGTGTATTACGAAAGGCTATCTTTACAAGATTTGCTGTAAAATCGAGCATCGCACCCCCAAAGAGATAATCGACAACATTGTTGCCAACGAGATAAAACAATATCTTTCTGATACAGAATTATCCGTTACAGACATTGCACGAAAATTCCACTTTGAGGATTCGTCTTATCTTGCCCGCTTCTTCCGGAGAATGACCGGATTATCACCCTTGGATTATCGAGGCAGATAAGAAAGCGACATTGTATTGTGTGGCATAGATAGCGGTCTTAGTGCATTCTCATTAAGACCGCTATTTCGCATTTCCCCTTTAACATATCGTCTTATCTTTAAATATGGTCAAAGTCGAATCTACTCCTACGGTTTTCGCCAGTTTTTCGTAAGCCCCGCCAGTCACTGCCAGTTCCGGATACTGTTCTTAGAGCATGACTGTAGTCACTTTGTGTTTGTCTGCAACTGTCCTCAATCGCCTGTTCTCTTCACGATACTCATGCCATTGTACCCAACTGACAGTAAACAGGGCAAAGAATACGAGCGTACAACCGATGCCAGCTCATGCGTAAGGGGGGCAGCCATCGGGAACTTTTTGTTGTGTAAGTCTTAAACGATTTGATATAATGTCTGATATACAATCCCAAATTGGATACACTGCCACAAGGTGAAATTATATCCGATTACATATAAAAGAGCCTTATTTTATACTTTTTACATTAGAAATGATATAATTTGAGGAAAAATTTGTAATTTTGCATCCGAAAGAATATAATTTCGTATGGAAAAGACAAAATTATCTATGACAGTGAAGGCTCTGCGCAAGGAATACGGACTTACGCAGGAAGATCTCGCCATGAAGTCTGGTGTGGGGCTCTGTTTTGTCCGTAACCTCGAACAGGGAAAAGCCACTTTGCGTATGGACAAGGTCAACCAGCTGTTCGACCTCTTTAATTATGAGTTAATACCAAGTAAGAAGTCATGAGACAGGCAAAGATATAGAGAAAAAGGAGCAGTACAAACAACTGATAGTAGAGCGGCTGAGTCGCCTGGATATACCGCAAAAGCGGTCACACTAAAAACATCTGTGTGGCCGCTTTTGCGGTTTTTAGTGTTTAAGTTTTATATCTCATTCAATTTCTCCAGCGTTTGAGATGGGGAAAGAACTGGCGCATCTGTTCTTTTGCCTGTTCTTTAGTTAAGTTCTGCCCTGACTGCTTGTTGATTTCTTCGGTGAACTGTGCGCAGTGGTCAATCATCTGCTCCATAGTCATGTCCTGCGTGAAATTGCCGTCCTTGTAGCAGTAGATGCAGTAATCCTCATTGGGGGTACCGTCGGCGTTTGTGCCGAGAGTTTCGTTTGTGAGCGGCATTCCGCAGCTCTGACAGAATTTTTGTTCCATGTCGTTTTTCTTTTTTTGCCCTTTAGTCCTTGGTAGGGCAGGTTATTAAATGCAAAAGCGCAGACTACTATGCCTTACGTCCTAAGTTGATGGTCCTGAGAAAACCTTGTGTACAGATGTAGTGATAGCAGCCCACGCTATAGCGTGAGAACCATCATGCCATCTTTGTACACGTTTGAAAGTTTCTCAGGTTTTCAACTTACAAGATAAGCATAACGCTTCTTTTTATTTTACTCATGTCTGGAGAGGGTGCGCCCCAATCCAGCTGCAAAATTACTAATTTTATTTGATAATCTCTTACGTTTGAGTGTTTTTTTACTTAATTATTCATTTTCTGGTTTCAATGGTCCATAAAAATAGGATGCCGTGGCTCCGCCGTCTATCAGGAAATCAGCCCCGTGATGAAGGCTCCCTGGCGGCTCATCAGCAGTTCGGCAACGTTTGCCACCTCATCGGCTGTCCCTGGTCGTCCCGCCGGACACTTGGCAAACATATTCTTGTAGAAGTCGCCGCGTGGTCCGTTGAATTCATCAAGGGCGAGCGGCGTGACGATGATGCCTGGTGAAATGGAGTTGACGCGTGCGCCGCGCTCACCCCATCTTACCGCCTCTGCCATCACACGCTTCACGTTGCACCGCTTAGCCATCTGATAGGCATGCAGCGTGTCGCGGATGTTCTGCGGTTGCAGCAGGTCGAGTGAGAGCAGTTCCTCGGTTGGCGTGGTGGCGAGAAGACGGTCTTCCTCGGGAGTGAGGGCAGGCATACGGTGTCCCGACTGGCTGGATATTGTTACACCCGTGCCACCGGCTTGAATCACTTTTCCCACTTCCTCCAGCAATACGGCGGTGCCGTACAAATCCACTTTCAGTATGGTCTCTATGGAAGCCTGGCTCGGCGATACGCCTGCGGCATTTACCAGCATCGAAATCTCCCCATGTTTCCGTGCTTCGTCAATCAAAGCGAGTATGGATTCGCGGGAGGCGAGGTTCATCTCAAAAGGCAAAGTGTCGAATCCCGCCTTGTTCATCGTGTCGCAAATCCCCTCGGCATTGCTCATGCTCCTGTCGCCCACGATGATTTTCATGCCGTAGCCCATGCGCCGGGCTATCGCCATGCCTATCTGACCGGCTCCGGTCAATATCATTACATTCTTCATATTCTAATTATTTACATTATACCTCAGCCATACGGTGTTACCCATTCGCTCCATGTCGTTAAGAGTCAGCAATGTCGGAGGATAGTCAGCTTGCTTGATACCGTCGAATACGGCAGCCATTCCAGCTCTGCCGTCGATGCCTCCGCCAATCATGACGCTGACCTCATCGAGCAACCCTGCCTGGAGAAACGCTCCGTTGATATGCCCTCCGCCAACGATGCCGAGCCGTCTCACTCCGAACTTGTCGCCAAGAATCTCCACCGCCCGACGCAGGTCTATGCCGTTCTTGCCGCATGCAATCCATGAAATTCCGTTTGCTGTGAGATACTTGTGATATTCCTGCGGGCATTGCTCGTCTGTGATTACCAGCAGATTATCGTCCGACGCATTTTCCGGCCATTTCAACGTTCCGTGGGTGTCGACGGCAATATCATAATTGTCGGCGGAATGAGCCATAAAATACTTTTCCTCACCGATGGGAGCGGCATCATTTGCCTTAAACGGTTCCGGCAACGCATAGTGCATCTGCCGGCTCACCCGTCCTTCGAGCACTGCGTCAAACTCCAGTCGGTCAAGAGCCTGGTAGTAAACATCTGTTTTATCAATATCGGCGGTCATCGTGCAGTCTATGCGGCCGTCCACCGACGACATCATGTGACAAATTACATACGGTTTCATACTCATCTTTTTTTATTGTTTGTTCAACTTTTGCAATTCTGCTGCAAAGGTAACGATATTTCCCCATACAGGCGTTATCCGGATTACAGATTTTCTAACCCTAATTACCTTTGAGCCCTCTGTGGCGTGTCTTGTGCAATCATTGGCTATTATCTTCAAAAATAATCATTGCCCAAACACATCCGTTCGATAAAAAACATTAATTTTTTATTTTAAATTTTGTGCTTCTCTCTTTTATTCGTATCTTTGTCACAGAAAACGAAATTCATCCGCCGGTGAATTAACCGCCGATGAATTTGTTAAAGGATTGATGTATGAGATTTTACGACAGAGAAGAAGAGCTGAAATTGTTGCGTGAAGTGCAAGAACAGTCGTTCAGTGACCATTCACGCTTTACTGTGGTTACCGGACGCAGACGTGTCGGGAAGACTAAGCTCGTGCTGAAAAGTTGTGAGGGGCAGCCAACTGTTTATCTGTTTGTGGCTCGGAAGAATGAGGGAGAGCTTTGCGATAAATTCGCACAGACAATAGGTCGGGCGCTTGATGTGCACTTTCCTTCCGGCTCGGGAAAATTCGTTGATGTTTTCACCTCATTGATGGAGTTGGGGCGATACCGTAAGTTCAATCTTGTTATTGATGAGTTCCAGGAGTTTTTCTATATTAATGAGTCGGTGTTCAGTGAGATGCAGGACGTGTGGGACAGGTATAAAGACAGCACACATGTCAATCTTATAGTGAGCGGTTCTGTATATACGCTTATGTATCGTATATTCAAGGATGCCCGTGAACCGTTGTATGGCAGGGCCGACCGCAATCTGAAAATAATGCCGTTCACCACAACCGTGCTGAAAAACATTATGGCAGATTTTAATCCCGACTATGGCAGTGATGACCTTCTTGCTCTATACACTTTCACTGGAGGAATACCAAAGTATGTGGAACTTCTGTTAGAAGCCGGTGCCTATACTATGTCAGACATGGTGGACTTTATGATACGTTCGGACTCTCCTTTCCTTGATGAGGGCGACTATCTTCTTATACAGGAATTTGGCAAGAAATACGGCAATTATTATTCGATACTCTCCACAATTGCCTCGGGACGGAACACAATGGCAGATATCCTTGCAGTGTTTACGGGCGGCAGCGTAGGAGGACAGATGAAGCGGCTTGAAGAAGATTATGCGGTGATAGGGCGCAAACGTCCAGTGCTCGCAAAGGAGGGGACACAGAATGTGCGCTATGAGATTGCCGACAATTTCCTGCGCTTCTGGTTCAGGTACATCAACCGTAACCGTGATTTCATCGAGAGCGGCAATCTGAAAGGGCTCGCCGAACTGATAAAAGCCGATTACCCCACTTATTCGGGCACGGTGCTTGAGAGGTATTTCCGCCAACAGCTTTCCGAACAGATGATCTACAGGAATATCGGTTCATGGTGGGAAACATCCAAGGGAAAGGGCATCCCGCAAAATGAGGTGGACATCGTGGCGATATATGCTGACAATAAAAAGGTGCTGATAGGAGAGGTGAAGCGGCAGCGGAAAAACTTTAAGCCCGAACTGCTGCAACAGAAAGCAGACATGTTGCGCACAAAACTTTTCCACAAATTTTCCATAGAGACACGGTGCTTTACGTTGGATGATATGTGAAAAGATTTGTAATGCTCACTCATGTGAATTTTTTTTATTTTCCACCTTTTTTGCTCGTTTTCAGGCTTAAAAGGTGATGTTTTTTCGTATCTTAAATTCGATAAAATGAGCTTTTTCAGCCCTCAAACTTCGATAAAATGAAAATTTTATGTTTCCAAACTTCGATAATTTAGTTAAAATGATTGAAAATATTGCATAAATGCCATTATGCCCATTCATCATCGTATGATAATGCCGTGTGGCCTCTTTCACTATGTGCAGGGGGATTATCGTACATATTTTATATCATAAAAATCTATTTATCTAAATTTTAAATGGAAAGCTTGTTGTAATGGAAAAACAAATTGTATATTTGCACCTGCAAACGAGACAACTGATTACTTGACAAAAGCAAAAACTATTAAAACAATTAAGTAAAATTATGACAAAATTTAATTTAAAATCAGCATTGGCAATGCTTATGCTCTCACTGGGCTTGTTGACTCATGCGCAGAACAATGTCCTGTGGTATGACCGTCCCGCCTCGCATTGGGTAGAGGCGTTGCCGCTTGGTAACGGCCGTTTAGGTGCAATGGTATATGGAGGTGTGAAGAGCGACACCATTCAGTTGAATGAGGATACATTTTGGAGTGGTTCACCTTATAATAATGTAAATTCCAAGGCTCTTGCGGTGCTGCCGGAAATACGTGCGGCAATAGACAGCGGAGACTACCAGAAGGCACAGTATCTTTCGATGCACAATATTACTGCCGACCGCAACGTCACGGGGCACGGTATGATGTATGAGTCGGTGGGAAACCTGATTTTTACATATCCTAATCTTAACTCAAAAAACTACCGGCGACAGCTGAGTCTCGACGATGCTGTCTGTACCACCGCCTTTTGTGCTGACGGTGTGAACTATGAACGGGAAATATTCACTTCTTTTACAGACAACTTGACCATCATACGGCTCAAGGCATCGAAGAAGGGACGGCTTGATTTCAACGTTGCCTTTACGGGACCGCTAAAACGGCAGCGCGTGACTGCTGACGTGACTGCTGACGGCACCAGAGGCGACGAGCTCCGCATATTCAGCCGTCCCACCCAGTCGAATGCAGAAAACATACCCAACGGGCTTCATTGCATCACACTTGTGAAGGTTGTGAATAATGGCGGCAGCCGCACCTGCAGCGGCAACAGTATCGGCATAAACGGTGCCACTGAGGTTGTGATACTGGTGTCTTCTGCCACCAATTTTGTGAGCTATGACAACATAACGGGCGATGCGGAAGCACGGGCACGCCAAGCCATGGATAAGTTTCTTGCCAAAGGCAATCCGATTAAAACATACAATAAGGTACTTGCCGACCACAAGGCGTTTTATCACAAGCAGTTCAACCGTGTGACTCTGGACTTGGGACACAACGCCCGGCAAGAGGCAAAACCAACGGACATACGCATCAAGGAATTTTCTGAGACCAACGACCCGGGACTTACTGCCACATATTTCCAGTTTGGAAGATATCTGCTGATTTCATCGTCGCAGAAAGGTAGTCAGCCGGCAAACCTGCAGGGAATATGGAATCCCGATGCCGACCAATATCCGGCATGGGATTCAAAGTACACAACCAACATCAATGTAGAGATGAACTACTGGCCGGCAGAGGTTTGCAACCTCAGCGAATGCCATGAGCCTTTCCTGCAATTGGTAAAAGAGGTGAGCAAGACAGGCCGCCGCTCGGCTTCGGTGATGTATGGTGCCAGAGGGTGGACATTGCATCACAACACCGACATCTGGCGCTCTACAGGCTCCGTTGACTATGCCTCGTGCTCTATTTGGCCCACATGCAACACTTGGTTCTGTTCTCATCTCTGGGAGCACTATCTTTATACTGGCGACCGCCGCTTTCTGGCAGACACCGCCTATCCCATAATGTCGGAGGCATGCCGCTTCTATATGGATTTTCTTGTGCGCGAGCCTAAGACGGGGTATCTTGTAGCCTCGCCGTCGACATCGCCTGAAAACCATCCCGGATTTGCTAAATATTTTGACGATGTGTTCAACAAGGAACAGTCACCTGCGATATTTGCCGGTGTGGCAATGGATAATCAGATGATTTACGACCTGCTGCTCACCACCCGCCAGGCTGCCGCGGCTCTTAACCGAGACAAGGCTTTTGCCGACAGTCTTGACATGATAAGCCGCCAGCTTCCGCCGATGATGGTGGGAAAGTACGGACAGGTGCAGGAATGGCTTGAGGACTGGGACCGTGAATATTCCGGCCATCGTCATGTGTCGCATCTGTGGTGCGCATATCCCGGGCGGCAGGTGTCGCCCTATGCCAATCCCGTTGCTGCGGCAGCTGTACGCAAATCGCTCATCGGTCGCGGTGATGCTTCGCGTGGATGGTCTATGGGGTGGAAGGTGTGCCTGTGGGCACGCCTGCTTGACGGCAATCACGCCTATCGTCTGATTCAGAACCAGCTGAAACTGAAATCACCTTATGCCACCATACGCGATCAAGACGGCGGCACTTATGCCAATATGTTCGATGCCCATCCGCCGTTCCAAATTGACGGCAACTTCGGCTGTTGTGCCGGCATTGCCGAGATGCTGCTGCAGAGTCACGACGGCACAATACATCTGCTGCCCGCGCTTCCCGATGTATGGGCACAGGGAAAAGTTTCCGGACTTAAGGCAAGAGGCGGTTTTGAGATTTCTGAAATGTTGTGGGAAAAAGGACAGCTCAAATCGGTTACAATACGTTCGGCATTGGGCGGCAACCTGCGCCTGCGTTCTGAAAAGCCGTTACGCCTGTCTGGCGGCGGTGCTCTCAGCGAGGCATCGAGTGCTGGGAATCCCAATGAGCTGACACAGCCCTACGCCATGCCTGCCCCCAAGGTGAAGGATATGGCAAAGGTGGCAGTTATCCCAACGGCACAGGCACATACATACGATATTCCTACAACAGCCGGTGGCACATACGTGTTTGAAGTTGCCGAATAATCGGCTCACTGTGACTTGCTGTTCTCATAGAACTCGCGTGGCAGGCAGCCGGTAAGTTTCTTGAAACAGCGGCTAAAGTATTTCGGGTCGGAGAATCCGCTTTTAAAAGCCACTTCCGATACACGCATTCCTCCGCCTTGCATCAGCAGTCGCTTTGCGTAGTTTATGCGGGTGTTCAGCACATAGTTGTTGGGTGAACAGCCAAATATATGTTTCATGCGTATGAAAAGCACGGTGCGGCTCACGTTCATGGCGTTGGCTATATCAATAACGGCGAGGTCGGCATTGTCGATGTTGTCCTCGACATAGGCTTTAAGCCTTTGGGCAAATTGCCGGTCCTCGCTGTTAAGCTGATTTTCTTCTTCATGCACCTCCTGCACGCTCTCGGATATCGACAGCAGTTCTTTTATGCGGTCGCCAAGCACTTCCAGCTGCTGCTTGCTTGTAAGCTGCTCATGCTTCAGTTCGCGTTTCAGTGTACGGATATACCTCACAATGAACCATACAGCGAAAAAGAGAATTGCCAGCAGCAGGCCGTAGAGCATCCATGCCAATGGCGTCTCGTTGAAATAAGCGGCGCGGTGCAGCGTGATTACCACCTCGTTGTCCACCCATACGCCGTCGCCGTTGGTTGACTTTATATGCAGTTTATAGGTGCCGGGCGACAGCTTGACATAATTAAGTTCATTGTTGCGTGTGTAGCGCCATTGACTGTCAACACCTTCCAGACGGTAGGTGTATATGATGTCTTCGTTTTTATTATAGTCAAGGGCGGCAAAGCGTATGTTGAAATTCTGCTCGTCGGCAGACAGCCATACTTCCTGTTCGCAGTCGAACACAATTGGAGGTATGAAACTGCTCTTTGCCATCTGCTGCTGGCTGAGAGTAAGTATGCCGCGGGTTGTTCCCAGCACCATACGCCCGTCTACCAGCCGTGCAGGGGTGGCTTCTGTAAACACCTCGCCCGCCTCGGTCAGCATACGCCAGTAGTTGGTGGCTATGCCTGTGGCTGTGTTCAACAGGCTTATTGAGCCCATTGAGACAATCCACAGTGTGCCGTCGGGAGCCTCTGTCAAGGTTTGGTTCATGTCGGAGGATATGCCTTCTTTCACTGAATAATGCCTGAATTCAATGTTGTCGCTGAGCAGGTTGTTTGACAAAACCTTTTCTGTGCCGCCTCCCGATGTGGCAACAAAAAGTTCTCCTTTGCCTGTCCTGAGAATCTCCATGACATAATTGCTGCTTATGCTTGACGGTGTGTCAGGACGGCGTTGGTTGACATAAAAGTGCATCCTGCCATAGTCTTGATTCAGTGAAACGGTGTATAGTCCGTCATTGGTGCCAATTAGGGCGGTGCCTTCAACCGTTATCCACAGACAGCGGCTTTTCACACCCGATTTAGGGAATTGTTTCAGAAGGTTGTTGCAATTTATGAAGCGCATTCTGCCATCTGCCATCTGCTCTCCTATGTTCAGACCTCCGCCATAGGTTGCCACCACGATGCGGTGCCTGTTGTCTTCTGCAATATCATATATGTTTTCACAATTTATACTGTAGGGATCACCTGTCTCCGGCATGAAGTGGGACAGGTTGAAGCCACCGGCATACGGAGTAAGGCGGAACAGACCGTCGGGCTTGCAGCCTATCCAGACACATCCCTTGCTGTCTTCATAGAAACAGTAAGCAGAATGTCCGAAACGCACACTGTCTGTCTGAATGCTGCCGTCGGCACCTAAGAAAGCAACTGTTCCGTCATTGCCCTTCACACGTACATATCCATTCTTGTCTGCCGACCACAGTCTGCCGCGTTTGTCGGTATATACGGCACTTATCACCTCTTCGCTATTGTCTCCCAATTTCTCTGGTCTTGTTATAGCCGGAACTATAGATATGCGTTCCAGTCCACGGTAGGAGTATATCCATATTCCTTTTTGGCTGTCTTCCAACAGGATATTATATGACACATTGTCAAACTGTCTGATGCCTCCAATACGCCTCCGTGCCTCCGCCGAAGGTTTGTAAGGATGTATTTTTTTTCCTTGTTCTGGGCGGTGAACGCTAAACTGTCTGGTCTTGCGGTTGAAAAGATAATACCTGTCGTTTGAGTAGCAAATTATATTGTTGCCGTTGTCTTCTTCTATATAGGCAATGCGGTTTGTCTCCAGCGGGCAGTGGTCACCAGGCTGTGCCTTGAAATTGCTGAAACGATAGCCGTCATAGCGGTATAAGCCGTCCCATGTTGCCAGCCATATATAGCCAAAGGAGTCTTGTATCATGTGCTGCACCAATGCTTCAGAGAATCCGTCGTTTTCCCCGAAGTGCTGTATCCGTATGTTTTTTTCTGACGGGTATGCCATGGCAACCCATGTCATAAAAAGTACAAGAAATGTCTTTCGCATATATTCATCAGATTTGTTTGCTGTTGCAAAAGTACAAAAAAATATCTAAAAAGGTATAAAATCGTTCTAAAATAATAAATCGTGGACTTTTAAAACCGTCAAAAGTACTTTTTTCTCCTTGTTGTTATTTGGCAATGTCTAAATTTGCATTCCAAAACAAACTCGACAAATTAAAAAAATAGACATCTGCTAAAAACTAATTAATCAATTTAAGTACAACTATGTTAAAAAAATTATCCTATCTAATTATTGTACTGCTGGTGTCGGTCATTGCCCATGCGCAAAACGGACCGGTAAAAGGCAAGGTTAAGGACTCGGCGGGTGAACCTGTCATCGGTGCCACGGTGTCAGAGTCCGGTAATTCTAAAAATGCCACAGTAACCGACCTTGACGGTAACTTTACATTAAAGCTGTCACCGAAAGGGCGTCAGATCATCATTTCTTATATAGGAATGAAGACGCAGACGATAAAGGCAGTTGCAGGTTCTCAGGTGGAAGTGCTGATGGAAGATGATGCAACGACACTGGGTGAGCTTGAAGTGGTGTCAGTGGGTTACGGACTGGCGCGGCGCAAGGACCTTACGGGGTCCATCTCTTCTGTAGGAGAAAAGACGCTGAAGCACATCCAGTCTACAAATGCCGCATCGGCAATTACGGGCCGTGTGGCAGGTGTGAACGTCACCACCACCCAGGGCTCTCCTGATGCCGATGTCACAATCCGCGTGCGTGGCGGCGGCTCCATTACCCAGAACAACGAACCGCTCTATATAGTAGACGGATTCCAGACGAGCGGCATTGGTGACATTCCTGTGACTGATATTGAGAACATCGACATCCTGAAAGATGCCTCGTCAACGGCAATATATGGTGCAAAGGGTGCCAACGGTGTTGTGCTGGTGACAACCAAGAGCGGCAAGGCTGGAAAAACAGAAGTGAGCTTCAATTCCACGGTGGGTGTCAATAAGTTCTACAATGAGACGGAGGTGCTCTCACCATATGAATATGTATATCTGCAGCGTGAGCTCGACAATGGCAACAGTGCGGCATTCTATGACCGTTATGGCAGATGGGAGGACATAGACATCTACAAATCGCGTCAGGGTACGGACTGGCAGAAAAAACTTTTCGACCGCACAGGTGTGAAGCAGAGCTACAATGTCAACATCAACGGCGGTTCAAAGGACCTTATCTACAGCATCAGCTATACTCACGACGACGAGAGCTATATAATGAAAAGCTCACAGTTCAGGAGGGATGCCCTCAATACAAAGATAACCAAGAAATTCAACGACAAACTCAGGCTCGACTTCAATGCCAAAATGACATACCGTGTCATCGACGGACCAAGTGTGTCGTATGGCAATAAGCTGCGCGACTGTGTGAAATATCCGCCGGTGGGCACGCTTACCGACTTGGGTATTGACGATGTTGGCGGTGATGACCTTTCTTATGAAAACATCAGCAATTTGCAAGATCCTTTCTATAATATAGCCAACGAGTATAAGAAGCAGAAGAACTTTAACAATTCATATAATCTTGCCCTTGTATGGGACATCACCAATTGGCTGCAATGGCGCTCCGAGGGAACCTATGGATTCAGCCAAGCGCGTCAGGACAATATTTTCCTTGCCAACACGGGTGAGGCTAACGGTAGGTCGGGCATGCCGGTGGCAAAGCGCCAGTATACTGACGGCAACAACTGGACTTTCCGCACAATGCTGAACTTCAAAATGGATTTCGGCAAGCACCATACTGATGCCATGGCAGGCTTTGAGGGCAACAACTCATGGTCGGATAATATGAAGATAGAATCAGACTATTTCCCGCTGGACTATACCGTGGACAATATTCTGGCTATGTGGAATAACGGAAAGGCGGAACCGACCTACACCACCATAAACGAACCTCAACGTACCTTGTCGTACTTTGGTCGTGCCAACTATGTTTATGCCGGAAAATATTATTTCACGTTTACATTGCGTGCCGACGGTACCAATGTGTTTTCGCCCGGCAACAAGTGGGGCGTGTTCCCGGCTGTGGCTGCCGCATGGCGCATCAGCGACGAGAAATTCATGGAGGCTACACGCAGCTGGCTGAGCAACCTGAAGCTGCGTTTCAGCCATGGTGTGTCGGGTAATGCCCGTGTGGGCAGCTACTGGCGGCAGACATACAGTCCTGTGACAAACATAAAGAACCTCTATTATCAAAATGAGACGGGACAAAGCAGCTTGCAGCCTACAACAGTGCTGCGCAACGACAAGCTGACATGGGAGACAAAGCACTCAACCAACGTGGGACTCGACTTCTCGCTGTTCAAGAAACGCATTGATGTGTCGGTCGACTTGTATAATGATGTTACAAAAGACCTGATAATGTCGGTGCAGCTGCCGTCGAATTCAGGTTACAGGACGCAGTATCAGAATCTTGGACAGACTACCAACCGCGGTATTGAGTTTACCGTGAATGCCAACATTATCGACACTAATGATTTTTATCTGAGTGCAAATGCCAATATCTCCTTTAACAAGAACAAGGTTGACGCACTCTACGGCACAAATAAAGACGAGATGATTCTCTCAGGAGGCTCTTTCCCAAGCACGGGAAGTGACAATTACCGCGTGTTTGTTGGCGAAGAAGTGGGACTGATGTACGGTTATGTATGTGACGGCTATTACGGTTTTGACGACTTTACGTTCAACAACGCCACCAAGCGTTGGGAGATAAAGACCGATGTTGACGAAAACGGAGTGCCTCTGGTGCCCGATTGTACGGGTGTACTGTCGCGTTCCGGCGCATGGTTCGGTCCCGGACACATGAAGCTGAAGGACCTGAACGGCGACGGAAAGATTGATGCCGACAACGACCGTAAGGTGATAGGACGTGCACAGCCTAAACACACCGGTGGATTCGGAATAAACATGGGATGGAAGGGCTTCGACCTTACCGCACTGTTCAACTGGTCGTATGGCAACGACGTGCTTAATGTGAACAAGATCGACAACACATCGTATGACCTGTCAAAGCGCTATCAAAACATGAGCACACTGATGAGTCTCGATAACCGCTTCACCGTTATCGACCCAGAGACGGGACGCAACATCTATAACGGAGAATACGCCGACCCTGTACGTCTGCAGGAGATAAACCAGGGCAAGAAGATGTGGCATCCGCTCATGAATAACAGCGTCACCACCGACTGGGCTGTGGAGGACGGCTCGTTCCTGCGACTCGGCACACTGACCTTGGGATATTCGCTGCCACAGCAGTTGCTGAAAAACGCCGGAATCAAGCGGTTGAGGCTTTATGCCACGGGCACCAACCTGTTCTGCTGGACCAGTTACAGCGGTCAGGACCCGGAGGTGAACATTTCGTCGAACAATATGGTGATGGGCTACGACCGCTCAGCTTATCCGAAGTCGCGCTCCTGGGCTTTCGGATTAAATGTAACATTCTAATAAAAACAAAAACATAAATGAAAAATATGAAATACAAGATATTGAAAAACGTATGCGTTGTTTGCGTTGTCTGCAGTCTGACCACCGGCTGTAGTGACTTTCTTGACACCGAAAGCCCGTCGCAGCAGACCAGTCAGGTGATATATGAGAACGAGGGTATGGCACGTGCCGCCGTCATGGGCGTGTACAGCGACCTTGCCGGTACTTATGTCTACGGGCAGAAGATGTCGGTGAACTGGCAGGGAGTGTCCGATATTGAGCTGGCAAGCGGCTACAACAGCGACCCGTCGAAAGAACTGACCTCGGACACTGGTGCTGCCAATTTCTACAGCGACTGGTACAACCACACCATACAGTGGCAATATATCTTCACAATGGCTGAACGCGCCTCTACCGCCGTGGAGGGAATACGCAACTCGGAGGCGTTCAAAAGCGGCAATAAGGCTATGGTGCGCTATTTGGGAGAGGCACTGACATTGCGCTCACTGTCTTATTTCGAATTGGTGCGCCGGTGGGGCGACATACCTTATAAGGAAGGAACCTCGGCGAGCGACCTGTCGAATGTGTATGCCGGCAAGACCAGTCGCGACAGCATCTATGCGGCGCTGATACGCGACATGCAGGAGGCAATCGGATATCTGCCGTGGATGAATGAGGTGGCAGACTACAACTGTGAGCGCATCACAAAGGGCTTTGCCAAAGGGCTGCTGGCACGCATAGCGCTGTTTGCCGGAGGATGGTCGGTGCGCGACGGCAACCAGTTTACCGACGACAGCAACGTGGAGCACTATCCGGCAGCGGTCAGCGGCATGGAGGAGTTGAACGGCTTCTTCATAGGTCGTCCTAAGAACTGGCAGGAATATTATGCCATTGCCGAGCAGCAGTGTGCCGAAATCATTGGCGACGCACAGAATCCGCATAAGCTCGACCCTGACTATGGCGACATCTGGAAAACGGTGAACCATCTGGATTATAATGCTTACAACGAAAATCTCTTTGAGGTTGCCAACGGTATGGGGTACAGCGGCGACGTGGGTACGCTCATGGGGCGCGAGATGGACGGAAATCTTTTTGGCAATACCGGCTGGGGATCGTCATACGTAGCCACAAACGGATATTACTTTTATTCGTTCGCTCCTTCCGACAAGCGCCGTGACTATGCCTGCTATTTCCCGAAATTCACTAAGGAGAACAACAAACTGACCGAGGTGATGCGTAACGATATGATGAATGTGCATCTTGGCAAGTGGTCGTATTTCTGGACCAACGACGCATACAGGGCATTGGCACTGACCGCCAGCGGACGCCCCAATACGGGCATCAACTGGATTCTGATGCGCTATCCTGACATTCTGCTCATGTTTGCCGAGGCGCGCTACCAGCTGGGTGAAGGTGCCGACAGCCGCAGTGACGTGGCGGGCATCAGCGCTCGTGAGGCTCTGGAAATGGTGCGTGAGCGTGCCTTTGGCGCCGGTTCTGCCGAGATAAAGAACTATGATGCCGATTTCTTCAATGCCATTGTCAATGAGCGCGCATGGGAGTTTGGCGGTGAAGGTGTGCGCAAGCTCGACCTGGTGCGCTGGGGGCTGCTCGACCGGAAGATTGAGGAAATGAAGGAGGCTTTGGTAAAAATGTACGACGGACAGTCGGAAGTGAGAATATTCGATAAGGTGTTCTCTCCTGAGAATTTCCCCGAGAAGATATATTACAAGATGACCGAAAAGGGCGAAAGTGGCTATCCCGAGGTGGATCTCTCGTCTGTCAACTTCTACCGCACGTTAAACGATAATCCTGATCCTGAAAAATATAAGGAAATGACTTGGATGCGAAAGGAGAATAATCAGGACGATGTGGTGACGCGTTCTGTGCGCATATTGCTCTGTGCCACCGGTCTGCGTGCCCGCTACGACTACACCCCGTTGCTGGGACAGCTGCAGTATGGCACTCAGATTCAGGAAAAGCTACAGACCTACACCATGGGCAACGGTGTATGCAACTACCGCCATCTCTATTCCATCTACTACGATGATATATATAAGTCGAACGGCTACCTGAAGAACTCTTACGGGTACGACCACAGTATGGATTAAACAATGTAAAAAACATAATAGAAATTATGAAACTGAAGAATTTATATATTATGATTGCCGTACTGTGTTTGGCGGCATCATGCAGCGAAGACGCCAATGAATGGGCTGTGGACAAGTCCTACGACCGTCTTTACAGCACCACCCACTTTGAGCTGGAGGAGAATATGGCTACATCTGTGCTCCTGAGGTTTAACGGCATCGACGGGGCAACAAAGTATGTGTTTGAGTTCAGCATGGGCGACAGCCTGAAGTTTGGTAACATTGTGCGCACCGAGGAGGTCAAGGCGGACACTCTTACTGCCTTTAGCGAGGGCAAGGTCATGGTGCAGAATGAATATAAGAAGCTGTTTGAGAACCTTAACGGCACCACACGCTATTCGGTAAGGATAAAAGGTATTAATGAGAATACTGGTGTGGAGTCGAAATGGAGCGGGCTGAGCTTCTTCACTCCTGCCGAACAGATTTTCACAGGGGCCGTCCCCGGCATTCAGGACGCGCAGTTGAGCTGGGAGGCTGACAAGGAGGCAACTGCAATAAAAGTGGGAACACTTTCCGGGGCCGACACCGCGTGGGTGGCTTCCATCGCGCTCTCCGATGCACAGAAGGGCAGGGGCGAGGCAACTGTTGAGGCTCTTACCCCAGGTACAAGATACGTTGCGCAGATATTCAACGGTGAGTTCCTGCGTGGCAGCTATACATTCACCACTCTTGGAGCGGCTGCGGGACAGACCATAGAGGTGCAGCCCGGCGACGATGTGGCTGCTCTGCTTGCCGGGGCTGCCAACGAAACCGTGACACTGGTGTTCAACGGCGGTCAGCAGTACGACTTCGACACTCAGCTGCGTGTACCTGAGAACATCACCAGTATCTATATCTCAGGCAAGATGATAAACGGTCAGCGGCCTGTGCTCAACATGCCAAAGGGTTTCCGCGTCAGCGGCGTCAAGACTGACATCAAGTTCCAGTATGTTGAGATGGACGGCGGCGACGGCGAGGCATACTGGTTCAACCCTGACAAGAATAATGTCGACAACCTTGTGTTTGAAGGCTGCTTCATACGCAACATTCCGCGGTCGCTGCTGATAATAAACAATGACAATGTGGTGTTCAAGAATGTACGCATCGATAACTGTATAATAAACAATATCGGCAAAAGCGGCTATGGCATGCTGAATATCGGCAAGAACACCATTGTGATGGAAACGATAGTCATAACCAACAGCACCCTTATGGAAATAGGCGACCAGATGATGGACCTGCGCTGTAAGGTGGACCTGTTCAAAGTGGACAAATGTACATTCTGCAACTACACCACGAAACTGCAGAAGTGGATTCGTGCCGACAATAAGCGTGCGCCGAAAGAGGCGCAGGTCACCAACATGATTTTCTGCGGTCTCAACGGAGGACAAAAGATGAAGTCGGGTAATGATGACTACTCAGGGTGGATGGAGTTCTCAGGCAGTTACCTCACCAGTGACTTCCCCGAGGAGGAAACCAGGAAGTTCCTCAATATCACCCATCTTGACCTGTCTACGGAGGACTTGTTTGTTGACCCGCAGAACGGCGACTTCCATTGCAAGCCTGGTGTGAACTTCAGGGGACAGGGCAAGGCTGGTGACCCGCGCTGGTGGTAGTATATTCATACTTATATTGTAGTTTTTATTAATAGAGTTAATTTTGTATTATCAAGAGGGTGTGTCATAAACCTGTGACATGCCCTCTTTTGTGTAATTTATGGC
>JAUNSB010000136.1:0-8132 GCA_030539375.1 Prevotella sp.
GGGAAAAGGAGAAAAAACGAAAAGGGTGCGCCATAGACTTATGACACACCCTCCTATCAATTTAAATAAGCAGGCTTGCTGTCTTTGCGTTGTTGCTGACGAAGGCAAATGCCTTTTTGTATTTAAATGAAAATTTTACCCACGCCGAATATTCTTATATGCTCCCATTACCTTGCGCTGCACGGCACTCCACAGCGGGATGCGGCGTAGATGGCGGCGCATGGGCATGTCGTAGAGCAGAAACAGGAGGAAGAGAATGATGGCGGCATAGAGCACCGCGCCGTAAATCTGCTTGATGCTGACCTCCATCATCTGCGACACAAAGCCCTCCATATATTCACCGAGGGCAAACGGGGCGCGGCTGAAGCTCACACGGTCGATGGCGGCACTATAGCGCGCAAAGTTGTCGGGCACGAGATAGGCAAGACAACGGGCATAGACGGCACAGCCAAACACTCCGCCCATGACGGCATGAAGGAAGTTGAACACCGACAGAGCCTGGAAGAAATGCTGGAATGACATTATCTCGTGAAGCCACACAAAGAAGGCGCAACACAGAGCGGCGTATGCAAAGCCACGGCAAGCCACGGGCAGAGCTAACTGCGAAATGTGGATGTCGGTGGTCATGAGCGAGTAGAATCCGAAGAGATAACCTATAAGCGCGGCAATCCCTATGGTGCAAAGGCGCAGGTAGCTGCGGCGGCAGGTGTGCATCCACCAATAAGAAAACGCGCAACCGCACACTATACCCACAATGGCAAACCAGTCGAGCCAAACACTCACCTCCTCGCTGTAGTGCATCACTTCCTCATAGTAGACTTCCTCAAGCACATACTCGGTGGCGAGAAAAGCCTCGACCAAGGTGATGAGTATGAGCACGGGCGCCAGATGGCGGTAGGTCCACATCTTGGGTTCGTAATAGGGATGGCGGATGGAGCGCATGCGCCCTATGCAGAAGCCAAGAGTGATGATTGACATCGCTGCCAGTTGGCAGAACACGGGACTGTTCCACCAGTCGAGCCAGTCGGCATAGCTGAACAAATAGGATATCTGCAGGGCAAAGGCTGCCCAGAGTGCCCAGCCCAGCCAGTCGACACCATACAACGGCATGGGACGCATGAAGCGGAAGTGTTTTGTGCAGACAAAGAGAAACAGCAGCACCGTGAGCATCACAGCGTCGACGAGCAGATACATGTAGGTCCAATGATAGTTGTACATGATGTAAGTGGTGGTGAGGTCGCTTATCTGCATGCTGCCCAATATCAGCAGGTGCAGGTATGGGAAGAACACGGTGAAGTCGCGCTCGGGCGTCATCCACAGCTGAATGTTCGACATACACTCAAAGGTGCCCTGTATCTTTGCCATACCGCTGATGAAGCACACCGCCCAAAGCAGCGGCAGACAGGTGATGTGGGGAGCCACGATGTTGCACACAAGCATCACAGCGGCAGATGCCGTGAGCAGCGTCTTGTTGGTGAAGCGGAACTTCATGCGGAACAATATCGGGAAATAGAGCGACATTCCGCAAAGCATGCTGTACATACACATCAGAATGTCCTCGCGCATCAGTGCCATGCCGCCAATCATCTGGTTGAGCGAGCCGAGATACACTCCGCCCGACAGCTGAAACGTGAAAGCCACCAATATGTACAGCCACGGCCGTATGCCCTGCGGCACAAAGTCGCAGTACATAGGCATGGCGAAAGGATAGTTTTGTGGTGCTGACATACCTTAATTATATATATAATCAATATTTCACCTCACACTCTACATTCAGTCCGGCGCGAAGCCGCTGAATGTCTTCCTTACGGTTGTCCTTTATGCTGATGCGCACAGGCACACGCTGCTCCACCTTGACGAAATTTCCCGTAGCATTGTCCTGCGGAATCATCGAGAATGCCGCGCCTGTTGCATCGGATATTGCCTCCACACGTCCCTTGAACGTAATGCCCGGCACGGCATCGGCGGTAATCTCCACCTCGGCGCCCTCGGTGATGTTGCGCAGCTGGGTCTCACGGTAGTTTGCCACCACCCACAGGTCGCTGCCGTCAACAATGTCCACCATGGTCTGTCCGGGCTGCACCAGCTGTCCTTCGTGTATGTCCTTGCGTCCGGTCACGCCGTCGCAGGTAGCCACAATTACGGTGTATGAGAGATTCAGCCGTGCAAGGTCAACGGCAGCCTGTGCCAAGCGGATTCCTGCCTCGTTTTGTCCCAGACGATGATTCTGCTCGCTTTTCACGAGCGATGTACTGCGCTTGGCACGCACCATCTGACTGTAGCGTGCCTTTGCCGCCTCGTATGCAGTGTGTATGTTGTCATACTGCTGGCGTGTCACAGCGTCCTCCTTCAGCAGTTTCTCATATCGTGCCAACTCACGGCCAGCATTCTCCATCCTCACACGTGCCTCGTCGATGCCGGCGTCACCCACACTGATGTTGTTCTGCGTGGTGGCTATGCCAGCCGTGGTAACCTTCTGTCCGGCAAGGGCATTGGCAAGGTCTGCCTCTGCCTGCGCCAGACGCAGACGAAACTCCGCATCCTCAATTATCACCAGCGTGTCGCCCTTGTGCACAGGCTGATACTCATCGAAGCAAATCTTGCTGATGAATCCCTGCACGCGGGTGTTTACGGGAGTGATGTGCTGACGCACCTGCGCATTGTCGGTGTACTCCACATTGCCGAGGTGTACGAAACGAGAGAACACATAAATCAAGCCTCCTGCGAGGAAGCAGATAATAAGAACGTTATATATCAGTTTTTTTACTTTTCTTGTAATCATAATCTTTTTTATTTTTTTAATTCTTCATTCTTCACTCTTCATTCTTCATTTTACAAACTCTCTGTCACATATTTCATTTTATAGTAATTGAACACCACGTTTATTCGGGCATTCACCAGGGCGAGGTCTGCGCTCAACTTTGTGTTGCTTGCGTCAATCATGTCGGTTATCAGCGCCTGCTCGTTGCGGTAACGGTTTGAGGTAACCGAGTAGTTCTGGTCCGCCAGCTCCACGCTCTTCTGCTGTGTGCGCAGTTCGGTGAACGATGTCATGAAGTTGGTGTATGCCGCCTGCACTCCATTCTCCACTTGTTCGTGGGCGAGTGCCTGCTGCTCCTTGGCGCGGCGCTCCTCAATGCGTGCCTGCTTCAGTTTCTTGTTGTTCTTAAACAGCGATGCGATGTTGTACTTCACTCCCACGCCCACATACCAGTAATTGAAGTTTTTGTCAATCACCGGCACCTCGATGGTTATAGGTCCGTCAAGATGGTCGGCAGCCATCACCATCACCTTAGGCAACTGCTCACTGCGCTCTATCCTGACCTTCTCGCCGCTCATGCGCACAGCCAGCTCTGCCTGCTGTAGTCCCACATGGCTGCTCTTTGCCAGCTCCTGCCAGTAGCTTTCGGCAAGGGCTTTCACCTCGGTGTCCAGCAGTGTTGTGTCGGGCGCTATCTCCGTGTCGGCTGGCAGGCTGAGCGTTGTCACCAACTGGTGGTTTATTATCCGTCGTGCATCCTCCGTCCTCGCCATCTGCAGCTTCAGGTTCTCACGCTGCAGCTCATAGCGTGTGATGTCATTTTTCAGCACCGTTCCCTCCTTGCACCTCACCTCCATGTGGCGTATCATGCGGTCGGTCAGCTCAAGGTTCTTCTGCAACACCTCCATCTGGTTGCTCAGCTGGTAGAGATTAAGATAGTGCCCCACCAGCATGAAGCGCACCTCCTGACGGTTCTTTTCCACATCCAGCCCCGCCATCTTCTGTCCCAACTCCGCCAAGGCAATGCCTCCGCTTATTGCTCCTCCCGAATAGATCACCTGCTGTGCCTCCAGTGCAAAGTTGTTGCCGAAGTGCGGAATGTGCACGCTCATACCGTCGCCGAAATGGCGGTTCCACAAATTTCCGTCGCCAAGATAGCTTGCCGACAGTGTGGCGCTTATTTCCGGCAACCGCTGCGCCTTAGCTGCTTTCACCGCCTCGTCGGCAGCCTCCATTCCCGTGCGGAATGTTTTGATACTCTTGCTGTTCTCATCGGCAAGACGGAACAACTCGTCAATTCCCATCACCCTCTCATGCGGTGACTGGGCACAAAGTGTCTGGCTGCATAGCGCCGACAACAGCACCATGAGCCACGTTTTGTTACTCATAAAAAATCAATTATTATTTTTTTCTTTAAACGATTATTATCCGTAAGTACAGCTAAAAAATATATCGCAAAAACATGGAATATTATATTTGAGCGGCAACTCCCCACGAATGGAATTTCTCTATCTTATTGCGATAGCGAACATCTATTCTGCATCTACTCTTTTCCATATATCTTTGCCTTTTCTTATCCTGTATACTTAAACTTTTCTGTAACTCACCATTGAATTTCGGCTGCAAAATTACAACTTTTTTTTGAAACATAAAGCCGCAAAAATCCCCACAAACGTTAAAAAAGCCTACGTGTTTTGCATTTTTTAAGAAAGCGACAATATCAACATGCGGAATGGGAAAGCATAGTTAAATCGTGAAAAAGTGCTTGAAGTGGGTGGAAATCTCCATAAAAAGCATAGATTTCCACCCACTTCAAGCACTTTTTTCACAATTTTCTTTGGATTTAAGCGTATTTTTTTCTATCTTTGCAGCAAAATGCCTTACACGATAAAAATATGCTAATAGGACGAAAAAAAGAACAAGCCACGCTACTGGACGCTTTGACATCCGAGCAGTCAGAATTCATTGCCGTATATGGAAGGCGACGAGTTGGTAAGACCTACCTGATAAGAGAGACTTTCAATTACAACTTTGCCTTTCAGCATACAGGTATCCTTGATGCCCCAATAAAAGAGCAACTGAGTGAGTTCAGACAATCTCTATACAATGCAGGAATGAAACGCAAGCCCATGCCAAAGACATGGAACGACGCATTTCATCTACTTGAAAACCATCTGGACAGCCTCCCAGAAGGCAAAAAAGTTGTGTTTATAGACGAACTGCCTTGGATGGACACCGTCCGTTCTAACTTTATCCGTTCTCTTGACCATTTTTGGAACGGTTGGGCAACAACACGCAAGGACATTCTGCTTGTGGTGTGCGGCAGTGCCACGTCGTGGATTATTGACAATATCATCATGAACTATGGTGGGCTCCACAACCGACTTACACAAAAGATACATCTCAATCCATTTACCCTGTATGAGTGTGAGGAATATTGCGCATCACATAATCTGGGCTACAACCGCAAGCTGATACTTGAAGCATATATGGCTCTCGGTGGTATACCTTACTATTGGAGTTTTATGAAAAAAGGACTAAGTGTCGCCCAAAATTTTGACAGGATGTTTTTCACCCCCGATGGTGAACTTACACAAGAATATGATGCCCTCTATGCTTCATTGTTTCGCAATCCTAACGTTCACATCTCCATAATCAGAACACTTGCAACAAAAAAAATCGGGATGACCCGCCGTGAGCTGATAGAGAAATCCAAACAAGCAGACAATGACAAGTTCAGTAAAGCTCTAAAAGAACTTGAACAATGTGGCTTTATAAGATTCTACAGCAGTATCGGGAAAAAAGTAAAGGATGCGATGTTTCAACTAATGGACAACTACACTCTTTTCTATTTTCAGTTTATCAAACAGAACAAAAATGGGGACAGAACCTTTTGGTCGACAATGTACAACTCCAGCATTCACAACACATGGGCAGGACTTGCTTTTGAGAGAGTTTGCCTTCAGCATCTCCAACAAATAAAATCTGCCTTGGGATTTGGCGGTGTTGTCAGTACTGCTCATTCATGGATAGGGGAAGGCGCGCAAATAGACCTTCTCATAGACCGCAATGACGGCATAATAAACCTATGTGAGATGAAATACAGCAAAGGCAAATACTATCTCGACATAAACGAAATACAAAAAATGCAAAACAGGGTGGAGACATTTATCAGAGTGACGGGAGCTTCCAAAGCTATACACCTTACGCTGATTACATCAAACGGCGTAAGTGAAGGTTCTGATACAAGTGCCATACATAATATTCTCACCATTGACTCCTTGTTTTCGTTGTGACGCTCAGAAGGTTTATTTGCCAAAATAAAAATATCGCACCATTCAGCTGATGCTGAACAGTGCGATATACTTTATTTACTCTGTTTTCCGTTACTTTATTATCACTTTCTTTCCGTTTATTATGTTCAGTCCCTTCTTCGGAGTGCTGAGCCTGCGGCCGTTGAGGTCATAATAAACATTTCGTTTGTCGTTTCCGTCAACCTCAATGCCATTCATTCCAGTTGGGTCAAATCCTTTTATATTCTGGAATTTCTTCCAGCTATCAGCATTCTTGTATGCTGTCAAAGCCTCTTCGGGAACATAGAGAGTTACTTCCTTATATATTCTATCATCAAAAGGATCTTCGTCTGCACCTGTACTTGGAGGAGTGAGATTAAGGGAATAAACCTCAGTCAAGCTATTGCAGTCAAGGAAAGTCCGGTCGCCTAAAGAAGTAATGCTGTTGGGAATGGTTACCGAGGTCAAGCCGCTGCAGCCATAGAAAACCCAGCCACCGATAGAGGTGACACTATTAGGAATAATTATCATAGTCAAGCCACTGCAGCCTAAAAAAGCAGATTGCATAATAGATGTAACACTGTTAGGAATTGTTACCGAAGGCAAGCTACTGCAGTTGCAGAAAACAGCCCAACCAATAGACGTGACACTGTTAGGAATGCTCACAGAGATTAAGCTACTACAGCTCATAAAAGCATAGTCACCTATAGTCGTAACACTGTTAGGAATAGCCACTGAGGTCAAGCTACTACAGCCTTCGAAAGCATTCTCGCCTATATTCGTGACACTATTGGGAATGGTCACGGAGGTCAAACCACTACATATACAGTATGTAGAAGTGTTTGATTGCCAAATATATGCAGTTAATACGGTAGAAAAGTGAACTGGAATTTACTTATAGGTCTAAGGAGAGTGAAGATTTAACGATTTTAACCTACTTTCACGTAAGAACATAGGGTTATGATGGCAAAATGAGGGAAGAAATGAAAATAAGAGGGGGCAATCAAAAAAGAAAAGAAGTGGGTGCAGATGATTGTTTACATGACTGTCGGATGATGTATTGAAAAACTGCCTTGTGTGATTAGTGGCATAGAAGGGTATGGTTGAAATGATACCCTTTAACCTAATATGGATATGCAGACAACTTTACTTTAATGTCTGTATATAATTAAGAGGAATAAAGTCAAGTGGAGTTATGGCGGTATGCTGCCTCAGGAGTCTTTTCTTCTTTCACTGCAATTTATCTTGGTGAGATGGGGGCAAACCAAGCCTTCCTGGTAGAAGTGGATATAAAGAACTTAAAACTTAACTTTATTGCCTAATATATATAAAAGTGAATAGAGTCAAATTGATACTAAAAATATACGTCCTCTGTAGTAAAATAATTCGAATATCCACACATGTTTTTTGGTAAATAATATTAAATCCATGCGTTAATCTGTCGATATTTATATAAAAGTCGCAAATAATTTGTATCTTTGCGACAAAATTAAATGTAATGGCAAGTATAGAAGACAATATTTTGACAGCTATTCAAGCCAAAGGAAGAGGAAGCATGTTCTTTCCGTCAGATTTTACTTCATACGGTGAAGTAAAGGCTGTTGGTAAAAGTCTTGAACGGCTGACAGCAAAAGGCGAGATTGTGCGTTTGGCAAGAGGCATATACTTATACCCTAAGATTGATACAGCCTTGGGACTTGGTGTATTGATGCCCTCCATAGAACAGATAGCCGAAACCATCGCACGCAGGGACAAAGCGCGTATTGTCCCAACAGGCATATATGCAATGAACAAGTTAGGATTGTCAACACAAGTACCAATGAATATGGTTTACCTGACTGATGGTGCTCCACGTAAGGTAAGTCTTGGGAACGGCCATTCAATACAGTTCAAATACACCACTCCCCGGAATCTTGCGTTCACTAATCCACTTGCAATGCTCGTTACATTTGCCCTAAAAGAAGTAGGGAAAGACAATGTGACTGACGATATTGTCAAGCGTATCAAAAGTGTACTTCAAAAAGAAAGGAAAGAAAACATACAGGCAGACGAAGCACTCATGCCAGCATGGATAAGAA
>JAUNSB010000025.1:0-45584 GCA_030539375.1 Prevotella sp.
CGTCAATCCTCCATATCATGGGACTGGAGCAGCCTGCCGACATGACGGGAGAGAATCTTATCGTTGATTAATTACGAATTACGAGTTTTGAAACAACGTTCGACGAAGTCAATTACGAATTGTCGGCTAAAGCCGATTAAGAGTTATTAAGTTATAAATTGGAGCCCTATTGTTGAGATTACAAATAGGGCTCCATTTTTTGAAGTTGACCTCCAATCACTGAGCTTTAGCTGTTGCTCCAACTCATAAATTTATAATTCTTAATCGCAGCGAAGCGAGAACAATTCGTAATTCAAAATTCGTAATTCAGAATCCTTACATCGCTTTCTCCACGGCATCGTTTACGATGTTGAGCAATTGTTGGGTACTGTCCTCAACAATCTTGCGGGCATCCATCCTGCCTTTCTCATCATCCTTATAAGTGTCGCGGAGCAGCAGTTCGGTGAAGCCGAGTATGGCATTAAGCGGCTGATTTACCTCATGGCTCATCTGAACGAGAAACTCTTCCTTTGTGCGGTCCGACTTACGCACCTTTTCCAGTTCTTCCTTCAATCGGCGGTTCTTCTCGCTCAACAGCCTGACGTTGCCGCGCCTGCGGTACACCACATAGCTTACCATGGCAAGCACCACCAACAGAGCCGTTCCGACAGCCAGCATCATATACAGGCTGCGCTTATAACGTGCCCTGTCCAGCTCTTCCTCCTGCTGCTTGATTTTTGCCTGCGCCTTGGCATGCTCTATATCGTGGCGCTGTGCCTTCAATTCCAGATTTTGATTGTTCTCTTTGGCACGCTCTATGCTCACGCTGTCTTTCGCATGTTCCACCTGCAGTGCCAGCTTGCTTAGGTTCAGCTGCTCGTTGTTCATGTCCAGCAGTCGGCGCTCTTGTTCCAGCTGTACCTTTTCCACTTCCATCTGGTCTTTTGTCATCTGCGACAAATACTGTGCCACGTCCTCGCGCTGCACCTCAATTGCTCCCCTCCACTCCTCAGCCTGCCGTCTCTCCTTCATCTCAAGTGCCTTGTAGCTATCGCCCTGAAAAGAATAATAGTCACTTAGCAGCATATAGCGCATGCTGGCAGGATTTGTGGAATAGCAAATCTCAAGCGCCTTTGCCCACTGGTTGAGCATAATGTTATGGAACATGTGCAGCTGATTGATGATAACCCCGTTCATTGTTTGCATAGCCAAGGAGTCAGCACTCAGTTCATCATAGTAACGTGTAAACAAGTCTCTGTCGTCGAGCATAAACGCCACAATGGCACGCCACGCCTTATTCTCGTCGGTCACCCGCTGAAATCTTGACAGTTTGATTGCCTTGTCGAATGTCCGTGCAGCCTGTTTGTATTGTCCGAGATACTTCTGGCAACTGCCAATCTTCTGATAGACGTCGCCCAGATCCTGACGAGTGTTGGCATGCTCAATAGTGTGCAGCTCGTCCTCGAAATTCTTCATGGCTATGCTGTAGTTTCCCTTACGGAGGTAAATATTGCCCACTGCGCGGTAGCAGCGCGCCTGTCCGTAGACGTCCTTTTCCCTCATAGCCTGCTCACGCATGGCGTTGAGCTGGCGCAAAGCCTCTGCCGAACGGCTTTGCTGAAACAGATAATTTATGCGTGTGTACCATGCCAGATAGTAATGATGGTTGAGATTATATTTCCGTGCACACTCCATCATGCGGTTGCAGTGTTTCGACATATCGTCGTAGTCGCCACGGCGCTGATAATAAGATATGTGTACGTATATAGCCAGACACTGCATATCTCTGTCGTTCTGTCTCTCTGCCAGAGAATAGAGACTGTCTGCCATTGTCAGGCACTGCGGTGAGCTGAGCATCTGCTTTGTCCTGTCGTGAAGAGCCACAAGGGCGGGCGACGAGTTCAACTGCGCCATGGCAGCAGTTGTGGAGATAAGCATCAGCAGCATAACCACAAACTGCTTGACGGCAAACAGGAAACGGGCACCGCCGTGATACATACGGTCAAGCTCTGCCCTGCCGTTGAGCCGCTTAGCAATGATGCGACACATATATAGCCCCATACCAGCTCCCTGAACAAACTCGTTGACCTTCTCGAAACGGTTGAAAATCATATCCGCCTTGTCGGCAGGCACCCCGCATCCGGTGTCTTCCACACTGAACACCAGCCAGTCTTTTCGCTCCACGGTGCTGAACGACAGGCGTATATATCCTTCGGCTGTATTTTTCTCGGCATTGGTGAGATAGTTTATGAGTACCTGCCGCAGCCGCTGGCTGTCAGTGTTTATTGTATAATCGTCGTCCACGTCGGTCACGAAATATTGCTTGAGTCCCTTCACGTCGCATCGTTCCTTAATAAAAGCCATTGCCGAGCGGCACACGTCGTTGACCCTCACAGGCTCCATCTTCACGCTGATTTTTCCCGTCTCCAGCCCCTTGGTGTCAAGAATGTCATGCACAAGAGTCTGAAGGTGCTGCGAGTTGGTGCGTATGCGCATCTTCAAGTCATCCACCTCACTATTATCAAGCATCAGTCCGGGCGTGGTGAGCACCTCTGTAAATCCCATGATGGCATTTATAGGAGTCCGTATCTCATGGCTTATGCTCTTGAGGAATGCCCGCTTGCGCAGCTGGCTCTCCTCCGCCAGCTGATATGCCCTCGCCAGTTCCTTGTTTTTCCTGTCAATGATTTTCTCCGTCCTCCGCTTATATATAAGGTATATTATCACCATCACAGTGACAACTGTAAGCAATATGATACCTATCCACAGTACATTCTTGCGATAACGGTATTCCGACTCGGCATTGTCCTCTTCTATTTTCGCAATCCTGTTTTTGTTGTTCAGTCGCTGCAAAAGGTCTGCCTCTTCTTTCATCTTCAGACTACGGTTAAGGTTGTTCGCCCTCGTCAGTTCGGTACGCGCCCTCAACTGCATGAGCTCCAGCTCCGAGTTCATGGCCTGCAATTGCGTGTTCTCGGTTTTTGCCTGCATGTTCTTCTGCTGTATGGAATTGAGCCGAATCTTTTCGGACAGGTTTCCCACCTCGCGGTCAATCTCAGCAAAGTCATTGTAGGTATAGATGCACGACAGCGAATCTTCATAACGCAGGCGTTTCATAAACAGGCTCAACGCCCGGGGATAGTTGCCCTTGGCTTTCATCACCTCTATCTGCTCGCCAAGAAAAGAGCTGCCCTGCTGCACGGCGATACGCATAGCCTCATCAAACTGCTCTTTGCAACACAAATAATATATTTTGGCGCGGTGTAGATATAAGGAATTTGCGTTGTTAAGACGTTTACTCAACCTTTGCAGTTCCTCATAAGACTGTAGATATTCATCACGATGTCCTGACAGATACAGCACCATGCACTTTTGATAGACAGCCTGAAATTTCTGCCAGTCGTTGACAGAATAACCATACATTCTGTCCAGGATATCCAATGCCTTGTCATACACCTGCATGCCTTTATAGCACAGTGCCATTGACTGATAGGCGCGATAGCGGTCGTTATTGTCCGCAGCATCGTGCATGGCATCCTCTGACTGCTTCAACGCCTTGTCAAATTCGCCGTTGTGGGCATAAATGAGCGAATTAATGATGTGCATGCAGTGATACCCAAACTTCAGGTTATCCTTTTTTGCCTGCTGCTCCACAATATGCGCCTCACGGATTGCCTTTATCAGCTGTTTATGGTTAAGGCTATAGCCCACGGAATACAGACTTGCAAAATAGAAGTAGGCGCACAGCCTGCGCTCTTTTCTGCCAAGCTTCTTCAAATGGTCAGTGGCATTTATCACATCACCTTTGCCGGGATTGAAAAAAAGTAATTTGCCTTCACCGACATGGCGCGGCACAGCAGCAGGTCATCGTTGTGCTTCTCGCCTTCGGCATAAAGTGTGTCAGCCATCGCCAGACACCGGTCGGACAGGCTGTGACTCCATGCCTTAACGAAATACGCCCTCCACTTCTCGCCATACGACTGTTCACTGACACCGGCAGCCGATGTAAGCGCATACAGTAAAGCCACAAGAAGTATAAATAGTCGATTCATCAGTCCGTTTTTAGTTTGGCAAAGGTTTACACAATTATATTTCGGGCAAAATTAGCAAAAATAAACGAAACGGCAAAAAACTTTGCGGCAAAAAAGTGTTTTTGTGCGTAATTATTCGTAATTTTGCACAATAAAACTGTTTTTCGACATAAAAACATGACTATAAACAAGCATCACCGCAGGATTCTGAGCATTGCCGTCCCATCGATAGTGAGCAACATCACAGTGCCACTGCTCGGACTCATCGACATAGCCATAGTGGGACATCTCGGCAACGTTTCGTATATAGGCGCCATTGCCGTGGGATCGATGATATTCAATCTGGTGTATTGGATATTCGGCTTTCTGCGCATGGGAGCCAGCGGCATGACCTCGCAGGCACTGGGCAGCCGCAACCTTACCGAGGTTGTGCGGCTGCTGCTGCGCTCATTAGCGGTGTCGCTGGCAATAGCGCTGCTGCTCATCATCTTGCAGACTCCACTGCAGAAAATAATGTTCGCGCTGATACAGCCCACCGCCGACATTGCCCCGCTAAGCTCCACCTATTATTATATAGTGATTTGGGGAGCGCCCGCCATGCTCGGGCTCTACGGGCTCACGGGCTGGTACATAGGCATGCAGAACACACGCATACCCATGCTTGTGTCGATAATCCAGAACATCACCAACATCATTGCAAGCCTCACGCTGGTAGCTGGACTCGGCATGGGATTCCGTGGAGTGGCTTTTGGCACTGTCATAGCGCAATACACAGGATTTTTTGTTGCTCTTGCGCTGCTCCTGCGCTATTACGGCAGGCTCGGCAAGTATATAGAGCTGGGCGGACTGTTTGCACGCAGTGCCATGACAAGGTTTTTCAGCGTCAACGGCGACATTTTCATGCGGACGCTGTTTCTTGTGGCTGTAAACCTGTTTTTCACCTCGGCAGGCGCACGCCAGGGGGCGGTGATACTTGCCGTCAACACCGTGCTGATGCAGCTCTATCTGCTGTTCTCCTATTTCATGGACGGCTTTGCGTATGCCGGCGAGGCTATTTGCGGACATTATTATGGCGCCGGCAACAATGCAGCGGTGAGAGCCACAGTGAGGCGGCTGTTTCTTTGGGGCGCCGTGGTGGTTGCGGTGTTCACTGCCGTCTATGCTTTGGGCGGTGAAGGCTTTCTGCATCTGCTCACCGACGACAACACGGTGATAGCAGCCTCGGGCGAGTATTTCCCATGGGCGCTGGCAGTGCCGTTGGCAGGAGTGGCGGCATTTGTGTGGGACGGGGTGTTCATTGGGCTCACCGCCACACGAGGTATGCTGGTGTCATCGGTCATTGCCGCCGTTGCGTTCTTTTCCACTTATTTCCTCTTGCAGCCATCACTGGGAAACCATGCGCTGTGGCTGGCACAGATAATATATCTCTCGATGAGGGGAATAATACAGAGCGTGATTTTCAGACGCCGCCAACACCAAAGGCATCAACGCCGGCAGGAATAACTTTGAATATATTTACCTTTTTCATTGATACAGGCTTATATTTCGAAAAATTTAGCTAAATTTGCAGTCGATTTAATCGGCTTTGATAAAAAATGAATGAATACATATATATAACAGCGGCTTATGCTGTACTCATTTTCACATTTTCGTTCTGCGGCATTCTGCGGCTGTGCAATTTGTTTCCTCATGCCATCAAGAACATGGAGGACATTTATCCTGCACGCAGGCTGGTTGTAGGCATTTATTTCTCCGTACTGCTGCTTTTCCCCTGTATGATATATCCTCAGAGTTATGATGCCCAGCTGCTTGCACGCTGTTTCTGGATTATATATATACCTTTATCAGCCTCCCTGGCTTTCCGGCGCTTTTTCCATACAGACAGACGTATGAACAGAAAAGAGTACACTATGGTTGGCGCTATTCCGGTAATGGCGGTGCTCATATTGTTTGCTTTTGCCGTAGTGGGTGGGGATTCCTTACTTCGGTATAAAGATATTGCGGTCAACTTGATGGAGCTCATTTCCATTGCCCTCACCGTTTATCTTACCCATGTGACATTGGGGATATGGAAATTGATTCACGGCCATAAAGAAGAGACTGTGACATCCCCGTCCTCCGTTCCGCTACATTTTGCATTAGGCATTTTCTGGCTTCCGCTTGTAGCTCAAATTATGGCATGGGGAGTGCATCTTTATGACTCTGCCTTTGCAAGCGCCACCCTTGCCGCTGCAACTGCAGTCATGGGAGCAGTGATACTGGTGGCAATACTGCGTCCGCAACGGATTGCAAATGCCAAGACATACTTGGCTGAGCCTTGTGACAGCAAATACGAGGAAAATACAGATGACGAGGAAGATACGGACGAAGAGGAAGATATGGAAATAGCAACAAAGCTGACCGTTCAGGCTATGGACAGGATTGAGCAGCAGGTGCGTGATGCCGTGGAGCATGGCAAAATGTATCTTGCCCCCAACCTGACAAAGGCGACACTGGTGTCGCAGCTTGGAATAAACGACTTGTATCTGCACATCGTTCTCAAAAAACGCTTCGGCCCGTTCAACAAATACATCAACACCCTGCGCATGGAGTATGCCATGCGCTATGAGAACGAACATCCCGAGGTGAAGCGCGAGGAGCTGGCACTGCAGTCGGGCTTTGGAAGTGTGAGAACCTATTACCGGGCAAAAACACAATATGAATTAGAACGCAGTGACAGCCAGACTGTGACAAAAAGTTAACCTGTTGGATTACATTTATTTATAAGCAATATTTTTAATGATTTGACACAAAACGGACTGCATAAAAACACGCGCTAATGTAAGAAGTTAACTTTTTGTCACACGAAGTTAATGATTTGTCACAACCGTTTCAGTTTTTATTCCTAACTTTGCACACCATTTTTGCGGTTTTAGCCCCAAAACAGACTTCCGCATCAGCACTGGTAAAGCTAAGAAAAAACTAAATTATTAATAATAAATATGAACATTTACAGAAATTTGATTTATTCAAGCATTGCCATTGCAATGCCTTTCATCGTGTCATGCTCGGATGACGACAACGCTGGCGGAACAGGTTACACCGACAAACCGCTGGCACAGTTCAACACACCGGCAGCCAACCCGTGGCTTGCACAGGAGACCTACAGCATCACGCACTTCAACTCGGCACAGACAGACGCTTTTCCCTACAGTGTGGCGGACGGAACATTTACCATTGCCCCAAACGCATGCCAGTCGACATGGAGCGGTCCGGTAAACCTGATGACGCTTGCCTCCACCTCTCCAGACTATATGTGGGGAATGAGCAGCGACCGTGTGTCGTACATTAAAATATCGGACAACAAATTCGAGCGTGTGGCAGAGGCCGCGCTTCCAGGCATCACTACTCATAGTCAGGAACAGCTTGAGATTCTCACAGCCAAATACTCCTCGCTCGAGGAGCTTCAACAGGAGGCGATAAAGATTCTTGGACCTTATCCCCAGATGTCTATCGCCAACGGCAACTACGTGTTGTGCGACCGTGACAATCACGTGTATTCAAATGCCGGCAGAATACTGGCACGCTACAGCCTCACCGACAGCAGCGACCCGGGCAAGGGCATTACCCTCGACAGTCAGATTGACATGACTCCCTATATGTATGGGGCGTTCACCCTGGTTGGTGTGTCGATGAGCTACGACGGCTATCTCATCGTGGCATCACAGAAAGGACTTATGTCTGTTGACAGAAACCTCACCGGCATAATCGACAGCTACGCACTGCCCGAAGGACAGATTCTCACCAACTCCCTTTCCATCGACGAGGACGGAGGCGTGTATGTGGCAAGCAACAGCAATGTAGAGAACGGGAAAGGACTGATGCAGAAGATTATATGCAAGAACGGACGATTCTCAGACAGTGAGGCCGACGGAGCATGGAAGGCTACATACGACGGAGGTCCCGAGGCTCCGGCAATAAAGCTCGGATTCGGCACAGGTTCTACACCTACGCTCATGGGATTCGGTGACGAGGAAGACAAGCTGGTGGTGATAACCGACGGAGCCAAACGCATGAAGCTCGTTGCCTTCTGGCGTGATGCCATTCCAGCCGACGCCATAGCAGTGGATGCGGCAAACCCACGCCTTGCCGGAGTATATGAGGTGTCGTGCGGACTGCCTGCCTCAACACAGTGGATTCAGTCCGAGCAGTCGGTAGTGGCAGGGGGATATGACGCCTTTGTCGTAAACAACATCAATGAGAACGCCCAGAAGGTGAGCGACAAGATAATAGGAGTACTTGCCATAGGTCCGCTCGTGGCTGCGCCCAAAGGAGTGGAGTGCGTGAGGTGGAACACAGCCGAAAACAAATGGGAGAGCAAGTGGAGCCGTGGCGACATCAGTTCCATAAGCATGATTCCATCGGTAAGCACCTCTTCTGAGATGGTGTTTGTCAACGGCTACGGCAATGACGGATGGGAAGTGACAGGACTTGACTGGCGCACTGGAGCCACACGCCACCGCGTGATATTCGGCGATGACAACCGTGGCAACGGAGCATACGCCATAATACAATATATGCCCAATGGCGACCTATTGTTCAATTCTGTTGCCGGACCTTTCAGAGCAAGACTGAACTCAGCTAAATAGAAACAGCTCACTGTCATATTATGCAAAGTAAAGAAAATCATAAAATAAAAGAGACATGAAAGAAAACAAACAAAAAAGCAGATCATACGTGAAACCACATATGACAGCGATTAAAGTGGAGCCGACATGTATTCTTGCCGGCAGTGGTAAAGCCAACGCACGGAGTATTAAAGGTGGGACTTGGAGCGACTGGGAAGAAGATGAGGTTATCTCAAGCTCAGAAAACTAACAACAAAGCAATGAAGCAATGAAGACAAGCATCACACATTTTCTTTATATGGTGGCATTAGCGCTGCTCACTGCCTGCTCACAGGACGATGAGACACCAACAGCTACCCCCCCGCAGGATAACGGCAAGCCGCTGACCTTCACCATCACCGACGGCGGATTTTCCACCGGAGGCAACAATGGCACACGTGCCGTTGAGGAAGACAACAAGACAAATTTCACCGCCGGCGATGCCTGTGGTCTGTATATCGTAAGAAACGGTGAGGTGAGGAGCGCAAACGTGAAACTCACAGCCACACAAAGCGGTGAGAACATTGTGTGGACGATGAATGAGGAGGTGAAAGGTGAGACAACAGACAGCTACTATCTGTACTATCCCTATCAGGAGGATATGACGGACAAGGTGAGCGTGGCTGCCGATGCCGACGACAAGACCTTCTTCGGAAATCTCATCAGCGGCTGGGAGGTGAAGGCCGACCAAAGCGAATATGCCAATTACACAGCCTCCGACCTTATGACCGCCAAAGGCGAGCCAAAAGAATCGGACGGCACAATCGCGCTGACATTCTCTACCGTTCACCGCATGGCGCTGGCTGTGATAGAGATGCCAAAGACCACTTATCATTTTACAAACACTTCCCCCGCAATTTCCGACTATGTCGTTCCTACTTCTAAGCCTGAGGAATATTTGACTGTTACGTTCAGCGGGGACATAAAACCCTGGCAAGTGGAAGAGAATGTTCACATTTACCGTTATATCCTCAATCCCGATAAGGCTGTGACAATTACAGGTAACTACAAACTCTATTGGGAAAGCTCCGATAAATATCATAACTTCACAATTCCCTCTGACAGGCTCAATGCGATTGCTGCCGGCAAAGGCAAGAAGTTCAAGATTGACGGCGGCATCAGGGAGATAAGCCACTATCTTCAGTTAGGCGACTATCTGTGCAAGGACGGCACGCTGATAAGTAAGGAGACAACCCTCACCGATGCCCAGAAGAAGAAAGTTGTAGCCATTGTTTTCTACGCCGGACATAATGACAATGACGCGTTAGACTATGATGGTACCGCAATCCAACAAGAAAAATGTCACGGCTATGCAGTAGCCCTAAATAATGCCAGCAACAAAGGCTATTCCACATGTACTTGGGGAAATACAGGCGAGAAAGGCTGTTATGTGAATGACAATAAAAGTAATCCTGAAAAGGATTGGCGTGGTCATATTTATAACACTACGATTACGTTGGGTGGATTATTGGAGACATCTTATCCAGCAAGCTACTATGCTATGATTAGTTATGAAAATATGGTTACATCCCCTGTCACCAGCACAGGCTGGTTTCTCCCCTCAATCGGTCAGTTGAAGGCAATATGTGTGAATAGAGAAGAAATATTCAAGAATTTAGGTACGAATTTGGCGCATGAATTTTACTGGTCCTCTTCTGAGTATTATGATACACCGGAAACACTAGTGCTTGTATTTAAAAGCGATGGCAGCCAAGTATTAACTAAAACCAAGAACAATGAAAAATGCAGAGTGCGTTCAATCTTGGCATTCTGACAGTCTGATAAAAATTACGGTTATTGGGGCTAACTATGTTACAGGCTGCGCCATGAAACATAGTTGCCCTGTAATGTTGTGAGGTTGTTGTCGCCGCCATAAACCACGTTCAGATTTTCTGGCTGCAAGCCGCTGATGTCGGCAAAACGCTTCAGACCTTTGAAAAAGTCGGCGTTTATAGTTGCACTCGACTTTATCTCAAATGCACGCAGCTGCAGACCGTCCTCTGTCAGCAGGTCAACTTCATTCTGATTGCTGTCACGCCAGAAATACATCTGCGGCTCCAGCCCCTGAGCATAGTAATTTTTTGCCTTTTCTGCAATCACCATGTTCTCAAACAGCTCACCGCGCAGATAGTGCATAGTCATCTGACTGCTGTCGGTGAGTCCCAGCAATGATGCCGCCAGACCTGTATCGAAAAAATATAGTTTAGGACTTTTCACCAGCCGTTTGTTGAAGTTGTTGTGATAGGGACGCAGCATGAAAATGACGTAGCTCGTTTCGAGAATCGACAGCCACGCATTAGCTGTAGCCACTGAAATGCCACATTCGTTAGCCAATGCCTGTACATTAAGAAGTTGACCTATGCGTGCGGCGCACAGTTTCAGGAATTTGACAAACAGCGACAGGTTGCCGACATTACGCATGGTTCTGATGTCCCGCTCTATATATGTCTGTATGTAACTTGGAAAATAATCGCCGGGATGTATGTCCTTGTCGTATATACGTGGGAATCCTCCTGTGAACAGCCATTCGTCGATTGAGTTCGGGAGCAGTCCTGCCTGAGTCAGTTCCGATATTGAGAAAGGAGCAAGACGAAGTATGGCGGCACGCCCTGCCAGACTTTGTGATATGTTCTCCATTAAAAGAAAATTATGTGAGCCTGACAGAATATACATTCCTGTATCGTTGATATCATCCACCTTGGTCTGTATATATGAGAACAAATCCGGAGCATATTGTGCCTCGTCGATTATGATTTTTGTTCCAAAACTGTTCAGAAATCCCCTCGGGTCGGTCTGCGCCATCCGGCGTATGTCAATGTCTTCAAGCGATATATACCTATAATCCTTAAAACTGTTTTTCAACAGTGTAGACTTACCACTTTGCCAGATGCCCGTTAGAGTCACTACAGGAAACTTTGACATTAAAAATGTAAGTTTCTTACTTATATTTCTCTCAATCATAATGGTTTTCTTTATAATTCCGCTGCAAAGATACAAATATTTTCTCAAACAATTGTAAGAATTGCATAAAAAGTTATGCAATTCTGATAGTCGATTGTAAGATTTGCATAAATAGTTATGCAATTATGATAATTGCGTGTGAGAATTGCATAACTTAAGTGAACTATTATATAATAAGGTGGAACATTCCGCCAGCCAATGACCTCACCACTCCCTTCATTTCCATGCCAAACAGTTCAACGATAACCACTTGCACGGGCAGTCCTGTCTGCACGCAGATGGTGTTGAGCTGCATGTCGTTGCTGCGTTGCAAAAGGTTGACTATTTTCTGCTGGTTTTCCGTAAGTTCGGTGAACAGACTGCGCTCTATACCATTGCGCTGTGCTTCAGCAAGCTTTTGACTGTATTCCCAGCCCATGGCATTCACTATATCCTCGGCCGAGGTGAACAGTGCAGCACCATTGTCACGGATAAGACGGTTGCAGCCTTGCGAATACTGCCATCCCACGGCTCCCGGCAGCGCAAACACATCGCGGCAGTAGCTTCGGGCAATGCCGGCAGTGATAAGGCTGCCACCCTTTATGTCGCTTTCTATCACGATTGTGGCATCGCTTATTCCTGCCACTATGCGGTTGCGGCGCACAAAGTTCACTTTATCGGCATTAGTGCCGGTCATAAACTCAGTGAGCAGTCCGCCCTGACTGAGCATCGCCTTCGCCGTTTCCCTATGGCGTGAGGGGTACAGCGTGTCAAGCCCGTGAGCAATCACTCCCACTGTTTCAAGACCGTTGCCGAGGGCGGCACGGTGGGCTGCGATGTCCACTCCGTAGGCAAGTCCGCTCACTATCAGAACATCGGGACACAGTTCCTTCAGCTCGCGCACCAGCCGGCTTATGTTATCGCTGCCATACGGCGTACAGTGACGGGTGCCGACAATGTTGACAATCTGCGGTTTGTTGAGGTTGGCACTGCCCTTATAGTAAAGCACAATGGGGGCATCGGCACACTCGGCAAGCCGCCGGGGATAGCAGTCGTCGCTGAGTGTCATAACGGTTATGCCGTGCTTCCTGATAAACTCCATCTCCACCTCTGCCCTCTTCAACGGCTCGTCCCAGTGTCTCAACGCCTCTATCAGGCGCGGCGAACAATGGTCAATCACATCGGCAATGTCGTTGCGATGCTCGTATAATGCCGTGGCACTGCCAAGCGCCCGATATAGTTCAAGCGCCTGAGTGAAATTGAAGTTGCTGATGCGCGTCAGCGCCATGGCATATATAGCCTCTGTCATTGCCGGTTAGGTTTTAGGGTTATTGGTTCTTATGACGTGCTCTAAAAGCAACCGTCTCTCATTATTTCTTCAGATATTTCTCAAAAGCGCGGTCTATCTCATCGCTCTCTGCCAGCCTGCCGTTGACCAGACACACCACATCCACCACAGCACGGAAACACAGACGGTTGTCACAGGCGCGGTAGATGTCTTGATAGAACACATACTTGAGGCGCTCCTTGCTCACATTGAGCCGCGAGAAAAACTCATCCTGCCCCCTGAGCGGCACCTTATACCTCAGGTCGTAGTGTGCCACCACGGCATCGATGCCCTTTTCGTGCAGTTCCGCAAAGCTCAGTCCGCAGTCGCGCAGAAACAGATGGCGGGTATGCTCGCAATAGTGCAGATAGTTGGCGTTATTGACTATTCCCTGAATGTCGCACTCATAGTCGCGCACCATCATCTTTGTCTCAAACACATATTCCATAATACCTTACTATTTCTTCTTTACAGGGTCACAGGTAAGCCCCACTCCGAGTTTCTTGAATATCTTATGGTCAACCTCCGAAAGCATCACCGTGGAGTGAACCTGACATCCGCGCAGTGCAGGCAACTGCTCAAGAGCCTTGCGGCAGTTGTCGTCAGCCTGACTGAGCACCGATAGAGCCACAAGCACTTCGTCGGTGTGCAGTCGCGGATTGTTGCCGCCAAGATATTCCACCTTAGTTTTCTGTATCGGCTCTATCATCTCCTGCGGTATCAGCTTCACATTGTGGTCGATGCCTGCAAGATATTTTGTAGCGTTGAGCAGCAGCGCGGCACTCGGACCAAGCAGCTCCGACGACTTAGAGGTTATCATCGTGCCGTCGGAAAGCTCTATGGCTGCGCACGGCGTGCCTGTTTCCTCACGGCGCTTCTTCGCCACCGTTGTCACCTTACGTGTGGCTGTTGAAATCTTTGCCTGGTTGAACAGCATCTGTATCTTCTGCACCTCGCTCTCATTGTCGGCGCCATTGGCAAACTTGTTTGTAGCATCATAGTATCTGCGTATTATCTCATCCTTTGAAGCCTCGCAGCACACCTGGTCATCGCTGATACAGAATCCCACCATGTTCACTCCCATGTCAGTGGGCGACTTATATGGATTGGTGCCATAGATGCCCTCGAACAGGGCGTTCAGCACAGGGAAAATCTCAATGTCACGGTTATAGTTTACTGCTATCTTATTGTATGCCTCAAGATGGAACGGATCAATCATGTTGACATCGTTAAGATCGGCTGTGGCAGCCTCATAGGCTATGTTTACAGGATGCTTCAGCGGAAGGTTCCACACGGGGAAGGTCTCAAACTTGGCATACCCAGCCTCAACGCCATGCTTATGCTCGTTGTAGAGCTGCGACAGACAAACAGCCATCTTTCCTGAGCCCGGTCCCGGCGCAGTGACAATCACAAGCGGACGCTCGGTCTCCACATAATCGTTCTTGCCAAAGCCTTCGTCGCTTGCTATCAGCTCCACGTTGTGCGGATAGCCGTCAATGAGATAATGCACGTATGACTTTATGTCCATGCGCTTGAGCCGCTGGCGGAAGGCATCGGCGGCATGCTGTCCGTTGTAGTGGGTAATGACTACCGAGCCTACAAAGAATCCGCGGTTACGGAACTCCTCGCGGAGCCGCAGCACATCCTCGTCGTATGTTATGCCGAGGTCGGCACGCACCTTGTTCTTCTCTATATCCTCAGCGCTGATAACTATCACAATCTCAATCTGGTCGCTGATTTTCTGAAACATACGCAGCTTTGAGTCAGGCTGAAAGCCCGGCAGCACACGGCTGGCGTGATGATCATCAAACAGCTTGCCGCCAAGTTCAAGGTACAGTTTACCACTGAACTGTGCTATTCGCTCCTTAATGTTTTCCGATTGAATACGTATATATTTGTCGTTATCAAAACCTGTCTTTTTCCCTTTTACTGTATCCATATATGTCTGGCTTATTTTTTATTTTAAGCTGCAAAGTTACAGAAAAAAATGAAAAATAAGGAAATTTTACGCAAATCGAAATGAAGAATTAAGTTTTCTTAATTATTCTGAGCACAGACGGAAATCTTCCCCAACATAAAAAATATTAAAACTTTGCTTTATATTTTGTTCTGCTGTCATTTTTATCTAAATTTGCAGAAAAATCTATAATGGGCAAAATTATAAAGTGACAAACAGGCATACTGGCATGGAAAGACAGAAAAAGCGAATACTTATAGTAGAGGATGACCTGACATACGGCACGATGATGCAGACCTGGCTCGGCAAAAAAGGCTATGACGTGGAGCGGGTGACGAGGGTTTCCGATGCAGTGAAGGCTCTTATCGGCAGTAAGTTCAACCTTGTGTTGTCCGACATGCGGTTGCCCGACCGCGACGGCATGCACCTGCTGGAATGGATGCAGCGTAGTGCCGTGGGCACGCCGTTTATCATGATGACCAGCTATGCCGAAGTGCAGAATGCCGTGGAGGCCATGAAGCACGGAGCATGCGACTACATAGCCAAACCGTGTCAGCCGGATATACTGCTCACAAAAATTAATGATGCCATAGGCGATAATGACATTCCCAAAGCATCTACGGCAAACAACGTGAAAAAGACAGCGGAAAGTGACTGGATTGAAGGACGTTCTGAGGTGTCACGCCAGTTGTATGACTATGTGGCATTGGTGGCACCCACACCCATGTCGGTACTGATACTTGGAGCAAGCGGCACCGGCAAGGAATATGTGGCACGCCGCATTCATGAACTAAGCCGCCGCAATGACAAACCGTTTCTGGCAATCGACTGCGGAGCCATTCCGCGTGATGTGGCGACATCTGAGTTTTTCGGGCATGTGCGTGGAGCATTCACCGGAGCCGATGCTGATAAAAAGGGAGCCTTTGAAACCGCCAACGGCGGCACGCTGTTTCTTGATGAAGTGGGCAACCTGAGCTACGACATACAGGTGCAGTTGCTCAGGGCATTGCAGGAACGGAAAATACGCCCCGTGGGCGCAATGCGTGAAATAGACATTGACATACGTCTGGTGTGCGCCACCAACGGCAACTTGCAGCATCTTGTGAGCGAGGGAGTGTTTCGCGAAGATTTGTACCACCGCATCAACGAATTTACCATACACATGCCGCGACTCGCCGAACGGGGCACGGACATTTATCTTTTTGCCAATCTGTTTCTGAACCAAGCCAACTCCCAGCTCGACCGTAATGTCACGGGATTCAACGCCAAGGCTATGGAGGCGATGTCACGCTATGACTGGCCGGGCAACCTGCGTGAGCTGAAGAACGTGGTGAGGCGTGCCACGCTCATGGCAAAAGGGAATTATATCACTGACACCGACCTGGCTCTAATGCCCAATCCACAGACACCGTCACATGAAACGGTAATACCACAGCAGTCCGCGGCTCCGTCAACGCTGCATGATGCTGACGAAGAGCGCCGCCGCATTGCAGAAGCCCTTGCTGCCACAGGCGGAAATAAATCGCGTGCAGCCCAGCTTCTCGGCATCGACCGCAAGACCATTTACAACAAAATTGCCCGTTACGGGCTGTAGCATACAATCTACAAGTGTGGAGATATTCCACACTTTTTCCACAGTTTCCACACACAGTCCGCAGCCGTGCCAAAAGCTGCGGATTTTCTTTTGTTATTAATTATCAGCAAGTTACAGCCAATCTTACTTTATTCATAAATGTTTTGGCACGCTTGTTGCGCCATTGTTTAGTGAGGACACAAAAAAACAAGAACGTGTTCCACAAAGACAGACAGTTAACAATATTATTAATAACAAAAAAGAATTGAAATTATGAAAAAGTTAGTATTCGCAGCAGTAGCTGCATTCGCAATGGTATCAGTAAGCAACGCTTTTGTAGGCACAGCAAAGGCAGAAAATCCTGCAACAGTAAACAACACTGTACAGAACGACACAGTGACAACTCCTGCCGACACAGTGGCAGCTCCAGCCGACACCACAACAGCTCAATGATGTGAAAAAGAGAGAATGAAACGGAGCAAGCTCCAGGGCAGTCCATTCGTAAAAAGATGGTCTGCCTTTTTTATTTGGCAACAGCGAAATACCTCTTTTTGTTTCTTTAACTCCATTTATATTGGGTTGTGAGGTAAAATGACTAATTTTGCAGTCAATAAACTGTGATTATGAAAAGAATACAACTGCCTTTTAAGGTGGCTATGGGCTATGCCGCCATTATAGCGGTGATGGCTGTGGCAGTATGGCTGATGGCTGTAAACACAAGCAGGTTTGTGCGTATGTCGGACGTTGAAGACGAATATCTGGAGCAGCGCGACCTGCTGGACAGCTTGGTTGGCGGCTGCATGGACATTGCCGCATACGAATATTCCATAACCATGGGTATTGACCGATGGGAGCAATACAGCATGTCAGTAGACCGCACGCTGGACATAGCTAAGCGACTGTCAACGATAACCGACACTGTAATGACCGCACGCATAGACTCACTGGCAATCCTGACAGCCGACAAGCGTGAGCACACACTCAAACTGATGCGGCTGATGGGACAATATGACGCAAATGCCGCCCTGAAAGACAGGGAGCAAAAATTTCGTAACGGACTCGACTCGGTGATGGTGAATGCCACACAACGCAACACCGTATACTCCATAAACAAGTCGAAGCGCGGTTTCTTCCGACGGTTGACCGATGCCTTCCGCGGTTCACGCTCCGACACGGTAAATGTCAGTCATGCCGTTTCTGACACGTCGGTCGACGTGGCAAAGGACGTGGCAAAAGTGCTTGCTGAAGTTCAGATAGAAAACGAGCGGAGGCTAAAAGCAGCCAACAGGCAGTGGAAGAATGAAGTGAAAACTCAGCAAAAGGTTGGCGTGGAGATGGCTGACAAGACGCAGCAGCTGCTCACCCAGCTGCGCACCGACGGACACATAAGGCTGCGGCAGGCATTTGCAGCCGACTATGAGGCACGCTGGAAGATGTTTATCGACATTGCATTGCTGACGGCTGTGGCATTGGTTGCCGTTGTTCTGCTTCTGTGGCAGGTGTGGCGCGACTACCGCCGTTCGGAACGCTACCGCCGCAATTTGGAAGAAGCCCGTGAACAGACGGAGCGGCTCACAATGACCATAACACACGACATCAAGGCTCCGGCTGCATCCATATTGGGATATATTGACTTGATGGACGAATATATGGCAGGCGGCGACTGGCACCGCATGGAAGGATGTATCAAGAATGTGCGTATGTCGGCAAGCGACCTCATGCGTTTTGTGACAGCACTGCTGGAGCACCGCCGTATGGAGAACGGTACGGCTGAGGTCAACACGGTGACGTTCAGCGTGCATAAGCTTGTGGGCGACTGCATCAGTGCAATGATGCCGATAGCTAAGGGAAAAGGGCTGCGTCTTACACATTATATAAATGACGCGCAAGGCAATCTATACACTGCTGATGCTTTTCGGTTGCGGCAGATATTGGACAATCTGGTAAGCAACGCATTGAAATATACAGACAACGGGGAGGTGGCGGTAAAGGCAGAAATCCGTGACGGCAGAATGCTGCACATTGACGTAAAGGATACAGGCAGGGGGATGGCGCCCGACGAGACAGAGCATATATTCGATGCCTTCAAGCGTCTGGGCGGCAACGGCGGTGCCGACGGCGTGGGGCTCGGACTTGCCATCACAAACGATTTTGTCAATCTGCTGGGAGGCACCATCAGCGTTGTGTCGGTAAAAGGCAGCGGCACAACCTTCAGTGTGGCAGTTCCAGTGGAGTCTGCCACAAACACCGCTGTTCAGAATACTTCTTGCAGCAATATGGCTGAGGACAGCACCGCAAAAGTCACCACAGAGAAATCCTCTGATACCGCGGCATGCCGAAACATTCTTATCGTCGACGATGACCCGCTGCAGCTCAGCCTGCTTAAGGAGCAGACAGTCCGCATGTCGGCAGCCGACGGCAGCACCTTAAACATACATACCGCAAATACCGCAGCAGAAGCCATGCTGGCAATAGATGCCAAATGTCCCGACATGATACTGATGGATGTGGAAATGCCTGAAATGGGCGGAGAGCAGCTGATGGAGTCGGTAAAAGCCCAACATCCCGAAATACGGATAATAGCCATGACCGCCCACGACCCGGGCATACGCCAACAACTGTTGAGAGCGGGATTCTCCGACTGCCTGTTCAAGCCCATCGACCGCCAGCGGCTCATGCACTCATTACATCTTTACGACTTCTCGTCGCTCACCTCCTTTGCTGCCGGCGACCCCGATGCCGCTGCTGACATTATGCGCAGCTTTGTCAGTCAGCTGGAGCTATATGCCGAAGGTATAGCCAAGGCTGTAGGCGACACACTGCCTGACCGCCCACAACTGGCACACATTGCACATAAGTCTATGCCTACACTCACAATGACAGGGTTCCATGCATTGCAACAGCTCACCGCCCTTACTCCAGAACACATCGGCACGCTGACAGACAAGGAGTTGAAAGCCAATGCCGCAGTCATCCTCGCCGAGATTCGCGAAATCGTAAACGGGCTAAAATAATTTTTGCACTGCTTCCCAACATAAAAAAAATTAAAATTTGATTTTATATTTTGTCCTGCTGCTATTTTTATGTAAATTTGCAAGAAATTCACAACTCTGTTAAAAAGACAGAAATAAAAACAAGAATAATTGGTTAACATATAAAACAACAATGAGCAACATACAGAAAATAATAAAGGAGAGAACAAAAAGCCAGCAGATGAAGGACTTTGTGTTCATGTTTCTGGGAATAGCCTGTTATTCATTTGGATACACGGCATTCATCCTGCCCGAAAAAGTGGTGATGGGTGGAGTGGCTGGTCTCTCGGCACTTATTTACTACGCCACAGGACTGCCCACGGGAATCTCAATCTGGGCACTCAACTTCGCCATGCTTGCAATAGCTTTCAGGGCGCTGACAAAACAGTTTACGATAAAAACCGTCATCGGTGTGTCAATAATGTCGGTATTGATAGGCTTTCTGCAGCCTTTCTTCATTACCCACCCGCTGATAACAGCCGGTGAAGACAAGTTCATGCACGTGCTCATAGGCGGAGCCATGGGAGGCGCCGGACTGGGACTGGTGTTTGCGCACAGCGGCTCTACAGGAGGCACCGACATTATCGTGGCACTGCTCAACAAGCATTTCCGCATGAGCTTCGGCCGTGCCATGCAGTTTATCGACATCACCATCATTTCATCGTCCTACCTGCTTTTCCACAGCACCGAGACAATCGTCTACGGTGTGGCGTTCACCCTCATCGCCAGCTACGTTTGCGACTACATCATAAACGGTACCCGGCAGACAGTGCAGTTTCTCATCATCTCGAAGGAATATGAGCAGATTGCCGATGCCATCAACAGAAAGGTGAACCGTGGCGTGACTCTCATCGAGGGCAAGGGATGGTATTCCAAGTCGGAGGTAAACATGCTGATAGTGCTCACGCGCAAATATGAATCGCAGGAAATCTTCAACTACGTGAAGGCTATCGACCCCAATGCCCTTATCTCTCAGTCATACTGTCAAGGTGTGTTTGGCGAAGGTTTCGACAAGATAAAATAGCCTGACCTATGCGGAGTCATTAATTTGCACCCTTATTAAAACAAAAGGCATTATGACAATAAGACACTCGTCTCCCAAGGACCTGGATGCAATTATGGAGATTTTCAGCCATGCCCGCAAGTTTATGCGAGAGCACGGCAATCCCAACCAGTGGATTAACGGCTACCCTTCAGCCGACCTGATTCTACAAGAGATAAGCAACGGCACAAGCTACGTCTGCGAAAATGAAAGTGGGGAAATCACGGGAACATTCAGTTTCATTCCCGGAGAAGACCCAACGTATGCCTGCATAGACGACGGCAACTGGCTGAACGACTCTCCATATCACGTGATTCACCGCATGGCTGCCAACGGCAGACAAAAGGGTATGGCAGAGGCTTGTCTCAAATGGTGTTTTGAGCACTGCGACAACATCAGGGTGGACACCCACCATGACAACCACGTGATGCAGCACATACTGCTGAGACACGGTTTCAAGCGTTGCGGCATAATCTATGCTCACAACGGCACGCCACGCATCGCCTATCAGCGGACATTAACGGACAGACATTAATATTATATATTGACAATGATAAAGATTGTTTTGATTGGTGCAGGCAATGTGGCAACACGGTTGGGCATAGCATTGCAGCAGGCGGGATACCCCATCCTGCAGGTGTACAGCCGCACGGAGGAGTCTGCCTCGGCACTTGCCGCCAAACTCTCAACTGACCATACAACGGCAACTGACGGCATACGCAAAGATGCCGACCTTTACATCGTGGCTCTGAAAGACACTGCCCTACAGCAACTTGCCCCGACACTGGTAAAGGACAGGCAGCATGCCCTGTTTGTACACACTGCGGGCAGTATGCCCATGAACCTGTGGAAGGGGCTTACCCCGCGCTACGGCGTGCTGTATCCCATGCAGACCTTCAGCAAGCAGCGCGATGTGGACTTCAGCGCCCTGCCCTTCTTCATCGAGGCATCGTCGCCGGCGGAGCTGAATCTGCTGCGCTCAGTGGCTTCCGCTCTCAGCTCAAAGGTGTATGAGGCAACTTCCGACCAGCGCCGCCACCTTCATCTTGCAGCCGTCTTCGCCTGCAACTTCGTAAACCACATGTATGCCCTCAGCGCCCAGATACTGGAACAGCACGGTATCCCGTTCGATGTGATGCTTCCACTTACTGACGAGACGGCAAGAAAAATACACGAGCTGTCTCCCGTGCAGGCACAGACAGGTCCGGCTGTGCGCTACGACGAAAATGTGATAGGTAAACATCTGGAAATGCTTGCGGAAGAAAAGCCCCTGCATGAGCTGTATAAAAGCATAAGCGAAAGCATTCACAGCCTGCACAAGGGGCAGTAAGTCAATTACAAATAAGCCACTAATCATGCAACATACAAAAAACATTAAAAGTTTTAAGTAAAGACTTCTTTTTGAAATTTTATCGCTATATTTGCAAAATAAAATACAAAAGATGAATAATAGCTTAATAAATAACAAAATAGAATACATCGTGATGTTTATATCAGAGTTTTCTAAGAGACACCACCTCACCGGACGGCAAGCATATTGTTATTTGAAGGAATTTGGAGGAGTTGATTTATTAGATAATTTCTATGATGTAATGCATACACAAAGCTTTGAGCACATGGTGACTGATGTCACTGCTTTTTGCCACAGGAAAGGAGGGACACTGCTATGAAACTTTACCACGGTACAGTGTATGATATAGATAGTATAGATTTGTCAAAGTCAAACTCGGCAAAAGACTTTGGCAAAGGTTTCTACCTTTCTCCAGACAAGTCACAGGCAGAACGTTGGGCTATTTTCAAATCTATGCAATTGAGCGGAACACCTAAAGTATATGAATTTGAGTTTGACGAATGTTTACTGAAAAACGGCGGACTATCTGTTAAGCGATTTGAAGAATATACGGAAGAGTGGGCTAAGTTTATCTTTGCCAACAGGAAGAACCTGTCAGAACATAACATTCACGATTACGATATAGTGATAGGTCCCATCGCAAACGATAAGGTGGGAGTACAAATCCGTAATTATATAGAGGGTAATATTTCGTTTGAGGTCTTTATTGAACGGTTGAAATACATGAAAGGGATTACATTCCAATATTTCTTTGGGACAGAAAGGGCAATTAAACATTTGACAAAGGTATGAGTGATTTTCAATATATGGTGGAATGTACCACACGGGATGTTATAAGTCTGCTCATGGAACATGATAACATGCAGATGAATGAAGCATTGGATAAGGTATACAATTCAAGAACATACGATAATCTCCAAAAAGAGGACACCGGGCTTTATATTCAAAGTCCAGAGTATGTATATGAGGAATTGATGCACGAAATCTATAATAACAAATAAAACAATATGAGTTTATTTTGCCATGTGAAAAAGTTTCACTAAATTTGCACATTCACTTAAATTGAAACGAAAAGTGTAGCCCCGACGTTTAAAATAAAAAGAGGGAAAGAATATGGAAAAGGAAATAATACATATAACAGATAATTTGCGTAAAGCTGTTGCTGACATAAAAAGTGCCATACTCAACAGCCAATATCGTTTAGCACGCTCTGCCAATGGTGAATTGCTGTCACTTTATTACGGCATAGGTCAATATATCAGCGACAATACACGCAATAAGGCATGGGCACTGGAGCGATAAACGCTATCAGCAGCCAGCTGCAAAAAGAAATGCCTGGACTGCGAGGGTTTTCAGCATCAGCACTCAAACGTATGCGCACGTTTTATGAACAATGGTGTGATATTATAAATCGCCCACCGGCAGTGGGCGATTTGAAAGAATGTGATAGTCCCATTAATATAAAAGCGCTTGTAATTCGTCCATTGATGGTGGGCGAATTGGATTTACACGATTTCTTGTCACTAAGTTTCACTCACCACAGTGAGATTCTTGCAAAAACATCATCTTTGGAGGAACGCTTGTTTTATATCAAACAGGCAGCGGTCAACAGTTGGAGCTGGTAGAAGAAATGAACGCTGATATATTCCATCACAAAGGGGAAATGCCTAACTATTTCATTCGCACCATGCCGAACAAAGTTAATGCTCTGCGAGCCATATCCATGTTTAAAGACAACTATCTTCTTGATTTAATAAACATGGAGGAATTGGAGGAGCGAGATAACAGCTATATTGATGAACGAATGGTAGAACAACAAATTGTACATAATATCAAAAAGTTCATTATGACTTTTGGAACAGATTTCACCTTTGTTGGCAACCAATATCATTTGGAAAAATTTGAGATTGAACAGTTCCCTGACTTACTCTTTTACAATCGCGAGCTGCAAGCATTAGTTTGTGTAGAATTGAAAATGGGTGACTTTAAGCCTATCTATCTCGGTCAGTTGAGTGCATACTTACGCATACTTGACACTGAAATCAAGAAACCTCACGAAAACCCAAGCATTGGCATTGTGTTATGTAAAACAGCTCACAAAGCCTTTGTAGAATTTCTTTTAGACGGTTACAATAGTCCCATGGGAGTTGCTACATATAAAACCCCAGAAGATATAAAGCGACTTCTTCCAAGTGAGGAACAATTAACGCAACTACTTAATGAATCAGAATCTCCCCAAGAATAAAGATTACAATACCCAGTTATACTAAAAGTAGAGCTCTAAAACACTTAAAATAAAAAAGAATAGAATATGAACGGACAAAACTAAATTTTGTTCGCATGATTGATTAGCCTGCACGAATTTTTCACTAAAAATTCGTGTGTTTTTTCCATAGTCCAACCCAATAGGGGATATTATACTGACATTCAGCACATTAATCAATTTTATAGTCCAACACATGTCCAACCCAAGTCCAACCCTGCCCCAACCCAAGACATCCTTTTTTGTGTTTTAACTGTAAAATGTGGAATATAATATGCTGAATGTGGGTTTTACCACTGTAATTCAGCGATTTAGAAAATTATTTCGCTTGTTTGTGACCTCGTCACCTTGGTGATTAGGTTGTAAAGTCAACTTTTGGTGTGATGTTGTCATAGATTAATATGAAATATGGGGAGTTGGGGATGTTATACGGTGGCATTATGATTTTATTTTACATTATAGTAAACATCAAAACATAGGATTTGTTTCAGAAGCATCAAAAATCGGGAGGAAACGCGATTTTGGGTTGGGGAAGGGTTGGACTTGGGTTGGACATGGGTTGGACTATAAGATGGTTTATATATCTTTAAATCAGGATATTATCTATCGGGTTGGACTATAAGCAAAAATATCCATATAGTAAGAAAATATCTAAAAAAAATAATTGGCAAAATATTTTGACGTTTAAAATATTTTTTGTACCTTTGCAGAAGATAAGCTGCATCTCAGCAAAACATACAAGCAAGCTTGATGATTCTGCACTCGATTTGCATTATCTTTGTAGCAGCTTACGGAAATGACAAAAGACAAAGCCATGAAAAGCCTTGCAATCTTGTTATAAACAAAAAGAATGAGAGCAAAAACATTGTTATTAACTATCTAAAAAACTGTACTTATGAAAGTAACTGTTATGAAGCCGAAAGGCAAAAAGGAAACTATCGTCCGCATGGAGATTGAGGATGTAGTAAGAAACATCAGCGACAGTAACTATGCTGCCGAAGTGAGAAACCTGAGGGAGATTTATCCGTTTCTGACGCAATGCCGGCAGGAAGACGGGCGGATAGAGTCGGACTTCCACCAAAGTGCGCCCCTGCCAATGCTGTGCTTTGCATTGGAGATGCAGAACATGAACGGAGAACGGCGCACACTGAGCTACACAGGTCTGGTGGTGCTGGAGGCAAACAACCTTGCCGACTATGACATGGCAATAAGTCTGAGAAATGCCGCGGCAAGGATGCCGCAGACGCTCATGGCGTTTGTGGGGGCATCGGGACGCTCCGTGAAAATCGTTTGCCGCGGAGAGCTGTATCCTGACAGCAAGGGAAGCGATAAAAGCGGCAGCAAGGCTAACGGCACAACCGGCGGCAAGGCAGGCGGCAACGCCCCTACCCTGCCCACAGACATGGACGAGATAAGGAGATTTCACCGTGTGCTCTACCAAACGGCAAGGACTACATACAACTCGCAGCTCGGCATAACGCTCGACACCACAATCCCGATACCGGAGCGCATAACCTACATGAGCGCCGACCCAGACATGGCTTACAGTCCGCTCGCCATACCTTTTTATATAGACACTGCCAAGGACAGTGCTCCGAAACCGGCGGTAGGCGACAACGATCGGCTGCAAAACCGGCTGATGCCGGGGCGCACGGCGAAGCGCAGCTATCAGCTGAACTTCCTGTTTATAATAGACAGCGTGCTGGGCAAGTATTTTGAGCTGCCCGACGAGGATCGCGTGGCGCAGATGGTGATGCAGATTGCGGCGAAATGCCTGAAAGAGGGCATTCCGCAGGCAATGGCGCAGGAAATGACACTCTGCCACCCGGTGCTCAACGGCGACGAGCTACTGGTGCGCAAAACCTTCGACACGGTGTATGCCGTGGCAAACACCGAGGATTACTATAAGCGCCACAAGACAAAACCGCTGGCAAGCGTGAGCGAAGACGCACTGCTGATGATGAAGACCGACATATTCCTGAACAGCAACTACGAGATGCGCAAAAACGTGATGACGGGAGTGGCACAATACCGCGACAAGAACGGTGAGGACGAGGAGTTTCACGACCTCGACAACGAGATACGCAACGAGATGACGATGCGTGCCAAGGAGCTGGGACTGAAATCGTGGGACAAGGACATTGCGCGCTTCATCGACTCGCCGAGAATAAAGATGTACGACCCCGTGAACGACTGGCTCGACCACCTGCCGCGATGGGACGGGCGCGACCGCATAGCGGAGCTTGCCGCACGGGTGCCGTGCAGCAACAGAAACTGGGAGAAATACCTGCGCACATGGATGATGGGAATGACAGCCCACTGGATGGGACGCTCAAGCCTCACGGGCAACGCCCTCACACCTTTATTAATAGGTCGTCAGGGCTGCGGCAAGTCGAGCTTCTGCCGCATTCTGCTGCCGCCGGAGCTGCGCGACTATTACAACGACCGCATAAACTTCAAGAACGAGACCGACCTGAACCTCGGACTAACCTCGTTTGCACTGATAAACATCGACGAGTTTGACAAGACCACTGACCGCCAGCAGGTGGTGCTGAAATATCTGCTCTCAACAGCCGACGTAAAATTCCGTCCGCCCTACGGCAAGACCTACAAGCAGTACCGCCGCTATGCCTCGTTCATAGCCACCACAAACAATAAAGTGCCGCTGACAGACCCGACAGGCTCGCGCCGCTTCATCTGCGTGGAGGTGACGGGAAACATCGACTACAGCGACACGCTGAACCACCGCCAGATTTTCGCACAGCTGAAACAGCAGGTGGAGAACGGCGGGCGCTACTGGCTGAACGACGAGGAGACGGCGCAGCTGTCGAAGGAAAACGAGCGGTTCCGCCGCGTAAACACTCTGGAGGAGCTTATAGCCCAGATGTTCGAGAAGCCAAGCTCGCCCGACAACGGCGAATGGCTCACCTCAACCAGCGTGCTGGAGCGACTGACAGGGCGATACGGCTCCGCCGTCAGCAGCACCACAGTATCAAGAGTGGGCACGGTGCTCAACAACAACTTCGACTTCGACAAGAAATGCCCCAAGGGCATCACGAAATACTTCATGGCTGAGAGATGACGCCATATAACGGAAAGGCGACGCCACACAAAAAAGAAAAGCCCGGCACACAGCGTGTCGGGCTTTTCATTATTTAAGCACTTTAAGTGATTGCCTGAATTATTCAGCCTTTGCCTCTTCAGCGGCAGGAGCAGCTTCCTCAGCAGGAGCGGTCTCCTCAGCAACAACTGTTGCCTCCTCGGCAGCAGGAGCCTCTGCAGCAGCCTCGGCCTTTGTAGAACGGCGTGAACGGCGAGTCTTCTTCTTAGTCTCGGTCTTAGCCATGTTCTCGTCGAAGTCAACAAGCTCGATGAAGCAAATCTGAGCAGCGTCACCCTTACGTACACCAAGCTTGATGATACGGGTGTAACCGCCCGGGCGGTCGCCAACCTTCTCAGCAACGGCGCCGAACAGCTCCTTAAGAGCATACTTGTTCTGCAGGTAGCTGAAAACCACACGGCGTGAGTTGGTGGTATCGTCCTTAGAGCGTGTGATCAGAGGCTCCACATACTTCTTCAAAGCCTTAGCCTTGGCAACGGTCGTAGTGATTCTTTTGTGCATAATCAGCGAGATTGCCATGTTTGCCAACATAGCGGCGCGGTGATCTGCAGTACGACCAAGATGGTTGAATTTCTTATTATGTCTCATTTTTTAAATTTCATAAATTGTGGACGGATATTACTCCTTGTCCAGTTTGTACTTTGAAATGTCAGTTCCAAACGAAAGATTCAGACTCTCCAGCAAATCATCAAGCTCGGTGAGCGATTTCTTACCGAAGTTGCGGAACTTCAAGAGGTCGGTCTTGTTGTACTGAACGAGGTCGCCCAAAGTATCGACATCGGCAGCCTTCAGACAGTTGAGGGCACGTACGCTGAGGTTCATGTCCACAAGGCGTGTCTTAAGCAGCTGGCGCATGTGCAGCACCTCCTCATCAAACTCCTGGTTGGTGTCCATCTCAGTGTTCTCAAGAGTGATCTTCTCGTCAGAGAACAGCATAAAGTGGTAGATGAGGATTTTTGCGGCTTCCTTCAGCGCATCCTTCGGCTGAATGGAACCATCCGTAGTCACTTCGAGCACGAGCTTGTCGTAGTCGGTCTTCTGCTCAACACGATACGGCTCTACTGAATACTTGACGTTACGGATTGGGGTGTAAATAGAATCGATTGCAATGACATTAACGTCGGTGCAGAACTCACGGTTCTCATCGGCAGGCACGTAGCCACGGCCCTTGTTAATAGTCAGATCAATCTGCATCGAAGCTTTTGAATCGAGATGACAAATCACCAAATCAGGGTTTAACACTTCAAATCCAGTCAGATACTTGCCGATATCGCCAGCCTTAAACTCGGTAGAATTCTCGACCGTGATACTGACTTTTTCGTTCTCGAATTCTTCTACTACTTGCTTGAATCTCACTTGCTTGAGATTCAAGATAATGTTGGTCACATCTTCCTTTACGCCAGACACTGAAGAGAACTCATGCTCAACACCTGCAATGCGTATGGTGTTGATGGCATAACCTTCGAGCGACGAAAGAAGAATGCGGCGCAGGGCGTTACCCACGGTAACACCGAACCCTGGCTCCAACGGACGGAACTCGAACTTGCCGAATTTGTCCGTAGACTCCAACATTACGACTTTGTCAGGTTTTTGAAATGCTAATATTGCCATTAATTTAATGATTATTTAGAGTACAACTCAACGATTAACTGCTCCTTAATATTCTCAGGGATATCGGCACGCTCCGGCTTGTGGAGGAACTTACCGCACTTTTTCTGATCGTCCCACTCAATCCAAGGATACTTGCTGTGGTTGAAACCAGCAAGGGCAGCCTCGATAACCTCCAGGCTCTTTGACTTCTCGCGCACAGCGACAATCTGACCTGGTTTAACGGCGTATGATGGGATATTAACAACCTGTCCGTCAACAGTGATGTGCTTGTGGCCTACAAGCTGACGGGCAGCGGCACGTGTAGGCGCAATACCCAAACGGAAAACTACATTGTCAAGGCGGCACTCAAGGTTCTGGAGGAGCACCTCACCGGTGATACCGTCAGCCTTGGCAGCCTTCTCGAACATGTTGCGGAACTGACGCTCCAACACTCCGTATGTGTACTTGGCCTTCTGCTTCTCTGCCAACATGACACCATACTCCGACATCTTACGACGACGGTTATTGCCATGCTGTCCAGGAGGGAAGTTTCTTCTGGACAAAACTTTGTCTGCACCGAAGATGGGTTCTCCAAAACGGCGCGCAATTTTTGATTTCGGTCCTATATATTTTGCCATAATAAATAAAAAATTTCTGTTGTTTGTAAAATGTACACTCTAACTATACGCGACGGCGCTTTGGAGGACGACAACCATTGTGTGGCAGTGGTGTAACGTCGACAATCTCCATTACCTCGATACCTGCTCCGTGGATGGCACGGATAGCGCTCTCACGACCGTTGCCCGGACCCTTAACGTATGCCTTCACCTTGCGAAGACCAAGGTCGAAAGCAACCTTTGCGCAATCCTCTGCTGCCATCTGGGCTGCATATGGAGTGTTTTTCTTTGAACCGCGGAAGCCCATCTTACCAGCTGAAGACCAAGAGATGGTCTGTCCCTCGCTGTTGGCAAGCATCACGATTACGTTGTTGAATGAACTATGTACGTGAAGCTGTCCGATAGCGTCAACCTTCACATTTCTCTTCTTTGAAGTGACTGTTTTCTTTGCCATAATCTTTAAATCTTTACGTTACTGATTTAACATTTTACTTTGTGGCCTTCTTCTTGTTAGCAACAGTCTTCTTCTTACCTTTACGGGTACGAGCGTTATTCTTTGTGCTCTGACCACGAACCGGAAGACCGTTACGATGACGAACTCCACGATAGCATCCAATATCCATAAGACGCTTGATGTTCAACTGGATCTCTGAACGGAGATCACCTTCTACCTTGAATTCAGCGCCGATAATTTCACGGATCTTGGCTGCCTGATCGTCACTCCACTCGTTGACCTTCAGGTCGCGGCTAACGCCTGCCTTGTCCAATATCTTTGCTGAACTACTTCGACCTATACCGTAGATATAAGTCAATGCGATTTCGCCACGCTTCTCCTGGGGCAAATCTACTCCAACAATTCTTATTGCCATTGTTTAAATAATAAATTAATAAAACTTGATTTTAAAATCATTAATTGTCTTTTAACCCTGACGCATCTTGTACTTAGGGTTCTTCTTGTTGATTACGAACAGGCGACCCTTGCGACGCACGATCTTGCAGTCAGGGGTACGCTTCTTCAATGATGTTCTTGTCTTCATATATATGATAAATGATTTATTTGTATCTAAATACAATTCTACCCTTGGTAAGGTCATACGGGCTCATCTCAACCTTAACCTTATCACCAGGCAGTATCTTTATATAGTGCATTCTCATCTTGCCCGAGATATGCGCTATGATGGGTACACCATTTTCCAACTCAACGCGGAACATAGCGTTGGAGAGCGACTCCACGATTGTTCCGTCCTGTTCTATAGCATCTTGCTTTGCCATAATTCTATCTTTGTATTCCTTCTATTCGTTCTACTTCCTCAAACGTCGACAGTATATCAGCCTGTCCTGCCCTAATCGCTATGGTATGTTCGAAATGAGCAGCAGGCTTGTCGTCCACCGTCCTTATCGTCCAGCGGTCGGGCATCAGCCCCACTTTTCTATTGCCAAGCGTCACCATAGGTTCAATGGCAATGCACATGCCCGACTTGAGCAACATGCCGCTGCCAAAACTGCCGTAATTAGGAACCTGCGGGTCTTCGTGCATCTTTCTGCCAATGCCGTGCCCCGTCAACTCCCTAACAATTCCATATCCCCTGCTTTCACAATGAGTCTGGACTGCATTTCCTATATCGCCAAGATGCTTTCCGGCACGGGCAGCCTCTATACCTTTATATAAAGACTCCTTTGTAGCCCTCAGCAAAGCCTTGGTCTCCTCAGCAACCTCACCCACGCAGAATGTGTAGGCAGAGTCACCACAATATCCAGCAAAAAGTATGCCACAGTCAATCGAAATAATGTCACCATCCCTTAATTCTGTCACATTGTCAGGTATTCCATGTACAACTTGAGAATTTATTGATGTGCATATACTCGCCGGAAAAGGTGCTCCGAACGGGTTGGGGAATCCCTTGAACACCGGCACTGCCTTATTGTCACGTATAAACTCTTCAGCTATAGCGTCAAGCCGTCCGGTGGTGATGCCCGGTCTGATATTTTTAGCTAATTCGGCAAGCGTTTTACCAACAAGTTGGTTCGCTTGCCTCATTAGTTCTATTTCGTCTTCTGTCTTCAGAAATATTTTCATTCATCCAAGGAAGAGGGACTTAATATGCTGCCACACCACCCCTGCCATGGATACGGCCGGAGTTGAGCAAACCGTCATAATGACGCATCAGCAGGTGACTCTCAATCTGCTGGAGTGTGTCAAGCACAACACCGATGAGAATCAGGAGTGATGTTCCTCCAAAGAATTGTGAAAAAGCATCCTGTACATTCAGCAAACTTGCCAAAGCAGGCATGATGGCAATGAATGCAATAAGCAACGAGCCGGGCAAAGTGAGCCTTGACATAACAGTGTCGATATAGTCGGCAGTGTCCTTGCCTGGCTTAATGCCTGGAATGAAACCGTTATTGCGCTTCATATCCTCAGCCATCTGGGTTGGATTGAGGGTGATTGCTGTATAGAAATATGTAAATGCCACAATGAGTATGGCAAACACAATGTTATACATCCAGCTGTGATGATTCATCAGCGATGTGAAGAACCAGTTGGTACGAGCAGATTCAGAGAGGAACTGAACAACGCTCAACGGGATGAACATGATAGCCTGAGCAAAAATGATAGGCATCACATTTGCAGCAAACAGCTTCAGAGGAATGTACTGACGGGCTCCGCCATACTGCTTATTGCCCACAAGACGCTTCGCATACTGTACGGGTATTCTGCGAGTACCCTGTACCAAAAGAATAGCTAAACAAACAACTGCATAAAGGATAATAATCTCCACGAGGAACATCACGAGACCACCACCGGTGATGGCGGTGAAGCGTGAGCCGACCTCCTGGATAAACGCCTGTGGCAGGCGGGCAATGATACCAAGCATGATGATGAGCGAGATACCGTTACCTATACCCTTATCTGTAATGCGTTCACCCAACCACAGGATGAACATACTTCCAGCTGCAAGAATGATTGTGGCGGGAATCATGAATACAGGCCAGCTGATGCCCGAAGCAAGGGCACCTGCTGCCTGCATCTTAAGATTTATAAGGTAACTCGGAGCCTGGAACAGCAGGATAGCCACTGTGAGCCAGCGAGTGTACATAGAAATCTTTTTGCGTCCGCTCTCACCCTCACGCTGCATCTTCTGGAAATAAGGCACAGCGACAGCGAGAAGCTGCATAACGATAGAAGCTGAGATGTAAGGCATGATTCCAAGTGCAAAGATAGATGCATTAGAAAATGCTCCACCAGAGAACATATCGAGAAGTGACATCAAACCACCCTGTGTCTGCTGCTGCAGCTTATCCAACTCGGCAGGGTTGATACCGGGAAGTACCACGAACGAACCAAAGCGGTAAATCGCAGCGAAAAGGATAGTGATGAGAATACGCATACGCAGGTCCTCCACCTTCCAAATGTTCTTTAGTGTCTCAATTAACTTCTTCATTATTTCTTAAATTTAAATTACAGTTGCGGTTCCACCTACGGCCTTGATAGCCTCTTCTGCTGTCTTTGAGAAAGCGTTTGCCTCTACTGTCAGTTTTGCCTTGAGCTCACCGTTGGCGAGAACCTTTACAAGCTCCTTGCCGTTTGTGAGACCGGCAGCCACCAGCTCTGCAATGCCAACCTTCTCAAGACCCTTGTCAGCCAACTTCTGCAGTGTTGAGAGGTTAACAGCAAAATACTCCTTGTGGTTGATGTTCTTGAAACCTGACTTTGGTACACGGCGCTGCAGAGGCATCTGACCACCTTCAAAACCAATCTTCTTCTTGTAGCCAGAGCGAGCCTTGGCACCCTTGTGACCACGTGTGGAAGTGCCACCCAGACCAGAACCCGGTCCGCGGCCAATTCTACGACGAGAGTGTGTAGAGCCTTCCTGTGGGGTTAATGTATGTAGTTTCATAATAAAACTCTAATTTTAAACGTTAAATATTAGTCGATAACACTTACAAGGTGATGTACCTTAAGAATCATACCGCGGACAGAAGGAGTATCTTCCTTTTCTACAACCTGCGAAATCTTATGGAGGCCAAGAGCCTCAAGAGTGCGCTTCTGGTCAACAGGTGCACCAATCTTACTCTTAATCTGCTTAATCTTAATTGTTGCCATAGTTAAATATCTCCTAATTTATCCTCTAAATACTTTTTCCATACTGATTCCACGCATGCCAGCCACAGTATAGGCATCGCGCATCTTGCTCAAGGCAAGAATAGTGGCCTTTACAAGGTTGTGGGGGTTAGAAGAGCCCTTTGACTTTGCAAGCACGTCCTTCACACCGACACTCTCAAGCACGGCACGCATAGCACCACCGGCTACAAGACCAGTACCGGCAGCTGCAGGCATCATGAATACCTGAGCACCGCCGAAGCGAGCCTCCATGTCGTGAGGAATTGTGCCCTTGAGCACTGGAACCTTAACAAGATTCTTCTTGGCTGCCTCTACGCCCTTGGCGATGGCTGCGGTAACTTCGCCAGCCTTGCCAAGACCCCAGCCGATAACGCCGTTGCCGTCACCAACCACGACGATTGCTGCGAATGTGAAAGTGCGACCTCCCTTTGTTACCTTTGTAACACGGTTGATGGCAACCAGTCTGTCTTTCAATTCAACGTCACTATTTATCTTAACTTTGTTCATTGCCATAATCGTTTAGAAATTAAGTCCACCTTTACGAGCAGCGTCTGCCAATGACTTTACACGGCCGTGATAGAGGTAACCGTTACGGTCGAACACAACAGCGGTAACGCCAGCCTCCTGTGCCTTCTTGGCAACAAGCTCGCCCACCTTCTCTGCCTGCTCAATCTTTGGCATTGCCTCAAGACCGAGTGAAGATGCAGATGCAAGGGTCTTGCCCTCCTCATCATTTATCACCTGAGCGTAAATCTGCTTGTTGCTGCGGAATACACTGAGACGGGGACGCTCAGCTGTACCGAATACGCTCTTACGAATTCTGTATTTTATCTTTATTCGTCTTTCTACTTTCTTTGTTGTCATAATCGTAAATCTTTAAAATTATTTAGCTGACGCTGACTTACCCGACTTTCTACGGATAACCTCACCCTTGAACAAGATACCCTTGCCCTTATATGGCTCAGGCTTGCGGAAAGAACGAATTTTTGCGCATACAAGACCGATGAGCTGCTTGTCGCATGACTCAAGAATCACTATCGGGTTCTGGTTGCGCTCAGACTTTGTCTCAACCTTAATTTCCTTGGGAAGCTGGATGAAGATAGGGTGTGTGTAGCCGAGTGAGAACTCAATGATGTTACCCTGATTTGACACACGGTAACCAACACCGATAAGCTCAAGCTCCTTCTTGTAACCCTCGCTCACGCCAACAACCATATTGTTGACAAGAGAACGGTACAAGCCGTGGAAAGCCTGCTTCTGCTTGTAATTTACAGGGCTGTTCTCATCAATCTCGAACACAATGTGTCCATCCTCTATCTTAACAAGGATTGAAGAGTCCACCTTCTGTGAAAGCTCACCCTTAGGACCCTTTACGCTAACAACACCGTCAGCATAGTTAACAGTTACACCTGCAGGAATAACGATTGGTAGCTTACCTATTCTTGACATATTCTATACCCTCCAAAATTAATATACATAGCAAAGAACCTCGCCGCCAATCTTCAGCGCTGAAGCCTCTTTGTCTGTCATTACACCTTTGGATGTAGATAAGATAGCAATACCTAATCCGTTAATTACTCTCGGCATGTCCTTGTAACCAGTGTACTTACGCAAACCTGGTGTAGACACTCTCTTAAGGCACTGAATTGCACTTGCCTTTGTGGTTGGGTCATACTTCAAGGCCAACTTGATTGAACCCTGAGGACCATCCTCGATGAACTTGTAGTTCAAGATGTAACCCTTCTCGAAGAGGATCTTTGTAATCTCCTTCTTCAAGTTTGAAGCTGGTACTTCAACAACACGGTGATTAGCCATGATTGCGTTTCTCAACCTCGTCAGAAAATCTGCTATTGGATCTGTCATTTATATAAAAAGTTTAATTAATCGGGACTCCCCCGACAATATTAAAAAATTACTCTCAGAAAAAATCCCATCTTTACCAGCTTGCCTTCTTCACTCCTGGAATCAGACCGTTTGATGCCATCTCACGGAACTGGATACGGGAAAGACCGAACTGACGGATGTAACCCTTCGGACGACCGGTAACCTTGCAGCGATTGTGCAAACGGATAGGGTTAGCATTCTTAGGAATTGCCTGCAACTTGCGGGCAGCCTCGTATGCCTCTGCAGCATCGTCGGTTGTTGCGATGATCTTCTTCAGCGCAGCACGCTTCTCAGCATAACGGGCAACCATCTTAGCACGCTTCACCTCGCGGGCTTTCATTGATTCTTTTGCCATATCTATTAATCGTTTTTAGCGTTCTTAAATGGCAGACCGAAAGCCTTCAGAAGTGCATATCCCTCCTCGTCAGTCTGAGCTGATGTAACGAAAGTGATATTCATACCCTGGATGCGGTCTACTGAATCGATATTGATTTCCGGGAAAATAATCTGCTCCTGAATACCAAGAGTGTAATTTCCACGTCCATCAAACTTGCTCTCAATACCCTTGAAGTCGCGGATACGCGGCAGAGCCACGCGAACGAGACGCTCAAGGAACTCATACATACGCTCGCGGCGCAGAGTTACCATAACACCGATAGGCATCTTCTTACGAAGCTTGAAGTTGGCGATATCCTTCTTGGAATATGTAGCCACAGCCTTCTGTCCTGCGATGGTTGAAATCTCGTTAATTGCAACATCGATGATTTTCTTGTCCTGTGTAGCATCACCAAGTCCCTGGTTGATGACGATCTTCTTCAATACAGGAATCTGCATCTTAGAGCCATAGTTGAACTGCTTCTCCAATGCAGGAGCAATCTGCTCAAGATATGTCTTTTTAAGTTCTGCTGTATTCATTACTTAATCTCCTCCCCTGACTTTTTAGCGATACGTACTTTCTTGCCGTCCTCGTTGGTCTTGATAGCCACACGGGTAGCCTTGCCACTCTTGGGGTCTACCAGACTGAGGTTTGAGATGTGTATAGGAGCCTCCTCCTTCACAAAGCCACCCTGAGGATTCTTTGCACTTGGCTTGGTGCTCTTGGTGACCATGTTAACACCCTCAACGATGGCGCGCTGCTTCTCAACGAGAACCTTCTGCACCTTGCCAGTCTTGCCCTTGTCCTCACCGGCAAGAACAACAACTGTATCGTTTTTCTTTATTTTCAACTTCATATTGTCTTGTATCATTTAATATTAAAGAACCTCAGGTGCAAGAGATACGACTTTCATATTAACGGCACGAAGCTCACGAGCAACAGGACCGAAAATACGGCTACCGCGAATCTCACCAGCGTTGTTCAGCAACACGCAAGCATTGTCATCGAAACGGATATATGAACCGTCAGCGCGACGAATCTCTTTCTTTGTACGAACAACCAAAGCCTTAGATACTGCACCTTTTTTCAAATCACTTGATGGAATAACGTTCTTGACAGCAACGACAATCACGTCACCAACACTGGCATAACGGCGGCCTGTTCCACCCAGCACACGAATGCAAAGAGCTTCGCGGGCACCGCTGTTATCACATACTGTAAGTCTTGATTCAGTCTGTATCATAATTACTTAGCCTTTTCTACTATTTGTACTAATCTCCATCGCTTTGTCTTACTCAAAGGACGGGTCTCCATAATGAGCACAGTATCACCTACGTTAGCCTCATTCTTCTCATCATGAGCGTGATACTTCTTTGTCTTCTGGACAAACTTGCCATAGATAGGGTGCATCTCCTTGAACTTAGCCGCAATAACAATGGTTTTATCCATCTTGTTGCTTGTAACGACACCCTGTCTTACTTTTCTTAAATTTCTTGTTTCCATCTGGACCATTATTATTTGTTAAGTTCTCTTTGACGAAGTTCTGTCTTCATACGGGCAATGTCACGACGTGCAGACTTAATCGCTGATGGATTTGCCAATGGAGTGATAGAATGATTCAACTTCATCTGATCATACTTAGCCACTTCAGCAGCTATCTTTTCAACCAATTCTTTGGTCTCAAGTGCCTTTATTTCTTCAATCTTCATAAATTAAGCGTTTTTATCGTAATCACGTCTAACAACAAACTTAGTCTTAACAGGCAGCTTCTGTGCAGCAAGGCGAAGAGCCTCCTTTGCAATGTCGAATGAAACGCCCTCAACTTCAAAAAGAATACGTCCAGGAGTAACAGGTGCAACCCATCCTGCAACATCTCCCTTACCTTTACCCATACGCACGTCAGCAGGCTTGCGGGTGATTGGCTTGTCAGGGAAGATGCGAATCCAAACCTGACCCTCACGCTGCATGTAGCGGTTAACAGCCACACGGGCAGCCTCAATCTGACGACTATCAATCCATTTTGGCTCAAGGGTCTTTATACCGAAAGAACCGAAAGCCAACTGTGTACCTCTGTGGGCGTTGCCTTTGTTGCCGCGGCCGTCCTGAGGTCTTCTATATCTAACTCTCTTAGGTTGTAACATGATAGCTTCTAACTTTAATAATGTTTATTACTTTTTCTTATTACGGAATTTTCTGCCACCACCGTTACCACCGTTAGAGCGACCGTTACCCTTCTCCTGAGCAAAGTTTGGAGCCAAGTCGCGCTTGCCGTAAATCTCGCCACGGCAAATCCACACCTTGATACCCAGCAAACCTACCTTAGTAAGGGCTTCTGCCTGGCAGAAGTCAATGTCTGCACGCAGAGTGTGCAATGGGGTACGACCCTCCTTGTACATCTCCTTGCGAGCCATCTCGGCTCCGTTCAGACGACCCGTAATTTGAACCTTAATACCCTCAGCACCAGCGCGCATGGTGTTCTGAACAGCCATCTTGATAGCGCGGCGATATGAAATCTTGCCCTCTACCTGACGAGCGATGTTCTGACCCACGATGGTAGCATCGAGATCCGGTTTCTTTACCTCGAAGATATTAATCTGAATCTCCTTGTCATAAAGTTTCTTCAGCTCTTCTTTCAACTTATCTACATCTTGACCACCTTTACCAATGACAATGCCCGGACGAGCAGTACAAATAGTAATGGTAACCAGCTTCAATGTACGCTCAATGACAATCTTTGAGACACTTGCCTTAGCCAAGCGCTCATTGAGGTACTTGCGGATTTTCATGTCCTCCACGAGGTTGTCTCCGAAGTCCTTGCCACCAAACCAATTTGAATCCCAACCTCTTACAATACCAAGACGGTTGCTAATCGGATTAACTTTCTGTCCCATTCTACTATCTATTAATCATTGTTTTTTGTATCAACAAACAGAGTGACATGGTTAGAACGCTTGCGGATTCTATAACCACGGCCCTGTGGTGCCGGTCTCATACGCTTCATCGTAACGCCCTCGTCAACGAAGATACGGGTGATGTACAACTCACCAGCCTCAGCCTTACGATCATTCTTCTGCTCCCAGTTGTTGATGGCAGAAAGAAGCAACTTCTCTACATCAACCGAGGCGGCCTTCTTTGAGAATCGGAGCACACCGAGTGCACGATTCACCTCCATACCGCGAATCATGTCTACAACGTAGCGCATCTTGCGTGGTGAAGAAGGACAGCCTTTGAGCTTTGCAAAATACTGTGTTTTAAGTGCAGCTTTTCTCTCTTCTGCCTTAATATGTTTTCTTGCTCCCATTATTATTATTCTTTATTTCTGGTGAACCTGATTATTTCTTATTACCTGCATGGCCACCAAAACGACGTGTCGGAGAGAACTCACCGAGCTTGTGTCCCACCATGTTTTCGGTAATATAAACAGGGATAAATTTATTTCCGTTATGAACTGCAACTGTATGTCCCACGAAGTCCGGAGAAATCATTGAAGCTCTGGCCCATGTCTTAACGACATTCTTCTTACCACTCTCATTCATGGCGAGAATTTTCTTTTCGAGTGATACGTTGATGTATGGACCCTTTTTAAGTGAACGACTCATAATTTACTTTGTTTAAATTACTTCTTATTTGCTCTTTCAATAATATACTTATTTGAATGCTTCTTAGGTGCGCGTGTCTTGAGACCCTTAGCATACAGACCCTTACGTGAACGTGGGTGACCTCCAGACTGACGTCCTTCACCACCACCCATCGGGTGATCAACAGGGTTCATTACAACACCACGGTTGTGAGGACGACGACCCAACCAGCGAGAGCGGCCGGCCTTACCCGACTTCTCAAGAGCGTGGTCTGAGTTACCTACACTACCGATAGTAGCCTTACAAGCACTCAAAATCTGACGAGTCTCGCCCGAAGGAAGCTTGATAACACAATAGTTACCTTCGCGAGATGTCAGCTGAGCAAAATTACCAGCCGAACGAACGAGCAAAGCACCCTGTCCCGGACGCAACTCGATGTTGTGGATCACGGTACCTACAGGGATGTTTGCAAGTGGAAGAGTGTTACCAACCTCTGGCACAGCCTCTGCACCAGACATCACGGTAGCACCTACCTGCAGTCCATTAGGAGCAACTATATAACGTTTTTCACCATCAGCATAATAGAGAAGCGCAATGCGAGCTGATCTGTTTGGATCATACTCGATTGTCTTCACTACTGCTGGAACACCATCTTTCTCTCGCTTGAAGTCGATCATACGATACTTCTTCTTGTGACCGCCGCCCATGTAGCGGACAGTCATCTTACCGGTGTTGTTTCGACCACCGGTAGAACGCTTACCGTAAACGAGAGACTTTTCTGGCACGGATGCAGTAATTTCCTCGAACGTGCCAATAACTTTGTGTCTTTGACCAGGAGTAACTGGTTTAAACTTACGTACTGCCATTGTTTTTATTAATCGATATTGCTATAAAAATCAATTGTATCGCCCTCCTTAAGAGTAACGATTGCCTTCTTGAACGCACTCTTGTGACCTCTCACGAGACCAGCCTTAGTATAGCGTGCCTGACGCTTTCCTGCATAGCGAAGTGTGTTCACGTCAACTACTGTAACATTATACAGACTCTCGACTTCTTTCTTAATCTGAAACTTGTTAGCCTCAGGACGCACGATGAAGCCGAACTTAGCCATAGCCTTCTTGGTGATCTCCTGCCCCTTGTTCTTACCCGCCTTTGGAGTATAGGTGCGGTCCAGAGAAGTCTTGTCTGTAATCTTGGTCATCTTCTCAGTAACCAATGGTTTTATTATGAATGCCATATCCTAAATGCTTCTTACTTGTTTAAAATAGTGTCGATAGTCTGCAGCGAGCTCTCTGAAATCACGAGCACGTCAGCATTCAAAATTTTATACGAATTGAGCAATGCTGCGAGTGTAACGTCAGTGCGCTGTAAATTTCTCGCCGACAAATATACTGTTTTATTTGCTTCTGGCAAAACAAAAAGCGATTTTCTGCCCTCTACTTTAAGATTTTTAAGAATATTTACAAAATCTTTAGTCTTTGGAGCCTCAAGATTGAAATCTTCAACTACTACAATAGCAGCCTCCTGAGCCTTGTAAGACAAAGCAGACTTACGAGCAAGAATCTTTACTTTTTTGTTCAACTTGAAACGATAGTCGCGAGGTTTTGGACCAAACACACGACCACCACCTACGAGCACCGGTGAATTGATATCACCACGGCGAGCACCGCCGCCGCCCTTCTGACGACCAAGTTTACGTGTTGAACCAGAAATCTCACTTCTCTCCTTTGACTTAGCTGTTCCCTGACGCTGGTTTGCAAGATACTGCTTCACGTCGAGGTAGAGCACGTGGTCGTTAGGTTCGATTGCAAAGATGGCATCGTTCAATGTCACCTTACGTCCGGTCTCCTGACCATTTATGTTTAATACGCTGATTTCCATTACTTGTTAATTAAAACGGTTGAACCTTTGCATCCAGCCACGCTACCCTTAACGATGATAAGGTTGTGCTCTGGAATTACCTTCAATACTCTCAGGTTCTGTGTTGTAACCCTGTCGCAACCCATGTGGCCACCCATGCGCATGCCCTTGAACACCTTTGCAGGGTAAGAACAAGCACCGATAGAACCTGGCTTACGGGCGCGGTCATCCTGACCGTGTGTGCTTTGGCCTACACCACCAAAACCATGACGCTTCATTACACCCTGGAAACCTTTACCTTTTGATGTGCCCACAACGTCAACGAACTCTGTTCCTTCAAAGATCTCTACACCGACGGTGGCACCGAGGGTCAACTCCTCATCAAACTTGAACTCGGCCAAGTGGGCCTTTGGTGTTGTACCTGCCTTCTTGAAGATTCCCATCATAGGCTTTGTAGTGTTCTTCTCCTTAGCCTCTCCGAATCCCAACTGAACAGCGGCATAACCGTCCTTCTCGACGGTCTTCACCTGTGTAACAACACAAGGACCAGCTTCGATAACAGTGCAAGGAATGTTCTTGCCCTCTGCACTGAAAACGGAAGTCATTCCGACTTTTCTTCCAATTAATCCTGGCATTTCAATTTACTATTAAATGTTGTTTGTTAAAATGTTTTTGTATCCTTACTAACTACTATACCTTGATTTCTACCTCAACGCCGCTTGGAAGCTCAAGCTTCATAAGTGCGTCAACGGTCTTGGCTGTTGAGCTGTAGATGTCAATCAGACGCTTGTAGTCTGACAACTGGAACTGCTCACGGCTCTTCTTGTTAACGAAGGTACTGCGGTTAACAGTAAAAATACGCTTGTGTGTTGGCAATGGAATAGGACCGCTGATAATAGCGCCTGTTGCCTTTACTGCCTTCACAATCTTCTCAGCTGACTTGTCAACCAACTGGTGGTCGTATGACTTCAGCTTGATTCTGATTTTCTGACTCATTGTTTGTTTTATTATTTATATTATTAATAATGTATAAAGGAAGGGAGGTACGCCGCTTAAGAGTCATTCGCTAAACGGCGCCTCTCTTCTCTTTTGATGCTTCTGTTAGAGCAGGTCTGCACGTCCCTTTACCTCCTCAAGCACAGCCTTTGCGATAGCTGTTGACAGAGGTGAGTGGTGGTCATACTCCATAGAAGAAGTTGCACGACCAGAAGTGATTGTACGGAGAGCGGTCACATAACCGAACATCTCTGACAGCGGAACCATAGCCTTAACTACACGGGCACCGCTACGAGCCTCGTCCATACCCTCTACTTGACCACGACGCTTGTTCAAGTCACCAATAACATCACCCATGTTCTCCTCAGGAGTGATAACCTCAAGCTTCATGATAGGCTCCATGAGCACTGGACCTGCCTTGGCGCAACCATTCTTGTAAGCGTTGAGAGCAGCAAGCTCGAATGACAACTGGTCAGAGTCTACTGGGTGGAAAGAACCGTCCACGAGAGTAACCTTCAGGCTGTCTACAGGATAGCCACCGAGAATACCGGTCTTCATGGCGTTCTCGAAGCCCTTCTGTACAGACGGGATGAACTCCTTAGGAATGTTACCGCCCTTAACCTCGTTAACGAACTGGAGACCACCCTCCTTGAAGTCCTCGTCAACAGGACCGATGTTAACGATAATGTCGGCAAACTTACCGCGACCACCCGACTGCTTCTTGTAAACCTCACGGAGGTTGACAGTCTTGGTGATAGCCTCTTTGTAGTTAACCTGTGGCTTACCCTGATTACACTCAACCTTGAACTCACGCTTCAGACGGTCGATAATGATATCGAGGTGAAGCTCACCCATACCAGAGATGATAGTCTGACCGCTCTGCTCGTCAGTACGAACTGTAAATGTAGGATCCTCCTCAGCAAGCTTAGCAAGACCGTTGTCAAGCTTAGCAATGTCAGCCTGGCTCTTTGGCTCAACGGCGATAGAAATCACAGTGTCAGGGAATGTCATTGACTCGAGCACGATTGGATGACCCTCAGCGCAGAGAGTATCACCTGTGCGGATATCCTTGAAACCTACACCTGCGCCGATATCACCGGCATCGATGCTCTCCATTGGGATTTCCTTGTTTGAGTTCATCTGGAACAGGCGGCTGATACGCTCCTTCTTGCCTGAACGTGCGTTGTAAACGTATGAGCCAGCCTCAACCTTACCTGAGTAAACGCGGAAGAACACAAGACGTCCCATATATGGGTCGGTTGCAATCTTAAATGCAAGAGCAGCTGTTGGCTCATCCTCAGACGGCTTACGGCTCTCTTCCTCCTCTGTATCTGGGTTTGTACCGATAACAGCCTCAGTATCGAGTGGTGAAGGAAGGAATGCGCAAACATAGTCGAGCAGTGGCTGCACACCCTTGTTCTTATATGAAGAACCGCAGAGCATAGGAGTACACTCCATAGCCACGGTACCCTTACGGATAGCTGAAATTATCTCCTCCTCGGTGATTGAGTTTGGATCATCGAAGAATTTCTCCATGATAGCCTCGTCGTACTCGGCAGCAGCCTCAAGCAACTTGCCGCGCCACTCATCGCACTCATCCTGCAGGTCGGCAGGGATATCCTCGATGTCATACTCAGCACCCATTGTCTCATCGTGCCAAAGGATAGCCTTCATCTTAATGAGGTCAACCACACCCTTGAAGTTCTCCTCTGCACCGATAGGCACCTGCATAACAACAGGGTTAGCGCCGAGAATGTCCTTCATCTGCTGTACTGTCTCGAAGAAATCAGCACCAGAGCGGTCCATCTTATTAACGTAACCGATACGTGGCACATTATATTTGTCAGCCTGACGCCAAACGGTCTCAGACTGTGGCTGCACACCGTCAGCAGCAGAATATGTGGCAACAGCACCGTCAAGAACACGGAGTGAACGCTCCACCTCAGCTGTGAAATCCACGTGCCCTGGAGTGTCAATCAAATTAATCTTGAAGCTCTTGCCATTATAGTTCCAGTTACAGGTGGTAGCAGCAGATGTGATGGTTATACCACGCTCCTGCTCCTGTGCCATCCAGTCCATTGTTGCGGCACCCTCATGCACCTCACCAATCTTATGGGTCTTACCTGTATAGAACAGAATACGCTCAGAAGTTGTTGTCTTACCGGCATCAATGTGAGCCATAATACCGATATTACGGGTCAAATGTAAATCGCGATTTGCCATTTTCTCTTTACCTTATTATAAAATTAGAATCTGAAGTGAGCGAACGCACGGTTAGCCTCAGCCATACGGTGCATATCCTCCTTACGCTTGAAGGCACCACCCTGGTTGTTGAAGGCATCCATAATCTCTGCAGCCAGCTTGTCGGCCATGCTCTTACCGCTACGCTTGCGCGCAAAAGCAATCATATTCTTCATTGAGATGCTCTCCTTGCGGTCCGGACGGATTTCAGTAGGAACCTGGAAAGTAGCACCACCGATACGGCGGCTCTTCACCTCTACCTGAGGAGTGATGTTGTCGAGAGCGGTCTTCCATATTTCGAGAGCACTCTTCTCCTCATTCTGCATTTTGCCTTTCACTGTGTCAAGAGCGTTATAGAAGATATCATAAGCGATAGACTTCTTTCCGTCATACATAAGATGGTTAACGAACTTCGACACTTTCTGGTCATTGAATTTTGGATCCGGCAGGATCACACGCTTCTTTGGTTTTGCTTTTCTCATTTTTCTGTTTAATGATTTAATTTGTCTGACTGGGGTTGTTTTTTCTGTTCTTCAATGCCACACCAGGCATTTACTCAACCTTTAATAACATGTCTCCAGCAAAACGATTCTTTTTTTCTTTTGTCTTACGTCCGGCTATATAACCTTCTCCGGTCATTTATTTCTTAGCCTTTGGACGCTTAGCACCATACTTAGAACGGCGCTGAGTACGGTTTGCTACACCGGCAGTATCAAGAGTACCGCGAACGATGTGGTAACGTACACCAGGGAGGTCCTTAACACGACCACCACGAACGAGCACGATTGAGTGCTCCTGCAAGTTGTGTCCTTCTCCTGGAATGTAAGAGTTCACTTCCTTAGAGTTTGTCAAACGAACACGGGCAACCTTACGCATTGCCGAATTAGGTTTCTTAGGTGTTGTTGTATAAACACGAACACACACACCACGGCGCTGCGGACATGAATCCAAAGCCGGTGACTTGCTCTTGTCTACAAGAACCTTTCTACCTTTTCTTACCAATTGTTGAATTGTAGGCATTGTCTTTAATTTTTTATTGTTATATTATTTTTTATTG
>JAUNSB010000026.1:0-43721 GCA_030539375.1 Prevotella sp.
GTGAAAAATGGAAGACCAACGCAAACTATATGGTGAATAAGAAGTTTATCGTACCGTTTATGTGTTCCTCATACGACTGGGACAAAAAGGGACCATACCTTAAACTCAGTTATAACTCCAACGAGAACAGGCTGGAGGACGTAAACAAGGCTCTGTGCTACATCACGGGGACCGACTACGAGAGCATCGGCAGCCTATCAAACGCCATACGCTCCAGCGACATATTTTGGGGAGAATGGTTTGAGTGGGGCTTCTTCCGATGCAAGGGCTTCAAGAAGGGCACCATGCACTTTGAGTTCTTAGACGAAGATGTATGGTTTAAGTTCAACTACGAGGTTGCGAAGTTCCGCGGATGGAACTTGCCAAAGAAAACAGAAAATAAACGTAAAAAGACAACGAAATGAACAGAGAACAAATAGACCAGGCGGCAAGGAAATATTCAGACGAAGTAAGAATGTTAAAATACAGAAATACCAGATCGTTTGTTCTTGCAATACGTAAGTCCTTTGAAACATTGTCGGAAAAAGAACTCCTAAGATTAAGGAGACACCTTATCACTATACCGCATTGCGCTGATTACGAGCAATATTTGACTGCATTTAAAAACATCCTAAAGAAATAGTCTTAAAAGCTCGTAGTAAGAAATAAATCTTTTTTCATATAAACTCATAGACAAAGTTTTCCTTTAGATGGTAGACGGTTAGGTTGCCGCCTACCATCTTTTTTGCCTCCCCATTATAATTTTACTGGTATTTAAGTAAAGTATTTGTCTTTCAAATATAAATTTTGTTAAATGTTTGCCTATAGTATTTGTCTTTCAAATACTTTTGATTAATTTTGCCACTGCGTATGACAGACGTGCGCAGAGAACTTACGAACATTGCTCTTGGGTTCGAAACGATAGTCTGCTGAATTCGTCAGTATGCGCAGACTATTTTTTTAAGTTTAACGTAAACCAAAAGCAAGATGAACAAACATTTTAAGCAAGTTCTCAGAGTGTTAAGAACGAAGGCGAAGGCGCTCGGTCTTAATTACAAGGAGTTAAAGGGTGTCGCTGCTAAAATTGCCGATAACCTCGAACTCGAAGATGATGCCTCCGAGGAGGACGTAAACAGTGCCATCGAAGATGCAGTAGATGATGCAATGTCGTTTCTCAGTGTAAGCCAGTCGGCTGCACAGCGTGCGATTGCCAATTACAAGGCAAAGCACAACATTTCCGATGATGACCCGGACGATGACGATGATTCCGACGACAACGACGATGATCCAGACGACGATGCCGAAAAGAAGAAGAAAAGGAAGGGTAAGCATCAGAAGAGAAAATCCAAATCAAATGACGATACGGACGATGGTGATGATGACACTCCAGGATGGGCAAAAAATCTTACAGACGCTATAGTGTCTTTAAGGAATAAGGTTTCAGCAATGGAAGATGGCAAGGTTTCTGAAGGACGTAGGGGTAAGTTGGAGGAACTGCTCAAAGACACTGGTAAATTCGGTGTTCGTAAGTTGAAGGAATTTGACAGAATAGCGAGCACGTTCAAGGATGATTCAGACTTCGACCAGTACCTCGATGAAGTTTCAGAAGATTTGGAGGATTACAATCAAGAACGGGCGGACTTAGGTCTGAGCAAGCTGGGACAGCCTGGTGCCGGCTCAACCAGCAAAGAGGACCATGATAAGCCCAAGGAATTAACCGACGAGCAGATTGAAGCTCTTGTAGCAGATCTGTAGTCACAAAACAAAGAACCATGTCAAAAGAGACTTACGGAAACAAAGAAAGCTTTGGATTTGGAAACGACCCGATTGTTATCAGGGTGTTTGGTAAGTCCATTGTCAACGGGCGAAAGCTCGATGTGAAAGACTACAAGGGTGAGTATATCCGAAAGGGGCAGCTCATTCTTCGTTCTTCGGACGATACACATTCTATCCCCATGCCGGTAGATGATTCAGGTGAGAAGTATGGCTCCAAGCCTGATGGATACGAGTATGAGGGTGTTGCCAAGTCCACTGTGTCTGTAAAAGAGCCTTGGGTTGGAGTAATGTATGAGGGCGAGGTAAACGATGTTGCCAGTCCGTTCCCATTGAGCTCAGAGTTGAAAACAGCATTGAAGACAGCTCTCCCAGAGCTTGCTTTCAAGCATTCTTAATCATTTAAGGAAGTAGAATTATGGCTAAAAATAAATCTCTTTTTAAAAAGTATGTCGATTCTCTCTTTCCTGCTCTGCAGAAACTTGTGGAGAAAGTAAACGGAAAGCACAAAGACAACCGTTCGTACCTGCACAAGGACACGAACATTCTGAGAAAGGAGTATAAGTCAGACAACAAATGGGAAGCTGCCGGTGTGAACACTACCTATATTGCAGCCGACTTCATGGCGTTTGATTCTCCTGTTGACATCAAGACACGTCCTACTCTCTCCAAGGCAAACGGAAAGCTGCCTAAGGCTGGTATCGGCCGAAGCCTTACTGAGTCCGCTCTTACAGACCTTCAGACGATGGAGGCTCAGGGAGGTAACAATCAGCGTATCGCCCGTAAGATTGCAGACGACCTCGTTTTCTGCGACGTCGGTCTTGACGAGTTGTACGAATGGGCGTTCCTCTATGGACTCTGCTATGGATTCGTTGGTATGCCAGATATTGACAATCCAGAGAACATGATGGTGCTCGATTTCCGCTATCCGGAGAGAAACCAGTTTGGCACCGAGGTCAAGGGAAAGGTATCAGGCGAGGACATTGAGCGTGTCATTGAGGCAATTAACGACAATCAGGACAGTCTTGATACTGTCTGGGTTTCAAAGTCACGACTGAAACAGATACGACAGTCGCGATGGGCCCAGGAACTTGTTGCCGATTATGATGATAAGGCGTACGACGACAGTACCACGCTGAAATCTCCATCCGAGAAGAAGTTCAAGCAGGTCTTTGAGGACGAATACGAGTGCAAGCTTCAGATTGTCAACAGAACCATTATCTTCGAGAAGAATGGAAACAAGATTAAGAAGAAGCCTTGGAGCAATGACCGTATTGTGTTTACCTGCAATGCAGCAATAGGAGCATTCGCTTACGGTCAGTTGGCAGAGAGCAGGAATCCTGTTGAAGGTGTGAATTACTCTCTGATTGACGACTACAAGCTGATTTCCCGATACTCTACCAACGAGCCGTCACTTGTGGAGAAGACCACAGGTCAGTCTATAGCTGCCCCAATCATTGAGGATGTGGATCAGATTTATGTACTCGACTGCTCTGTTGCTGCTGAGGTTGACATTGATGCGGAAACGGATGACACGGGTGATGTCTATACCACCATTGCCGGTAAGAAATACGTTAAGGCAGATGTTGTAACTTCGTACAACTCACTTGAGAATGACGCGCTTTCTACCACAATATCAGACGAAAAGCTAATAGCTGCAATTAACGAGCTTAGCAAGAAGAAGAAGGAAAAGGTATTGGGCGGTGTAGTGTACTTCCCGGTTGTTACTCCTGATGCCCTAACCTTTGGAGACGCTGCTGATGAGGTCGGGAAAGTTGTAGAAGTTGACACCAACGACATAATCAACACTCCCACTGTAACCTCTTCGCAGTCTTGGATTACTCCAACCATTGCAGACGGCAATGTGACAGTAAAGGTGTCTGCTAACACCGGTGCAGAGCGTTCTGGAGCCATCACCGTAACCGTTGGCGACAAGACCGCAACAATATCGGTTAAGCAGACAGCGACAGCGTAGTGAACCTTTTTCAACGATAAAAATTAATTCATGAAGACAGTTAGACAAGCACTTTTAGATGCTGTACATTACCCGATTCCTGAAGGATTCGTAGATAACGTGCTTATCGAGCGTGATTTGGACGGTGAAACCACATACACCTCCCAAGTGTCGCAGACGATAAGCTATAAGGGTGCTATGGCTGACTGTCTTTACTCTCTCGTCCAAGCTATCAATTTCTCCGAGTCAGACAAGTCCATCGGAAACCTCACGGACAAACAGCGTGAGCTGATTCTGAAAAGGGTAAACAAGCTCTATGGAGATATTGGTGAGCCAACTATTGACCTCGGAGAGCCGACCGTTTACTTTGGAGTTTAGAATATGGCTGTACTGAAACTATATCCTCACACCTTATCCTACCAGCAGAAGACTGAAGGATACAAGGATGACAACGGTGACTATCATAAGGGTGGCACTGAGTGGGTTGAGGACTATAAAAAGTGTGATGCCGTACCGGCAGGCAAAGAGGACGTTATCACATACGAGGATGGCACCCAATCGTCATACAGCTATGTTGTATATCTCGGCAAGGATTGCAGGGAGTTTCATAGAAACGACCTTGTACGGATTAACTTTTTCGACAACAAGCCGGGAACAGAGTTCTCAGTTAAGGGATTCCACCGTTATCAGCACCAGTGCAAGCTATGGATATAAAATGCACCACACCTTTACAAGCTGTTAATGTTTTCTGGGACAGGGCAGCTGAGATAATGCGTGAAGAGATTGTCCGGGCATTTTCGTATCTCGGTGAGCAGTCAATAGAAAAAGCCAGAGACCGTGATGAGGTTGACAGCTGGTTTGACCACACTGGAAATCTCCGTAGTTCTATCGGGTACTCGGTATATGAGCACGGTAAGAAACTTATTGAGTCGGCGTTTACCCCTATCAAAGGAGGCACCTTGGGGAAGAGTGAGGGACAGAAAATGGTCGAAGAGTTAGCATCTAACTACTCCAGTACATATGCACTTGTAGTAGTAGCTGCCATGAGTTATGCGGATTACGTTGAAGCCTGTAAGAACAAAGATGTGTTAGCATCGATAGAGATTTGGGCGAAGTCAAAAGTTGATGATTACCTGAAAAAAGCCGTAGAACGCGCTACAAAGCGAATAAATGCTATAAAAATATGAAGTCTGACATTGACATCAAAGATGAAATTTTCCAAATGCTGAAAGGCACAGAACTGGAGTCTGAGGTTTCGGGGGAATTGTGTAAGACACGACGCCCCAAGAACTCAAAGCTGGAGGACATTGTTATAGCAGTTGTGGCTAATGAGGGTACTGAGAGACAGGAGGCAGTTGTAAATGTGAACGTGTATGTTGAGGATAATATCATAGACGGTCAACCTGAAGAGGACACTATACGCTGCCGTGAGATTTCAAACATCTGCAAGTCGGTGATTAAGGAGTGCCATATCAACGGGGCATGGATAAGACCATCGCCTCCACGCGTATTTGAAGCACAGGACATTCCTTGGCACATCGTCAATAACAAAATCAAGTATCAATTTCAAAACTATTAGGTTATGATTATATCTTGGGGAAAACCAACGATTAAAGTTACTGCTATTGCAAATACTGGTGCCACTGGAGGCGGCACGTTTCCTACGCCAGTAGAGGATTCCTCTGAGCTCACCACTGAGAAGGGTGACAAGATGGAAGCCAAAATAGAGGGAGGTGAGAATGAGGCTGTAAAGTATAAAGCCGGCAAGTATTCTTTCGTATGTAAGATTCGATTCGGAAAGGGTCGTAAGATGCCTATTGCCGGTACAGACGGAGTTGTGCCGGGAGAATGGACTCTGAAACTTGAAGCAGAGGAAGAAGGAGCACCAGGATTCACAATGAACAGATGTGCTTGCTCTTATGAGGACAATTGGACCTCAGCTGATGGTGGTATTCGCACCTACACATTCGATTCGATAAAGCCTGAGACAGGAAACCAGCTGGATTGGGACGGAGAAGATGACACTGCTCACGGCGGCGGTTCATAATCCTTTTATAAACCTTACGCCCTCTCAGGTTAAGCAGAGGGCATTTTTGAATATTGCGGAGCAGAGCAGATGGTCGCTCGCTTGTCGACGAGATGAGAGGACGTAAAAAACGGTTCGATTCCTACCTCCGCAGCTAAAACGGAATGCGCTATGAAAGAGCTTGACGAAAAGAAACAGATGGAAATGAATTTGGCGGACACCATCATTGACAGACCTCATGGCTTCAGTGTTGGCGGTCGTCATTTTTATCTGTACCCGGTTCCCCTTGGTAAGATGTATTTGTTGAGCAGGCTCATCGATGAACTGGAGCTGAACACAGAAACCATCAAGGTGAACCCATACATTGAGACGCTGAGAATTGCTACACAGTGTAAGGAGCTCTGTAGTCGCATCCTCACCTACCACACCATTCACACTAAGGCAAAGATATTCGACAACGAGTTTGTAGAAAAACGGACACAGTGGTTTGTTGACAATCTGAGCACTGAAGACCTTGCTACTCTCATGGTGATAGTGCTCACGTCAGACAAGACTGAAATCTTCATGAAGTTTCTCCAGATTGACAAAGAGCAGGAAAGGATGAAACGTGTCATGGATGTCAAAGACAGCAAATGCACTTTCAATTTTGGAGGGCTGTCAGTTTACGGAACCCTCATTGATGCAGCATGTGAGAGGTACCACTGGACTTTTGACTATGTGATGTGGGAAATCTCATACACAAATCTCAAACTCATGTTAGCAGATGCACAGAAGCAGGTATATCTGTCGGAGGAAGAAAGAAAGAGAGTCAAAGGTGTTTCCAGCGACCGGAATAGAATCAAGGCGTCAGACAAGGAAATGGCTTGGGCAGCAATCAGGTCACAGAAATGGGATTGACAAGAACAATAAAATGGGGAAAGGGCTGAGAGGTATATGCCCCAGTTTTCGGACTCCTAAAAAACGTAAGGAAATAAAAAGAGCAACAGCATGGCAGGAATCAAGTTTGACATCACCGGCGACAACAGCAATCTTCTTCGCTCTCTGGAGGGGGCGAGGAATGGAGTGACGAGAGTTGCAAGCGACATAGAAAAGAGCGGACTCGGTATAGAGGAAGTTTTCAAGAGAGTTGCTGCAACTGCCGGTATTGCGTTTAGTGTTGCTCAGGCTAAGAATTTCGTTGCAGAGATAGCTCGTGTCCGTGGAGACTTCCAGCAGATTGAAATTGCGTTGACGACCATGTTGGGAAGCACAGAAAAGTCGAGTGCGTTGATAGGTCAACTTGTCAAGACCGCTGCCATCACTCCATTCGATATGAAAGGAATTGTTGATGGAGCAAAGCAGTTGCTTGCCTATGGTGTAGCTGCCGAAAATGTGAATAATGTCCTTGTTCATCTTGGAGACATAGCTGCCGGACTATCGCTGCCGCTCAATGATTTGGTTTACCTATATGGAACCACCATGACGCAGGGAAGAATGTTTACTGAAGACTATAAACAGTTCATGGGCCGTGGTATTCCACTTGCTGACGAGCTTGCAAAACAGTTTGGTGTTACAAAAGATAAGGTTGGTGAACTCGTAACAGCTGGAAAGGTAGGTGCAGAAGAGTTCAACAATGCCATCATGTCTATGTCCTCAAAGGGTGGAAAGTTCGGTGGATTGATGGAAGAACAGTCAAAGTCTATCACGGGACAAATTTCCAACATAGAAGATGCGATATCCATGATGTTCAACAACATCGGAAAGCAGCAGGAAGGAACTATCAACAGTGCGCTTGATGTTGTATCAAGTCTCGTTGAGAACTACGAGACTGTAGGAAAGGTGTTGGCCGGACTGATTGTTACTTATGGTACATACCGTACAGCTGTTATGGTTCTTGCAGCCGCACAAAACTTGCAGGCAGCCGGTGTATCAGCTCTGACAGCAAGAGAGGTAATCCACCTTGGATGGATTAAGGCTACAACGGTGGCACAGAAAGCCCTTAATGCCACAATGCTTACCAATCCTTACGTTTTGCTCGCAACAGCCATTGGCGGACTTGTAGCAGTCATGGTTACTATGAAAGATGAGCAGGACATGATAAATGACAGTCTTGAAGAGTATGAGAACCAGAAACAAAGGACTATAGAAAAAGAAGAGAAGCATCGTGCAGAGATTGAAAAGCTTATGTCGATAGCACAGGATGAGTCCTTATCTACGGAAAACAGACGTGTTGCTTTAGTGAAACTGGAGCAACAGTACCCAAGCATATTTGCCAAGTATGATACGCAGTACGAGAAGTTGGTTCATATCAGGGACATAAATCGAGAGATTGCGGAACTTGAAGGTCGTGAGTCTATAAAGAACTCACAAAACGAATTGTTCTCTGTGAATAAGAGAATTAATGAGCTCAGAAAAAAAGGAGAAGCGACATACAGAACTCAGACCTTGGAGTCCGGCTTAGCCATGACAGTGCAGACTGGAGGAAGAACTGCCAAGGAAAATGCTGAGTTTAAGGCTTTGCTGCAGAAGCAGAGAGAACTAAACAAAGAAATCTCAAAAAATGAGACAAGTGACTATTTGGCAAATCTCACAGGTATCAGCAACAAGGATTTGCAGAGAGAGATAGACAATAGGCGGAATCTCCTTGCCCGTATGGATTTGGATAACAAGAAATACGGAGAAATTACGAGGGGAGGTGGAAAAGGTGTTTTCTCTCAAAAAGAGATTGAGGGGCAAATAGGCATACTTACCGCTGAGCAGAATAGACGTAACGAAAAAAAGAGCACTCCATCATCGATAAAATCGTCTTTGTTGAAAGACTTGAATGATGCTAAAAATGCGCTTGCAGATTTCGACAAGTCGAGTTCAAAGTACACAATAGCTGAAGCAGAAGACAAGAGGAAGAAACTGAAAGCTGCTGTAGATGATGCTGAAAAGAAATACAAAGAGTTTGGTGGTAGCGTTGACAAAAAGACATCCTCCACTAAGACAGATAACGACCGTAAGCATGCCAGGGAACAGCTTACCAAGGATTTGGAGAAAATAGAGCAACAGCATGCAGACAATGAAATAAGCATACAAGAAGAGAGCACCGAAAAGAAATTGGCTGCTATCAAAAACGAGTATGACAAGACCATAGCAGAGATTAACCGCAAGGAAAAGGAGTTTCAGGAGAACAACAAGAAGGCTGGAACCACCGGACTGAATCAGAACGGTCTTACAGATAGACAAGAAAATGCTCTGCAGGCTCTAAGAGACGATGCTGCAAAGACGCAGGACAAACAGACGCAGGAGATATACCGCTCTGAGATTGAATCAATGCGTAGTTATCTGCAGGAGTATGGAACCTATCAGCAGCAGAAGCTCGCCATTGCACAAGAATATGCTGAGAAGATAGCTAAGGCGCAGAATGAGGGCGAAAGGCTTACACTTGAAAAACAGCGTGACAAAGCGATGCGTGACAAAGCAGACGAGCAGGTGATAAGCAAGGTTGACTGGGTAGCCGCCTTCGGAAATCTCGGAACAGCCTTTGAGAGTGTGATTAAAGACACTCTCGCAGAGCTGAACGCATACATACAGACAGACGAGTTCCGCAGCAGAAGCGCAGAGGACAAGCAAACGATACTCGACGCTCAGAAGAATTTGCAGGGGAAAGTGTCAAATGATGCCACTTTCGAGAAGCTGAACAAACAGATAGAGGCATACAGGGTGAACGTTCAAACCCTGTCAATGGCAGAGAAAGTTCACCAATCTGCAATAAACGACCTTACGGCAGCAGAACAGCAAAGGGACAGCATCACAGACAAGAACAGCAAGGAATATGCTGATGCAAGTGAAAAAGTGGTAAACGCTCAGAAGGAAGTAGAGCGTACTGCCGGACTTGTAACGACTGCAGGCGATTCTGTTGCAGAAGCACAAGGTAGAGTGTCGAGCACAGCAGTGCAGTTACAAGGGAACTTGGAAAAGATGTCACAGGGAATAAGTCAGCTATCAAACGGAACGCTGGCCGGGACTGTTAGCGGTTTGGAAAATCTCATCAAAAGTTTTGGCGGTTCAACTGCTGCAATCGACAAGTTTAAAGACCTCCTCAAAACCGGACTGAGTGCAATTTTCGGCGAGCAGGTAGGTGGCATGATGGCAGAGAGCCTTGATATTGTCGAAGGTGTCCTTACTGGCGACATGACGGAAGCGGTTGTGTCGGGAGTGCTCGGAATGGTGGATAACATCTTAGAGGGCATCTTGAAAGGTGGTATCATCACAAAGCCCGTACAGGCACTTGTAAGCGGTCTTGGAAGCATTGCCAACACAATTACATTCGGAGGATTTAATTCCTTGTTTGACACGAGCAACGCCAAGGAGGTTGCGGAGACCACAGAGCGACTGACAAGAGAAAATGAGCGTTTGCGTTCATCAGTTGACAACCTCAAAAATGAAATGGCGAACCAAGGAGGTAAGAGAGCCTTTGACACATACAATGCTGCAGTAAAGAACCAGGAGAGGGTTTACAACAACCAAATGGAGGTTTTGAAGGCACAGATGGGATATCACGGTTCCCATCACTCCAACGCCTACTACTGGGGATTGGGGAAAAATGAGTACTCACAGCTTAACGCCCTCCTTGCCGAATATGCTAACAAGAACCCAGACGATAAGAATGCAAAGCAGAAATCGGTCAGCTCACTAAACGACATCTATAAGCTGACGCCAGAGCAGATGGCATACATCAGGACCTACAATGTGGATTTGTGGAACACTATGCTGTCACAGGGTAAGTACGACAAGAGCGAGTACTGGGATGCTTACGCCGACCTTGCCGGTGAAATGAAAGAGATTAGCGAGTCATTCAAGGAATCCCTCACCCAGATATCCTTTGACAGTCTGAAGAGTAACTTTGCAAGTTCTCTTATGGATATGACGAAGGACGTTGACGATTTTAAGAATGACATGAGCAAGAAGTTGGCAGAGTCTGTATTAAATGCCAAGATTAGTGACCTGCTTGAAGATGAACTGCGTGCGTTCTACGATGATTGGGCGAACCGGTCTAAAGACGGTCTTTCTGATGCTGATGTGAGCGCATTGCAGGAACAATACCAGGCACTCGTCCAAAAGGGTTTTGAAATACGTGACGAAGCAGCCAAGATAACGGGGTATGATACAAGCAGCACATACAAGCAGGAAGCAAGCTCCAAAGGGTATGCTGCAGCTTCACAAGATGAGGTTGGAGAACTTAACGGACGATTCACGGCCGTACAGATAGCCAGTGAGAAGGTGGCAGAGAATATGATTTCTGTAGTAGCCCTCATGACGTCGTTCTCTTCTTCAATGACTACCAACAACGAGACGCTGGTCGAGATAAGAAATCTTATCATCATCGGGAACAGCTACCTTGAAGATGTAGCCAAGTACAGCAAGAATATATACCGTAGCTTCGGTGAAAAGATAGACAAACTAATAGAGCAGACGAAATGACAGGAGATTTGTTCATAAACGGGAAAGACGCATACCTATGGTATGGTGCATCTTTGGAAGAAACAGGCTTGGGAGCTCTCATGGCTCCTCCACCTATGAAGGAATCTGTGAGCAACAAGTTTAGGTTGAATCACGGAAAGACTGTAATGAATAAGAATCCCAGAATGGACGAGCGTGATATAACGCTTGCCCTGCATATCACTGCACATACAGAAACGCAGTTCTTTGAGCGTTACAATGCCTTTGTTGATGTGTTGAAGCAAGGGAAATTAATGATTTCCACCAAGTATCAGCAGGGAGTGTATTATCGTTGCAACTACGTTTCATGCACCCAGTTCAGCCAGTTTATGCGTGGAATAGCGAAATTCTCACTGAAACTGAATGAGCCGGACCCAAGCAACAGAGGTGAAATAGATATTTACGAATAGATATGTCAGAAAAGAAATTGGTTATAAAACGAGGTACGCAGACAATAATACAGTTTGCAGAGTTTCCTGAAGGTTCTATCAGGTCCGCGTTGCTTATGGATCACGACTACATAAAGGTTCCATTCAGCACCGCAGAGCCTATATACTTCAAGATGGGAGACTTTGCAGACATTCTTGTTGACTGGGAAATCGGCGGCCAATTTACGAAACTCAATGCCGGAAGGTTTGAAGTTACTGACATTGTAAGACCTAAGTATAACGATAACACTGGCGGTTACGACTATGAGCTGCAGATGGATAATCAGTACTGGAAATGGAAGAACAAAAAAATGAAGTTCTTTCCTGATTCCGGTTCTCCTGAGTTGTCGTTTAAACTTACAGCCAGCATAGAAGTTCATTTCGGGGTGTTCCTCGATAACCTTGAAGCCCTTGCTAAGGTTGACAGTACTTATCTGTATAACGGGAAGACTGCCTACACAGTCGTTATTGACGATACCGTAGATACGAGTAAGGCGGTCTTGATTGAATATGATAACATTTCCCTTATCGAGGTGTTAAACATGTATGCTGAGAAATGGGAATGCGAGTGGTGGATTGTAGATAATGTTATCCATTTCGGCAAATGTGAAATGACAGGTCAGGCAACAATCTTTGCAACTGGGGCAAATGTTGTCACAATGAGTCAGTCAGACAGCAAGACTGAATACGCCACACGGTTGTATGTGTTCGGTTCGGAGAGGAATCTGCCAGCCAATTACAGAGAGCGTGACACCATGCCTACGGTTAATGGTATCGTTCAACGTAGATTAATGCTGCCGGTTGGTACTCCATATATCCAAGATGAAGAAATACACAGCGAGCACGAAGCAGTAGATGCTGTAGTGGTGTTTGATGAAATCTCTCCAAAGGTTGATTGCGAGGTTGGAAATGTAAGCAGCTATGACGATTCTGTGGAGGAAGAAGATGGAACAACGACCACACAGACGTTTTATCGTGTTAATGATACCAGCGGATTCTTGGAAAAGTTCACTGAGGACATGATTCTTGAAGGTGAAACCTTGAAAATCAAGTTTGAGTCCGGCTCCATGAACGGAATGGAATTTGATTGCCAGCTTGTTGACAATGATGCCATCCTCGGAAAATGCTTTGAGGTTGTTATGAACGAGAACTACGGCCGTAAGCTCCCGGATAAGGATTTACACCCGAAGGCTGGTGACAAGTACGTTATCTTCAACTGGGACAGCACAAAGATAGCAGAGCTCGGACTGGTAGATAAGGCAGAAAAGGAGTTGTTAGATGCTGGTAACAAGTATCTCGAAAAGTCAAAGATTGACCCCAGTACCTACACCTGTACGATGTACTCCGAATGGATAGAAAACAAGGGAACAATGCGTTCCTTTGATTTAGGTGACAAAGTGGAGTTGATAGATAGAACATTTTTCCCAATCAGCCGTGTTTCAAGAATTATCGGTTATGAGTGGTGTCTTGACATACCCTACGATAGTCCCCAATACATTGTTGGAGAAAAGGTATCAACGGGCAGAATTGGCACGTTAGAGGGTAAAATCGACGCTATTACACTCGGAGGTAACTTGTACTACAATAACTTCACGGGCGGATCTGGAAGCTCGGTTTACATTTTAACGACAAACGATATAGCAGCGCCGACAGAACGAAATGTATTCTCATCACTCCGTTCGCTGAACTCATTCCTGCGTAAGGATAGGGATGACATTGCCAGTGGCAGGATAACATTCAAGAAACAGTCCCAGCATGATGACGGAGCCCAGTTCGGAAAGACCTTTGTGCCCGGACTTATTGGCACAGGAGGAAGGATAGATGGGAAAGGCTTTGCAGAGTTAAGAGGACTAAGATTGTGGGAGTGGGCCGAGATTCCAGAAATCAGATTCAACAACGTATCTGTCAACATCGGGCTTCGCATCAGAGCCAAGGGCGGAGGCATTATAGAGACTGTCACCATTGACACGATTACAGACAATGATGGAGTGGTTGTAGATGGTGTTACAGGTTCTGTACACCTCAAACTGGAGGATGGAGAGTTTGGAGCCGTTGAAGTTGATGACCTCTGTATGGGATTGTGGCATGATATTAACGGCGGTAACTCAACGGAGAACGTCGACGACCACAAGGGTAAATTTGCTATGAAAGGATTCAAGACTGTTTACTTCCGTATTACAGATATACCAAGTGTTGATGATAAGGGAGCTGATAACTCAGACCAGCATTATTTCCTTTATGCCCTGCGTCCCGTAGCTGAAGGTGGAAGCAGAATCCACCCATTTGCAATGATGCACTTTGCGCAGAGAGGTAATCCTACAGACAAGGAAAGACAGGAATTTGTGTTTGAGACCACCTCATACGAGCTGAAGCTGTGCAAAGTTGCTCAGTGGGAGTTCTTGGATTCTAACATCTACGCAATCTCTGGAATACTTGACGGTTTCACGATGGAGTCGGTAGGTCCCGATGGTAAAACCTACACTAAGCATTTTTACGGTCCAGGTAATGTGTTAGGCAATGCTTATATCTACGGAACCATAGACCAGTTTGAGAGGGCGGAAATAACTATGGAGATAGACACGCAGGGAATGAGAGACCTCGCATTTGGTGAGTCAGTCCTTATGACCTGCAAACTATACAAGGCGTATCTTGATGTTACAGATAGAGTTACACGGTGGGAGATTAGTAGAGATTCTGGAGACGAGGCAAACGATGCTGCTTGGAAGCTGAAGCAGAAAGTGAAGGACTTCAACGGTTCTATCACGATAGCATTTCAGGAAAACGACAACGACCTTAGTCTCACAGTCCCAGTGACGATGTTCACTGTTAAGGCTTATCAGGAGTCGGAGAAGATAGCCGAAGCGGTATTAACAATATAAATAATAAGACGATGGAAAAGAAGGTTGAATTTTTGCGGAGAATATACGACTCTCTTGCAGGTTGGGTAAGTGATAACCCGGTGGTGAAAAAGGGTAATATCATGTATGTTTCAACAAATGACGACGGAGTTTTTGATGTTGTCCTTGTTGCTGACGGTAAGAACACGTTTCTGCAGTTGTTGAACAATTACAAAAAAGGCATTCCTGCTGAAGGTCAAATGACAGATGCAGAACGTGAGAAACTGAAGGAAGCTCTCACCAAAAATGACTTGGGAGAGATAGAGAAAACCATAAAGAGCCTGGTTGACCTTGTTGACGAAAACACAGACGGGGTAATCAATAAGTTCAAAGAGATTGTAAGTTTTCTGTCAGGAATCGAAGACACCAACACCTTGGAGGGTATAGTGTCAGGCATTTCGTCACAGATAAGCAGTCTCAACACTCATATCAACGATGTGGAAAATAAGATTCCCACCACGTTCTCCTTTGATAAGATGGAGAAGATAACCAGTGGGGGAAAGTCATACACGGTAAAGGAGATTCTCACAGCTCTTGTACAACTGATTGATGAGACGGTAGTGACCGTAAACAGTACATCAGCAAATAGCGAAACAAATGTAAACGGATAGTCCTATGGAGATAACAAGACAACGACTTCGTAAAGTATATGCGCCTCTGTCAGCAGCAGTGTCGATGAGGGTGCTCACCAGCGGCAGTCCTCTCGCACAGGTGTTTGACGGAGAGATCGGCACATACAACCCCAACAGAGAGCTTACTGCCACGGTGATATTGCCAGAAATAACCCTATCGACAACTGATGGAAGTCTGGAGTCACCTTATGGTAACTCCATGCTCGCAGAAATGAAGTGGCTTGTTAACAACAAGGAGATAAGCACTGTCACCGAGTTTCAGGGGAAATACGAGATACTTACTGCCGGTTCCACAAGGGGAGCTCTCAGAATCTCGTACAATGTGCCTATCAACAAGACGTACTCAATCAGGTTTGAGGGAGTAATTGCAGACAATCGTACAGGAAGCAATGTACCTATTAAAACCGATTCTGTTATTCTCTCCACTATAGATAGGGCAAAGAGTGCGTTTTCTCTGTCCTCCACCGAAGATGCCATCTTGCAATACTGTCCTATCAAGGATAAGCTGCTGTTATATGAGCATAAGGTTTCCCACGGTCTTATTGGAGGATCGCCGGCAGAACTTGCCACAGCAAAGGCAGACGAGAGTGCCTATCTCCGTAAATTCCCCCTGGTTCTCTATGAGGGTCCGTATGAAAGGAAAGATTACACAGTCAAGCTGTATGAAATAAATGAAGACAAGACGTTTACGGAGATAACCGCCGATGATGTCAACGAAATACGTGCTATTGAAAAAGACGGCATCACCATAGACCTCAGAATGGTAGATAAGAAAGACTATCTTGTTAAGGCTTATGCTGATGGAAGCAACGTCTGTGACTACCAGTTTAGCGTGAACAGGCTGTACCCCAAGTACACGGTTCGTTCCAGCAACGGTACATCCATAGCGCCTACAGATGTCACACGATACGACAAAGCTATGGTGGATTGTGAGGGGAACATTGTTGAATGTCCCGGACTTACTGTATATCTACTCTGGAAAACCCAGTCAATCGCTGGAAAGGTTGTAACTCACAACGAAGGTGAAGCTACACTCTATATGTTGTCCTCTACGGGAATAGGGAATACCTACGATAACGACAGTATAGACCAGTTTATCGAGACGGAGTATAAGGACAAAATGAAGATTGTTGTCAATGAGAACGGGGAATATTTGATGTCAGATGGTAAATACTTAATTTGTAATTAATTATGATATATATAGTATGCGGAATTTCAGAAGCCAAGCATTGCGGATTTCCGATGTATGGAAGAATTACCAACGGTTCTGAAACAATCCTCAATGAGAAAGAAGTAGTCAGTACTGAAACTCTTACTGGCACTCTGGAGGAAAGGGCGAAGGCTCTTGGAGGAAGGGTGCTTACGGACAATGAAGCTATGAAACTTATAAACATTGATGAAACATGGAAAAGCTTAGCGCACAAGGAAGTATCTCAATCAGGAGAGTAAGAAACGGTGACACGCTGTTTCTCTCGTTCAACACCAATGTTGCGTTGTTTCAAGGAGTGAACAGCGCAAGTGGTGAGGTAAGTCCAGACTGGACGGTGGAAGCCAACCAGCCTATTATCACTCCTATTGTGAACAGCGCGAAAGGGAATCCTGTCACGCTGAAGTATCATTCGTGGAAATATCTCGGTATTACCCTGCAATTCACTGGAGCAGACATAGGAGAGTTTGTAAAGGATTCCACGGGTAAGTTCGCCATCAACACATCGACAGGTGCACTGAAAATCATCGGAAACCTTGCGAGTAAAACGAATTATGCGAGCGACCTATTGGAATACCAGTGCGTTGCTACACTTGAAGGTATAGAGTATAATCTCTCCAAATCAGTGGAAATAATGATTACCACCTTTGGAGCCAGCTCTTATGTAGGTCTAATTACAGCCACTACAGAACAACTTACTGCAACAGTTTTAACCACGACTTTGAACACAGAGCTGAGAATGGGTAAGAACACAGTTGACTTTTACCCGAAGTGGTACAAGGGTAGTCTATCCATGCCTTGGTCAGGAAAGGACGGAAATAAAGCACCAGTCGCCACCCGTTCCGATGTTGACGGGACGACGCTCTTCATCTGTGAGTTTTATGCTAAGCAAGGTGATGCCGAACCTGTATTCAGGGCTGGAATACGTATCATTGACACCCTTGATGATTTTCAGGTTGTTTTTGGAATCACAAGCACGAACAAAACTGTAGATACAGGAAAGCCGGTGGAGGTAACAGGCAAAATCGTGAATATGCGAACTAACTCTGAGGTTTCGGCAGATGCGGAGTGGACTCTTTACGTGATGGATACTAAGAAATGGTCTGCTATCAGGAGCAAGACCGGTTTAAAGTCCAAAGGCGGCAATGTCATTGAGATAACCACGGCGGACACAGACATTGACGGAGAGTTTAACGATGTAGAGGTGGTAGGAACAGCCTCATGGACAGAATAAATCACTTAAAAAAATGTATTATGGTAGAAGTATTTAATCTCGGAAGTTCCCCAGCGGTTACTTCCATGTTGGAAAACAATTCTGTAGTTGTAGAGATTGACGGCTCAATCAGACGTATCACTCTCGACAACTTTATGACCTCTATTCAGACGGGGGCGCTTGACATCAAGCAGTATGGTTGGGGCGTACCGCTCAAACAGACACAATCGTCACAGAATTGGGGTGTTATGGGCAACACGGCTATGTGGAATGCCTTTAAGAACGAAGTAGGTCGTTACCTACTCACTCCAGACGGGAAGATGGCAAAGCTGTCAAAGACCAATTCAGCCTACTTTGCTGATGGTACAGCAGTTGACGAGACAAAGGGTAACATCATGGTTAGCGGTCCACGAATATACTTTGATGTACGTACAGATGCCACTACTGGCATTCCTGTTCTGTGGGGGTCGTTCAATCCGATTTCTAAACACTACATAGATGCTCCAGTCCTCGGTGCATACTGGGGATATGTCCTCGACGGAAAGCTTATTTCACGTTCTGGATTTGTAGCCACACGCTCTAAGAACATCAGAGCGTTCCACGCCAACGCAAGAGCCAACGGCAATGATTATGGACTTTATGACTACGAGGGTGCACTGAAGTATCTGTTTATGCTCAACCTCTTTGAGTATGGTAATCCAAACGTCCAAGAGAATATCGGTTATGGATGCTGCGGTGACGGTAACACTTGGGATGCTGTAAACAACACAGTAAAGACCGGTGCCACCATAGCACTGGGTGATGCCTGCGGTGCTATAGACATTTCATCTGTAGCCGGTAATGCAAAGGCGTGCCGTGTGTCTCTCTTTGGTCTTGAAGACCTCTGGGGGGTATACTGGAATATGATACAAGGTATCTATTTCGGTAATTCTGCCAACGAGGGACAGAATGGATCAGAAGTGTTCGTTTACAAGGGTAATCGTATGCCGACAGATGCAGAACTTGCCACTCACCCCAACGGTGACTATCGTCAGTTCACACGTCTTACCTCTCCAACAGAGGGATGGATAAAGGAAATGATTTTCGGTGAGTTCTTCGACATATTGCCTAAGACACTTGGAGGAGGTAGTGGCAGTTACCTTGGTGACTATAGCTGGCAGAACACAACAGGACAGTTGTGCCTTTGGGGTGGTCGTGCGAGCCACGGTACTCGCTGCGGTCTCGGCTTTTCGTACTCGAGTCACGCCTTTTCGTACTCGTACTCGGACGTCGGGGCTCGCCTTGCTTATTATGGCAAGCCAGTGATTGTGAACGGGGCGGATATTTGATGCGCTCAAATCATATCTCCCAGCCTTTGACGTAAGGAAAAGGCTGGCGATTTTGGAAACAGAAATTTCAAATAATAGGTGGAGAGAAACATTGTTGTGCCTTTGGGGTGGTAATGCGAACAACGGTACTCACTGCGGTCTCGGCTATTCGAACTCGAATAACGCCTTTTCGAACTCGAACACGAACATCGGGGCTCGCCTAACTTATGAAAGGAATCGCAGAGGTCGAAAGGTCTGTAAAAGGAAACCACCGACCAAGCGAGTTTCTCAAACCTTGGTTGTCACTATAGCATACAGCCAGAAAATATCAGCGGAAAGGCTCATAAGAGCAAGCGGTGCGAGTAAGTTTACTGAAAGCTCCGGGCAGGAAAAATAAGCAAAATATGATAGCAGAATTTTGGAGAAAAAAAATTTTGAGCACAAAGAAGGGGAAACACCTTATGGATGCTCTCGCAGACAGGGACGTTCTTGAAGAAGCTGCTGACGATTCTCTTCAGGCTGTCGGGTACAAGTCTATCACAAAGGGAATGATACTCGGTACAGAAGAGACAAATGATATTCAGAAGGAGCAACTGAAGAAAATTCCCTGGTATGTTAAGAAGTTCATTCTTCATAGGGAGGAATGTATGGATGAGTTACAGAATATGGTAATACTCCAGATAGACATCCCTATGAAGTACAATGAGATTATCATGCACACTGGAGAGAAAGACCGTGAGATTTACCCAACACATTTCTTCCCTTGGAGCGTGCTGCTTCATGCAATCAAGTTATTGTTAGAGCCAATATCTGAAAAGATTGCAATATACGACAGCAGCGCAGGGAGAAAAGGTAAGGGACAGACCTTCGGAGTACTGAGGATTCAGAGCTTTATGAGACGGTTCCCGGAGTGCAAAGCATTCTGGAAAGGAGATTTTAGAAAGTTCTATCTTAGCATACCTCACAAGGTGATAATGATGGTATTCAGACAGTACATTTCAGATGAACTGTTTCTGTCGTTCTTTGAGAGGAATGTCCTCGGATTCAAGTCTGACATCATGGATTTGCTTTACGAAGAGATTGAGAAGAAGCGGAAATATTGTCACTGGGCGAGTGATGTTCCGTTTGCTGAGTTTGACGATAGAGGTATAACAACAGGCAGCCCCTTGTCACAGATTATCGGCAATATGGTTAACACATACATCGACAGGAAGATGCAGGAGGTCTATAAGGCGAAAGGCTATCACAGACATTGTGATGACACTTTTGGACTGGCAGTAGATGTAGCAGAGGGATTCCGCTATCTAAATTATCTCGATGGAGTGTGCAACAGCATTGGAATAGTCTTAAAGGCTTCCAGTTTCGCAGCTCCTTTGAAAAATGAAATGTTAAACATTGAAGGTCGTGGCGCAGACTTTATGGGATTTATCTTCAGCCGGTGCAACTGCAGAATGCGAAAGCGTAACAAGCTGCATTTTGCAAAAGCTATGGCAAGAGTGAAGTCACGTAAGCGCAGGCAGGAAATCCTCGCAGCATACTGGGGTATAGTAAAGTGGGGACGATGCAGGCATCTGTGGAAGACCATCACAAACAGTAATTACATGGCATTTAGAGATTTTGGCATTAATGGAAATGAGGATGTGACAATCCTTGACGGAAAACGATGTTTCAACGTACAGCCCACAACCCAGTCAGCCATACAGAACTTTCCGATAAGTGTTGTTGACTTTGAGGACGGTTTATGTATCAAAGGTAAGTCTGACAGGTGCAGTGTCCTGATACAGCGTGAGGACGGGACCAAGATGAAGTTCATCACCTCGTCGTCAAAAATGATTTCCCAGCTGAATAAAGGCAGGGAACTGGAGAAGAGCGGTAAAAAGTTCTTTCCGCAGCCCACTGTGGTTAGATACAAGCAGCTCTGTGGTAACAAAGGTACTTATTATTTGGAATAATTATGAAGAATTTTACTAATTTGGAAGGTGGGGTGCCACAAGGTGGCATCAGCACCATTGTCGAGGCAGGGCTTCTTAGAATCTTCTTCGACTACGAGAAAGACGAGACAGTGAGAACAGACATCGATGGTAATGAGACAGAACCAAACGAGAACGCCTACATTTGCGAACTGGTTGAAGTTCAGGCTCCGCACACCTACCCACGTATAGTGTCTGCCATTGTTGACAGCAAGTATTCAACCTCCGATGTCACTGCCATCATAGCCAATCATGCGATGGCCGTTGATGAAAGCAGTAGCATCACAGACGAGAAAAGGGATGAATACCTACAAGACTACACTACATTTCAGGAATTGCGCTCACACGCTAAGGAAGTCGCTAACAGCGTATTAACACTTATCTCTTAACTCTCTACATCTATGGGACAAAAATCGACACAGGGGCACATCACAATCACGAGACAGCGTAATGGTGAGGACGGTGAGAACAGCACAAGATACTATCTTGTCATCACCCCGACCTGCCTTATTTCAGCGTCAGACAGAAAAGCATTTGAGAGTGGTAACACCATCCACTGCGAAATGTGGATGCAGGACGGAGCGAACAAGCCGAAGCAGACAGAGCTTGACGGTTGCTCGGTTCAAGTGTACAAGAACACTGACACCACACCGTTACTTACCAGAACAGCGGTGTCGTTCGACTACATAGCAGACGCATCTGTTGTTTCCTACACGTTCAAGATGATGCGTGGAGGTACCTGTGTCGATACTGTCACAGTTCCCATCTATGAAAGGGGGAAAGACAGCATTACGCTCGACCTTGACAACGAAATGGACTCGGTTCCCTGCAATCTACAACTACAAACGGAAGCGTCAACTAATAAGGTATATACTACGCTTACTTTGTATAAGGGAACAACGCCAATAGACATGGGGAATGTAAGCATTGAGAAATCCGACGGTATAGTTGTTGAGCCGGAAGAAGCCGTATCTCTATCTAAAAGATACAAAATCACCGTATATGATGCTGCAGCTCTAAGGTCTGAGGTGAAATTTAAAGTAAATATCGGCGACGTGGAAAGAGCAGTGACATTTACCGTTAACAAGATTAAGCCTGGTGTCAACGGTGAACCAGCTGTTATCTATCGTGTAGAACCGAGCGTGACGGCGGTGAAGGTGTCAAAGACGGGCATAGCAACGCCTACACACGTTACATGCAAGAAGACCAAGCAGATTGGAAATGGAACACCAGCGGAGACTACGGAGGGGTATCTGTGCGTGCGTCTGTCAGGCAGCACGACCGACAAGCCCTACTCTGACTACGGCACCAGCGGCGTACCAGTATCGGGTCAGTCAAGCATTGATTTTATTTTGTACAAGAGTACTTCCGACAAGACAGTGCTCGACAAGGAGACAGTGCCAGTGGTTATTGACGGAACGGACGGCACAGATGGGAAAGATGGTCAGGACGGCACAGATGGGAAAGATGGTCAGGACGGTATATCTGTACACACTAACCTACTTAGGCAGACTGTATTTGACCCAGCACATATGGATATGTGGGACGAAGTAGCAGACAATAATGTAGCACAGGGATTACAATACAGAAATGCTCTGCACTTCAACCCAAATTTGGATTCGCCTCATACAAACGCACTCCAGCAGCCTATATACAGACCTTCTGGAGAAAGTGTTGTTGAGTCAGGTAAATGGTACACATTATCATTTTATGCGAAAACGAGACAGTTTTACACTGTCATGCAGCAGATAACATCGGCAAATTATGGCTTTGCTGGTGTGCCGATGTATCTGAAGGCAAGAAAGACGGTCTCTGTGAGAGTGTACGGCTATTGCTCACAGGCTGCGCTTAATGCTGGAAGATATTTGCGTGTATATCTATATAAGGACGGATGGGGATGGAGTAAATATGTTGACATCAAATCAACATCATTAACCCTCGCGACTATTACGGCAAATGACATACCATCAGATGGGCTATATCATATAAGTGCGTATGTATATCCGCAGGCGTCGGCATCAGCGCCAGTGCAGACCGCATACGTGTACAGCTATGAGATAAACCGTGGCTGTGAGATTAGAACGCACATATATCCTGGTTGCATAGATACCACAGCCGGATGTTACGTTGATGGAGAGTTAAGAAGCTACGTAGCTGGGGACGGAGCAATGGACTATGTGCTGACAACTGATTTCACGCGGCATTCGTACTCCTTCAGGATGAAAGACCCTATACCCACATCGAACATCTGCCGGGCATTGTTCAGACTGACAGAAGCATCTAACGAGGTGTGGATTTGCATGCCCAAGTTGGAGGATGGAATACACGCTACAGACTATATGCCAAATGACCTCGATATTTCTGAGACGGCAGCGGACCAGACGGGATTCCCTGTTGATACTGGAGTGTTTGACAATACAAGGGTGTACAAATGGGACGATGTAAGCCGGGACTTCATGGAGTACGAGATTGACGGACAGTATTACAAGTTCGGTGTTAAGTATAAAGGAATGACCGTCTCGGCAGGGAATCCTCCTGCATCGGTAAATGGTGACAGCAACTGGGAGGCTGGCAACAGGTATGGCATTCTTATTGCAAACACTATTTTCGGGACAAACGCCAATATCGGTGGCTTTCTCACGTCTAATTTTGTTATGAAGAGCCAAAATGAATCGCTTGTGCTTGACGGACGGTTTGGAACTATTAACCTGAAACACTCTGACGGCACTGAGTGGTATGTTGACGAGAACGGCATGCAGACTCTTGGATACCGGGACGGGCAGCGTATAGAACTTGACCCAGCACAGCGTGCGATGAGTATCTTTAATCAGGGGGGGGGAACAGGTAGCAGTATTTGAAGGCAACAGCTATGACAGTATAAGCAGCCTGTTCGGCAATACAAGTGGAAGTATGACTTACATAAACCGTACATCATTAGTAGCATGGTATCAGTCGGGAGTTTCGATGGCGAGAGGAAGTTTGTCTGATAACACACAAGGGACGGCGGCGCCACGTAGCGGCTCTTCTGTTTTTACCTTGACAAGCGGGATTACCTCAGACGCTCCAGTCGAGATTGAAATTGCAAGCGGGAAAATGTATGTAGAGGCACATGGAGGACAAGACTATGTGGGTGCTAACGGGTTAATTTCGACAGGACATGCGAATGTCGCTTTACAACTTAGAGTTGCTACATATACAGACAACACGAAGTCAACACTGAAAGGAATTACTGTTGTACGATCAGTCTCATTTAGTGCATACAATGGGCAAGGTGGATATAATCTTAACAGTGATATAAGCAACAGTAAAGCGAAAACACAAAGTGGAGGTTTCCATGTGCTTGAAATGTACTATATTTGGAATATCTGCGGAAGTGGCTCTTCATTCTACGCTCATTGGGGAAGCACAACAAATAATTTTGACTCCTCGGGAATATCAGTTCCGACATACTCAAGTGATTTCTATGTGAGCCGATACTTTGCCAACGGATTTTGTCTCGGAACAAACGCAAGAAATTATTTCTGGATTCGGAATAACAACGGAAGTATGGAGTTTGAAGGGGCTGTTGGTGACTATGGTCTCAAAGTTGACAAAGACGGTATTATGATGAAGCACCACAACGGAAACTATCAGATGATACCTCAAATCATATTATGGGGATATGTCACAATAGCAAACAGCACGACAACGCCTGTTTCATCAAGCCTTAAAACCTTTGACGGGAGCACGTTTTCGACCTCAGCCACATCGGCAACAACGAATGTCGGTTTAGTAAAACGAACAACTACAGGACAGTTTAGAATATCGTTCCCAACGTCATGGCAGAACATGAATTTGTCAGACAGTAATTCATTTGTAACGATCACGGGATATCGATCAGCAATGAAAGGAACGTTGAATAATTTCACAAAAACAGATATTAATGTTTCTATATCTGACGATGAAACTCTTAACGACGGAACAGTGTTAATAAAAGTAGAGAAATTAATGTAAAAAATAAAAATTATGTTTGAATTGATTATTGAAAAAAACTGGGATGCACTGACCCTTAGAATGATTTTATGGTCAGGCGTAGTGTGTGTAACATGGCTGGGCATGGCTGTAGCCTGCTTTGCCGATATGTGGTCTGGGGTCAGCACTGCAAGAGCCATAGGCGAAAAGGTGCATTCACATAGGCTCAGAGAGACATTTCAAAAAATAAAGGACTATGCAGGCGTGTTGCTGCCGTTCTTATGTATTGATGTTATAGGAAGCATGTTCACATTCTATTATCTGCCGTTCTTCCAAATTTTTATAGCTGCCGGAAGCATACTCATAGAGGGGTGGAGCGTGATTGAGAATAAAAAGCGTAAACGCTGTCATGCTGCCTTGCTGCCAGAACTTGTAGCAAACATTGTCAAATGTGCGAGAGAGAAGGACGCAGAGGCTATCATTGATGCTATACAACGTTTGAGCACAAAAAAAGACACTGACAACAAATAAAAAAAAACGATATGGAAGTAACAAGAGAACAATTATTAAAGATTATGCCGACAGCCCCAAACAGGGTTGACAAGTACCTCGTGTTCATTAACAGATATGCGTCGGAGTTCGGGATAACGACCTCACTGCGCATGTCGCACTACCTTGCGCAGATTGCACACGAAAGCGCAGAGCTTAAATACACCAAGGAACTTGCGAGCGGAGCAAAGTATGACACTGGTAAGCTCGCAGTCACGCTGGGGAATACTCCAGTGGCAGACGGAGACGGGCAGAAGTACAAGGGGCGCGGACTGATACAGTTGACAGGTAAGGCGAATTACAAGGCGTACAAGGAGTACTGCGGTTTCGATGTAGTTGCCTCTCCTGAGTTATTGGAAAAACCGCTCGGTGCCACCCGTTCGTCCATGTGGTTTTGGTGGAAACACGGACTTAATGCACTTGCTGACAAGGACGATGTAAAGGCAGTGACCAAGCGCATAAACGGAGGGTACAACGGACTTACAAGCAGGACAAAGTATCTTGAAAGGGCTAAGAAGGCATTGGGAATATCATAATAAACAGAAAAATTGAGACTTATGAAAAAAATATCATTATTATTTGGATTGATTGCCATGCTCACTCTATCCTCTTGCAGGAGCCACAAAGAGCTCGTAACAAAGCAGACTCATACAGAGGACAGTACCAGGATAGAAATCCGTGAGCGGGTCATTATTGTCCCGGACACGGTATATATTACTTTGCCACAGCAAGAGTATGAATATACAACGATTGACAGTATTTCGCATCTTGAAACAGATTTTGCTATTTCAGATGTGCGCATACAGCCAAACGGATCAGTACGACACACGTTAAAGACAAAGCACACTACCATACCAGTTGTAACTCCTATGACGATTGTAAACAGAGATAGTAGTATCTCTGTATATAAAGGTAATAGCACTGAGAAGAAGCAGATAGTCCCTAAGCAAGAGAAATCCAAATGGGCTGAGGTCATAATCTCGTTGATGATTGTTGTAATAGCTATATGTGTTCTGATTATTCGGAACTATAGAAATATATAAACCGCTTTTAAAAGGGATAAATCGTATTTTATCCCTTTTTATTGTTATTTTATTAAATAATGTAAATTTTTGTTTTGAAAAAACATAAAGATATGAAAATAAAAAACAATGCTGAACAAGTAATTAGAGAACATTATGAAGAAGTAGAAGGCGAAATAACACTTCGAGAATATGTAGAATGCGAATCGCAATCTGACCCAGATTTCTTTCGTTGGCTATTTGATGATAGAGATATAGAAGATTTTGGCATCAATATTACGTCTGAGCAAACAGAAATGTTTGAGGATTTTTTGAATAACTTATAGTGTATGAGTAAGAGATTTAACTTTACCCCAAGCAGCGAGCATCCAGGATGGTGGGTGCTCGCCGACACCGAGAACAACATAGTCATACGATGGCAGGAGCACCGTTTCAATGACACGCAAAAAGTTTCTGTGCTCAACGACACAGAAATCACCGAGCACACTGCCACTGACCTCGCACGCATAATGCGAGAAATGGGCGACTACATTGCACGCCACCATGGCGGCATTGCCTTCAATTCACCTTTCGGCTTTGAATATTCTGAGGACGATACAGAGCTGTTTTTCTGCCGATACAAAAAACCGAAATGGCGTATAAAAATAAATGAAAACGAAATCGGAATTAAGCAGCTTGCAAACAGTCTGCGCAAAGCTGCCGAGTACCTAATTAAACGTTACAGTTAAGAAACGAATTAATACAGAGCGGTCCGTGCTTGCCGGTAATGGTAAGCACGGATTTTATCTTTTGTCGTAGAGAACATAATCAATCACTTTGCGGTTAGCCTCATCTATCTTACGAGCATTGAAGTCTATATAGATAGCAGTTGTTGGATTGCCGTGACCATGACCGAGTGCTGAAGATATGGTAGCATCAGGAATGTCAAGCTCACTCGCTATGGTAGCCCACGTATGTCGAGCCCAGTAAATGGATAAGCCGGGAAAAGCAGATGTACGCTCTATATGGTAGCGGTGTTTCTTGCTTTTAGGAGTCCAGTCCGGATTAGGTGTAAGGGCAGCCGGTCCGATTGACTTCAACCCCTTATCCAACTTGCCTGTGAATGTATGATAGTGGTTGAATGACTCGGATAAGTTCAACAGAAAGTTGGTGCCACGATAGCGGTCGATGATTTCAAGAGCTTCAGGTTCCACCTTTATATTATACAGACGTCCAGTCTTTGCTCGACGATAGACAACACGGCCGTTCTCAATAGCGGTCAGACGGCAAAGGTCGATAGTGTTTATTCCGATAAGGTAGAAAGTCAGTTTGAACATATCCAGATACCGCTGTTGGAAAGGTTCAACTGGGTAGTTCCACAGCTCGCGCAGTTGCTCGATAGTCAGCGAACGTTTTGCGGTAGGCTCAGGCTGAATCTTGAACTTACGGAACGGGTAGGCGGTGGTTATCTCATTATCGATAGCATCGTTAAAGACAGCACGGATATTTCTAAAATGGATGTTACGGCTGTTCTTAGCAGGATTGTACTTTATCAGGAACTTGTCGAAGTCGGTAAGCCAGTCCTTCCCGATGTCCTCAAATGTCAGTGTCCTTGCATTACGGTCATACTCCATTATCCGTTTTAGGGTGATGGAGTATTTTTCAATGGTGCTGGCATTCATCTTTTGAGATATGTAGTGCTCAAACCTTGACACGAAGTTATTTGTTTTGTCCGGTTTGGGTGAGAGTATTGACAAAAGTTTGTTCTTAATTTGCGTACAAGTGAAGCCAGTCAATTCTCCATCGGCGGTTAACCTCATTAACAGATTCTCCACTTCCGATTTGCGGTTGTGGATATAATTGTTGATTTGGGCTTTGTTTTTTGCATCTTTCACCTTTTCGCTTTTTGCGTCCCATTGCGAAGGCTGTACTTTCACGTCCAGCCCGATGTATGAAGTTGAGCTGTGTTTCGTGATAGCAATTTTCAGCGGAGCAGCATTGCCCTTGCTTACCCCACGCATGTCGAGATAAATCTTTATTGTTGCCATTGCTCGTTTTTTACTTGCGGGTCATTTGCGGGTGATTTTGTGCAGAATGGTGCAAAATATCTATCCCTGTGCCCTAATTTGTTTCTTATTTACTGGCCCCGAAGACCTCTATCTCATTGTATTTCTGCGGAAAGAGGGGGATTCGAACCCCCGAAGCGCTTTTGACGCTTACACGCTTTCCAGGCGTGCCTCTTCAACCACTCGAGCATCTTTCCTCGTTGAAAAACATCTTTTATATCTTTAGATGCATATTTTCTTTGATTTGGGCATGCAAAGGTACAAAGAAAAATGAAGAATGAAGAATGAAGAGTGAAGAAATTCAGAAATAAAAACATTTTTTAATATTTCCATATCAAAACAAACAGATGGTGCATCAGTGAAAAAACTCTGACACACCATCTTCATCATGATCGAACTAAACTAATACTACAAACTTAAAATATATACACTTTACTTGGCATTATCGTTGAATGTTGCCACTCGGTTAAATTCCACCTGCTCGAACAGTTCGTCCGTGGCTCCCTTACCCTTTGTGGTGAGGCGGTCGGAAGAAATCTTGTATTTTTTCACAAGTGCCTTCTTTACAGCCTCGGCACGCTGCTCTGACAAGCGCTGATTAAACTCAGCCGTTCCCTCAGGTGAGGCATATCCGATAATCTCAACCTTTGCTTCCGGATGGTTCCTCATATATTGGGCAATGAGCTCTATAGGAGCATACTGAGCCGGGTCGATAACCGATTTGCCCTGACGGAAGAGTACTGTAGGCTGCAGATTTGTGGCTGTGGCAGGCTTCACATACTTTGGCTTTCTGTTGCACTCGTCCAAAGCATTATTGAGCTCGTTAATCTGACGGTCCTTTGCTGCAAGCTTGGCATTCATTCCTTCCATGCTGCCACGCATATCGTTTATCCTCTCGTTAAGGGCATCAATCTCCGATTGGTCACGAAGCTCAGCCACAGTAAAGTTATGCGTGCCATTTGAATTTCCCAACTTATAAATCAATCCCACGTTCACCTGAAATGCAGAGTGGTTGAGGTTATACTGTATGCCGGGGTTGTAACCGCTACCACCAAGGCTCCACACCATTGCAGGCTCCACATATAACTGCCATGCCTTGCTCCTTCCGAGATTAAACACAAAGTCAAGACCTGCCTTTGAAGTCATCACGTCCCTTGTGTTGCTGTAGTCCTCAGACGGCGAGCCAAACACATGTCCCCAGCCGACACCGTAAAGTGCAACAATCTCAAACGGACGCGGCTCACCGGGATAGCCCCCAAACCAGTTACTCAGGTTAACCGTACCAAGCATGGAGGTATTCAATGCATTTACGGCAGTGCCCGTAGTTGTTCCGTCGGTGCTCTTGAAATAAGCATTGCTCTCAACCGCAAGTCCAAAGACAGGTGTGAAATTGCGGCCTACTCGCAGTCCGACATTGGGCTGCATGCCTTTAAGCCATGCATGACCTGTTGCCTTTGTTGCCATACCACCATTGATACCGATGTACCAATTGTCTCTTCCCTTACTTTCAGTTACAGTCTGTGCTGCTACCGATGCTACCAACGCTGTGGCTGCAAATAATGTAATAATCCTTTTCATCTCATTCTAAATGTTAAGTTAATACTAAAAAAAATTTCTCTCGACTGCAAAGGAATAAAGAAATTCTGACTCCTGCAAATTTTTTTATCATAAATCATAACTTATAACATTCATAAATAAAAAGCCGCCATTTAGATGTTAATTTTATATTTTTTATTTCAAATAATGTGAGATGGGATGATTATAAAAATATTATGTAAGGTTAATAAAGGTAAATGTTTACATAATGGTATTTCTGACTCTAACCAAACAAAAACGGTTGGCATTATCAGCCAACCGGAATTTTGTGGATTTCACACCGAATCATTTGTTGCCAAGACTAATCATCCACTTGTCCTCAGGAGTCTTCACCAACACCACATCGGTATCTTCCTCAGAGTCATCCCCATATTTTATCTTAGCTGTCACCTTTGCCTTCTGTCCATCCTCCTGCATCTCCACTTTTGTGATTTCGTATGACTTCAGACCGCCTTTCTTGGCATATTCCTTGTCAACTTTCTGCTCAAGAAGCTGAACCCACTCAGACCTGAGCTTCTCAATGGCGGCCTCATCTCTTGTACCATTTTTGTCACTGATATACACAAGATCCATATATCCCTTGTAATCTTTGTCAATGAGACACTGCAGTGACTTCTTAGCCACACTCTCCGGCGAGTTGCTCGCGCAACCGCTCAACAACACAGCAAACAGACATACTGTTGCAAACAAAAATAACTTTCTCATAATAATTTTTAGTTTAAAGTTTAACATTATATTCTACTATGTATAGAATCCACCATATTTTCAGAACTTTATTACCGACTTGAAGTCGGCACAATGAAGGATGTCCGACGGAAATGCACAGTCTGTACTGACATTGAGCACCCTCAGCCTATGACGTTCCACCCCTGTGAGAGGTGCACCTGCTTTTGAGAACGAGAAGGTGACAAGCTCGGTACAACACATACGTGTGGTGTCCTTTTCATCATAGTCATGGTCGAATAGTGTGTGGCGCCTGTATATCTCCACAGCACAGCGGGCAGCCGCTCTGGCTGCAGTGGAATCGTTGTGGCGCAACACTTCGCCATGCTCAGCGTTGACTGATGAGAAAAACCGTTCCACGCTGTCCATCTTCACCCTGTCAACATCGCCCTCAAAGTCTGGCTCGTCGGGGACTGCGTGAACAATCACCAGCACTCCTGCCGAATCGGCAACAATACCAACATGGGAATAAGCCCCGTTGCCGTCGGCAATCATAACCGCATGACTGGTCACACCGCCACCACTGCGCATCACCACATCGCCCTCACAAAGCTGCACTCCCTGCGGCATTATACATTTACATTGCGGTGTCCCTGAGCCGTGACCTCCACACGAGACAACGGCAACAACCGCCAACACTGTCACGCAAAAACGGCAAAGGCTGCGATGCAAGCATCTGCAATGCCCACACCACAGCCTTATAATAGATATTATTAACAATGTGTTATTCCTCTTCTGCCTCATGCTCCTTGATGAGCTGCTGCTGTATGTCGTTAGGCACAAGCTCGTAGCTTGCAAACTTTGTGGTGAACGACGCACGGCCGCCGGTGAGTGAACTGAGGGCAATACTGTAGTTGCTGAGCTCCTTCAAAGGTATCTTGGCAGAGAGTTTCTGGTAGCCAGCCTCGCTGTCCATACCCATGATGAGGGCACGGCGTCCCTGAAGGTCGCTCATAACATCGCCCATGAAATCGGCAGGAACATATACCTCAAGGTCGTAGATAGGCTCCAGAATCTTCGGTCCCGCCTCCTTGAATGCTGCTGCAAAGGCATTGCGTGCAGCAAGCATGAACGAAAGCTCGTTAGAGTCAACCGGGTGCATCTTACCGTCATATACGATTACACGCACATCGCGGGCATAGCTGCCGGTGAGCGGACCGCGCTCCATGCGCTCCATCACTCCCTTAAGGATTGCAGGCATGAAACGTGTGTCGATGGCACCGCCAACCACGGAGTTGAGGAACACAAGCTTGCCACCCCACTCCAACTGCACTTCCTCGCGGCTGCGGATGTTCATGCGGAACTCCTGACCTCCGAACTTAAACACCGTAGGATCGGGCATTCCATCGGCATACGGCTCAACGATGAGGTGAACCTCACCAAACTGACCTGCACCACCCGACTGCTTCTTGTGACGATAGTCGGCACGTGCAGCCTTTGTGATGGTCTCGCGATAAGGAATCTTCGGCTCCTCGTAGACGGTCTGAATCTTCTCGTTGTTCTCCAGACGCCACTTCAGTGTGCGCAGGTGGAACTCACCCTGACCGTGAACAATAACCTGGCGCAGCTCCTTGCTCTGCTCCACAACCCATGTCGGGTCTTCCTGACGCATCTTGGTAAGAGCAGCCATGAGTTTCTCGGTCTCTCCCTCATTCACAGCCTTGATGGCACGGGAGTATTTAGGGTTAGGATATTTCACAAAATCGTATTTGCTGTCGCAATCCTTGCCGTTGAGGGCATTGCCTGTCTTGACATCCTTCAGCTTCACGGCACAGCCGATGTCACCAGCACAAAGCTCGTCAACAGGAATACGGTTGGCACCAGCACAAGCGAAGATCTGAGTGATGCGCTCCTTCGAGCCACGGTCGGCATTGGTAAGGTCGGCACCAGCCTTCACTGTGCCGCTCATCACCTTAAAGTAGCAAACCTCACCGATGTGTGGCTCAACGCCGGTCTTGAAGAAATAGAGTGACACGGGACCGTTGCTGTCGGGAGTAATCTCCTCGCCGCGGGTGTTGTGCATCTTTGGCATCTCACTTACAAACGGAACAACATTACCCAAGAACTCCATCAGGCGGCGTACACCCATATCCTTGCCTGCACATACGCAGAACACAGGGAAGATAGAGCGTGTCACCAATCCCTTGCGGATGCCCTCACGCAGCTCGTCCTCAGTGAGCGACTCCTCCTCGAAGAACTTCTCCATGAGAGTCTCATCGTTCTCTGCCGCTGCCTCAACCAAAATCTTGTGCAACTCGTGCGCCTTCTCCATCTCTTCCTCTGGAATTTCCTCGATGATTGGAGCACCTCCCTCGGGCTTCCACGAATATTTCTTCATGAGGAGCACATCAATGAGTGAGTTGAATCCGGGACCTGTCTGTATAGGATACTGAATCTGCACGCACTTCGGACCATAAATCTCCTGCATGTTGGAAATGATGTTGTCGAAGTCGCATTTGTCACTGTCGAGCTGGTTTACAAGGAAAATCACCGGCTTCTTCAGTTTCTCGGTATAGCGGAAATTATTTTGCGTGCCTACCTCAGGACCATACTGACCGTTAATAAGAATAACTGCCTGGTCGGTAACGTGCAGGGCAGTAATTGCACCGCCTACAAAGTCGTCACTTCCAGGACAGTCGATTATGTTAAGCTTCTTGTTGTTCCATTCAGTATGAAATACTGTTGAGAACACAGAGTAGCCGTATTCTTGTTCCACTGGGAAATAGTCGCTCACAGTGTTCTTTCCCTCCACCGTACCGCGACGCTTGATAATACCTGCTTCGTAAAGCATAGACTCGGCAAGGGTTGTCTTGCCGCTACCCGCACTGCCAAGCAGCGCAATGTTTTTGATCTCGTTGGTTTGGTATACTCTCATAATCCTTATAGTTTTTTTAGGTTATATTGTATAAAATTATTCGTAAAAAATTATTTTCGGCTACTAATTTAGACATATTTTTCCAATTACGCAATATTTTATGGGCAAAAACTTTCAAATCTTAAACTTTATTAGTACTTTTGCATAAAAAACAACTAAATAATGGCTGGATTATACATTCATATACCATTTTGTGAGAGCCGTTGCATCTACTGCGATTTCTTTTCTACAGTAAACAGTGGAATGCACGACCGCTATGTCGGCGCACTATGCAGAGAATACGAAATGCGAAAGCATGAGATTCTGCCCCAAAGAGCATCGTGGGACACTATATATATAGGTGGCGGCACTCCGAGCACGCTCTCAACAGAGCATTTGCGCCAACTCTTCGCCACAGTTGCCGACGACATTGATCCATCGACAAAGGAAATAACAATAGAATGCAATCCGGATGACATCACCGAAGAATACGCCAAGGCTCTTGCGCAACTGCCCATAAACCGTGTGAGCATGGGGGCGCAGACCTTCGGCGATAGCCGCCTGAAGTTCCTGCACCGTCGTCACAACTCCGCTCAGATAACTCAGGCAGTGGGGAATCTGAAACGTGCCGGGTTCAGCAACATTTCCATCGACCTTATGTACGGATTTCCCGAGGAGACCATCGACGACTTCAAGCGTGACATCGACAAAGCCTTGCTTCTCGACGTGCCGCACATCTCCGCCTACTGCTTGATGTACGAGGAAGGTACACAACTATACCGTATGCTGGAGCAAAACAAAATCACAGAAACACCAGAGGAGACAGAGCGCAAAATGTATGAAACGCTCATCGACACCCTGCGTCACTCTGGCTACGAGCATTACGAAATCAGCAATTTTGCACGCAAAGGCTACCGCTCACAGCACAACAGCAGCTACTGGAATCTCACACCCTATCTTGGCATAGGCGCCGCAGCCCACTCATTCGACGGCAAAGCCACCCGCTCATCCAACCCTCCACACCTTATTATATATATAGAAGCACTTGAGCGTGAAGAATTGCCAGCCGTGCGTGAGCATCTCTCACCCACCGAGAGCCTCAACGACTACACAATGCTGCGCCTGCGCACCGCCGAGGGAATTGACCTTGACGAAATGGAAACCCGTTTCGGACATGAAATGAGAACAAAAGCGGAACACATCGCCAGACAATTTCTCTCAAGCGGCCTGCTGACACACGACGGCAACCGCCTGCATCTCACCCGTCAGGGAGTGTTTGTAAGCAACATGGTTATGGCGGAATTCATGATTGTGTGAAATTTCTAAATATAAATTCCGATCCGGTACATAATAATATATAAGGTGTTTCACACTCCGAAAAACTTTTTTCATATAAAAACGAAAAAAAATGGCAAAAAGTTTGGTAGTTTCAGATATTATCAGTACTTTTGCAGTCAGGAAACAAAAAATAACAGCAAAACAATATGAAAAGGTATCTGAACAACAACGCATGGTGGTGGCAGAGCTCGAGATTGAAAAGTCGCGAGACATACAGCCGTGTACCTAAACATTGATTGTTCAGAACAAGATAAAGATACAGCAAGGCTCGTCGCGACAGCGGCGAGCCTTGTTGCTTTATTATCAACAACGAAAATAAACAAACAAAAAATAAAACAGAAAGGAAACTTTATGAAAAAGACATTTCAAGTGGACGAAAAGGGATTCTACGGAGAATTCGGAGGGGCGTACATCCCCGAAATACTGTACGCCACGGTGGAGACTCTGAAAAACGAGTATCTCAAGGTGATTGAGAGCGAGGAGTTCAGGAGCGAGTACATGCAGCTGCTTCGCGACTATGTGGGGCGCCCGTCGCCGCTCTATTATGCACGGAGGATGAGCGAGAAGTACGGTTGCAGGCTCTACCTGAAGCGCGAGGACCTGAACCACACGGGAGCACACAAGATAAACAACACCATAGGGCAGATTCTACTGGCTAAAAAGATGGGCAAAACCCGCATAATAGCAGAGACGGGAGCAGGACAGCACGGCGTAGCAACCGCCACAGTGTGCGCACTCATGGGAATGCCCTGCGTGGTGTATCAGGGAGCGCTCGACGTGGAGCGCCAGCACCTGAACGTGGAGCGCATGAGGATGCTCGGCGCCGAGGTGTGCCCCGTGACCACCGGCAACATGACGCTGAAGGACGCCACCAACGAGGCAATCCGCGACTGGTGCTGCCATCCCGCCGACACCTTTTATATAATAGGCAGCACGGTGGGCCCTCACCCCTACCCCGACATGGTGGCGAGGCTGCAGAGCATAATATCGGAAGAGATAAAGGCGCAGCTGGCTGAGAAGGTGGGCAGAGACTATCCCGACTATCTCGTGGCGTGTGTGGGAGGAGGCAGCAACGCCGCCGGCACCGTATATCACTACATCGACGACGAGCGGGTGAACATCGTGCTTGCCGAAGCAGGAGGACAGGGAGCCGACACGGGTCACACCGCCGCCACGATACACGCCGGACGCTTAGGAATACTCCACGGCAGCAAGACCCTGGTGATGCAGACACCCGACGGTCAGATAATGGAGGCGGAATCAATCTCGGCTGGTCTCGACTATCCCGGCATCGGTCCCATCCACGCCAACATGGCAAGCCAGCACCGCGCCACCGTGCTGTCAATCAACGACGACGAGGCGGTAAGGGCAGCCTACGAGCTGACACGCCTTGAGGGAATAATCCCGGCGCTGGAGAGCGCACACGCAATAGCCGCCCTGCAAAAGATGCAGCTGAAGCCCGCCGACATCGTGGTGCTCACCGTGAGCGGCAGGGGCGACAAAGACATGGACACTTATCTATCACACAAAGAAATGGCAGGAGAATATGGAAACATTTAAGTACACCACACACACACGGACGATACTCGCCGACATGCACACCCCGGTGGGCGTCTACATGAGACTGCGAGACATCTATCCCCAGAGCGCGCTGATGGAGAGCAGCGACTATCACGACCAGAACAACAGCCGCTCATTCATAGCCATACGCCCGATGGCGCAGATAGCCATAGGCCACGGCGCAGCCACCTGCACCTATCCCGACGGCACCGTCACCACCCGCGAGATAAGCGAGGCATATCCCGTGGAGGCAGCCTTCACAGAGTTCATGAGCAGCCTGAAGGTGGAAGGCGACAAGGCTGAGCACTGCGGGCTTTACGGCTACACGTCGTTCAACGCCGTGAGATATTTCGAGAACATCGCCGTGAAGGACGAGACGATGGAGAAGAACGACGCGCCCGACATGCTCTACATCCTGTTCCGCGACGTCATCGTGTTCGACAACTTCAACAACACGCTCACCATCGTCACCCTCGGCGGGGAGAGCGACATCGACGACATCGTGCGCCACATGAACAAGAGCAGCGTCAAGGCGTTCGGATTCCGTCCCGTGGGCGACACCACGTCGACGCTCACCGACGAACAGCACAAGGCAAACATAAGAAAGTGCATTGCCCACTGCCTGCGCGGCGACACGTTCCAGATAGTTCCCTCGCGCCGGTTCATACAGAAGTATGAGGGCGATGACTTCAAGCTCTACCGCGCGCTGAGGAGCATCAACCCCTCGCCCTACCTGTTCTACTTCGACCTCGGCGGATTCCGCATCTTCGGCTCCTCGCCCGAGACTCATTGCCGCATAGACGGCGGCAGGGCTTACATCGACCCCATCGCCGGAACCACGAAGCGCACGGGCAACGCCCGACAGGACGCCGCCAACGCCGAGTATCTGCGCAACGACCCCAAGGAGAACGCCGAGCACGTGATGCTCGTGGACCTTGCGCGCAACGACCTGAGCCGCAACTGCCACGGCGTGAAGGTGGACTTCTACAAAGACATGCAGTACTACAGCCACGTGATACATCTCGTGAGCCGTGTGAGCGGCAAGCTCGACGAGGGCGCCAGTCCTATAAAGGCGTTCATCGACACCTTCCCCGCAGGAACGCTCTCGGGCGCCCCCAAGGTGCGCGCCATGCAGGTGATAAGCGAGATAGAGCCCCACAACCGCGGAGCCTACGGCGGATGCATAGGCTTCATCGGGCTCGACGGCAGCCTCAACCAGGCAATAACCATCCGCACCTTCGTGAGCCGCAACGGCGAGCTGTGGTTTCAGGCCGGAGGCGGAGTGGTGGCAAAGAGCGACGAGGAGTATGAGCTGCAAGAGGTCAACAACAAGCTCGGGGCGCTGAGAAAGGCAATCTTAATGGCGGAGGAGATGAAGTAGGAGTATTAGGAGAAAGGTAAGAATATTAAGAAAGGTAAGACAATGAAAATTATAATCATCGACAACTACGACTCATTCACCTACAACCTGAGCCACCTCGTGAAAGAGCTGGGCGCAGAGGTGACGGTGGTGCGCAACGACAAATTCGAGATGGGCGACATCGCGGAGTTCGACAAGATAATACTCAGCCCCGGTCCCGGCATACCGTCGGAGGCAGGACTTATGCCGCGGGTGATTGCCACCTACGCAGGAGTGAAGCCCATCCTCGGCGTGTGTCTCGGCCATCAGGCAATCGGCGAGCACTTCGGCGGCCGCCTGACCAACCTCACCGACGTGTTCCACGGCATAGCGACCGAGGGAACGCAGTTTGGCAACGACTACGTGTTCGACGGTCTGCCCCAACGCATCACCATGGGCAGATATCACTCCTGGGTGGTGAGCAAAGAGGGATTTCCCGATTGCCTCGAAGTCACCGCCGAAAGCGACGAGGGACAGATAATGGCGCTGCGTCACAAGACGCTCGACATCCACGGAATACAGTTTCACCCCGAGAGCGTGCTCACGACAGAGGGCAGGAGAATGATGGAAAATTGGATTAGAAAATAAAGAAAACGACATGAAACAGATATTGGAAAGAGTCCTCAACCAGGAGGAACTGACACGAGAGGAGACAAAAGCCATACTCATTGGCATTACTCAGGGACGATATCCCGACGAACAGATTACGGCGCTGCTCACAGCCCTGCAGATGCGCGGCGTGACGGTGGACGAGCTATTGGGACTGCGCGACGGAATACTTGAGACGGGAGTGCCGGCGCTGCTCGACTGCGACCGCTACATCGACGTGGTGGGAACGGGCGGCGACCGCAAGAACACCTTCAACATCTCCACCACGGCGTGCTTCGTGATTGCCGGCGCAGGCTACAAGGTGGCTAAGCACGGCAACTATGCCGCCACGAGCACCAGCGGAGCGTCGAACGTGATAGCCAACCACGGCATAAAATTCACCGCCGACACCGACGTGCTCAACCGCAGCCTCAACGAGGCAGGCATCGTCTACCTCCACGCCCAGCTGTTTGCCAGGGCGATGAAGTTCGTGGGCCCCATACGCAAGGCGCTCCAGTTCCCCACGTGCTTCAACCTTCTCGGTCCGCTCGTAAACCCCTCGCGCCCGCAATGTCAGCTGCTCGGCGTGGCAAACCTCGACCAGATGCGCCTCTACAGCAACGTCTACCAGAAGATAGGCGTAGATTACGGCATAGTGAACAGCATCGACGGCTACGACGAGATTTCACTCACCGGCGACTTCAAGGTTACCACCAACAGCTACGAGCGCATCTTCAAGCCTTCCGACCTCGGCATGGGCATCATCCCGCCCGATGAGCTGAAGGCGGGAGCCAATGAGCAGGAAGCCAAGGAGATTTTCGACAACGTGCTTGCCAACCGCGCCACAAAGGCGCAGAAGGACGTGGTGCTTGCCAACGCCGCCTTCGCCATACAGGTGATGGAAAAAGGACAGAAGGACATCATGGAGTGCATCGACATTGCGCGCGAAAGCATCGACAGCGGCAAGGCGCTCGCCACCTTCAAGAAGTTTGCAGAAATAAACTCATAGCTTATGAAAGACATTTTACAGGAGATAGTGGCGCACAAGCGCGCCGAGCTGGAGCTGATGAAAAGCAGGCTCCCAGAACGTGAGCTCCGCATCACCGTGGAGCGGATGATTGACGGCAGCGCTCCCCTGCCCTCGATGGCAAAGGCGCTGAGAGAGGGCAGCGGAATCATTGCAGAGTTCAAGCGCCGCTCGCCGTCGAAGGGCTGGATAAGGCAGGACGCCGACGCGGCAGTGATTCCGCAGGGATATGAGCGCAGCGGTGCCTCGGCGGTGAGCATCCTCACCGACACAAAGTTTTTCGGCGGCACCGACACCGACATCACCACGGCGCGCCGCAGCGGAACCTCTATACCTATATTATATAAGAACTTCGTGATCGACGAATACCAGCTCCTGCAGGCAAGACTATGCGGAGCAAGCGCCGCGCTGCTCATAGCCGCCTGTCTGTCGAAGGACGAGTATCGCCAGCTCCACCGCGCCGCCCACGTACTGGGTATGGAGGTGCTGCTGGAGACCCACTCCGAGCGTGAAATAGACTACGCCGAGACCGTTCCCGACATGTGCGGCGTGAACAACCGCAACCTCGGCACCTTCGTCACCGACGTGCAAAACTCGTTCCGCCTGGCGGAGCTTATGCCCAGCGGCACGGTGAGGGTGAGCGAGAGCGGCATAAGCAGTCCCGACACCGTCAGCGCCCTGAGGGCGGCGGGATTCGAGGGTTTCCTCATCGGCGAGAATTTCATGCGGCACGACGACCCCGCCGCGGCGCTCGGCAATTTCATTAACCAGCTAAATTCACAGCCATGATAATAAAGGTCTGCGGAATGCGCGAGTCGCGAAACATCAGCGACGTGATTGCGGCGGGCGCCAACTGCATCGGAATGATATTCTACCCCAAGTCGCCGCGCATGGTCAGCGCCGTGCCCGAGATAGCGGATGACATAAGGCGCGTGGGCGTGTTCGTGAATGCCGCCCCAGCCGAAATCATCGACAAAATCGCACGCTACCGCCTCGACATGGTGCAGCTCCACGGCAGTGAGTCGCCCGACACTCTCCGTGCCCTGCACTCCGCCGCCCCGGGCGTAAAACTGATAAAGGCAATAAGCGTTGCTGGTGCCGAGGACATAGCTCAGTATCGCCAATACGAGGATTGCGCCGACCTTCTGCTCTTCGACACCAAATGCGCGGGCATGGGCGGCAGCGGAAAGCACTTCGACTGGAGCGTCCTCAGCCATTACCGCAGCACCACGCCGTTTCTGCTCAGCGGAGGCATAGGTCCAGGCGACGCAGGCAGGATAGCCGCCTTCAGTCACCCCATGCTGGCAGGCATCGACCTCAACTCGCGGTTTGAAACCGCCCCGGCAGTGAAGGATGCCGCGATGCTAAGAGAATTTATAAACGAAGTAAGAAATTAAAGAACTAAACAGACATGAACAAGATAAACAAACTTTTTTCTGAGAGCGGCGACAAAAAGCTTCTGTCGCTCTATTTCTGCGCCGGCTGCCCCACCAAGGAGGGCACGGCCGAAGTGATAATCGCCATGCAGCGCCGCGGCATCGACATGGTGGAAGTGGGAATCCCCTTCAGCGACCCCATGGCCGACGGTCCCGTGATACAAGACGCCGCCACCCGCGCCCTGCGGGGCGGAATGACCCTCGCCACCATCTTCAGCCAGCTGCGCCAAGCAAGGGAGCAGATCACCATCCCCGTGGTGCTCATGGGCTATCTCAACCCCATCATGCAGTATGGCATCGAGGAGTTCTGCCGCTCGTGCGTGGAGAGCGGAGTGAGCGGAGCCATCATCCCCGACCTGCCCTTCAAGGACTATCAGGAAACCATCAAGCCCATCGCCGACAAGTACGACCTGCGCATCGTCATGCTCATCACTCCCGAGACCTCTGAGGAGCGCATCCGCTTCATCGACCGCCACACCGACGGCTTCATCTACATGGTGTCGTCGGCAGCCGTCACGGGAGCGCAGAAGTCGTTCGACGACGCCAAGCAACAGTACTTCCAGCGCATCAACGCCATGAACCTGCGCAACCCGCGCATGATTGGCTTCGGCATAAGCAACCGCCAAACGCTGGAAAGCGCGCAGCGTAATGCCGCCGGGGCGATAATAGGCTCAAAGTTCGTGACCCTGCTCAACGAGAGCAAGAATGCCGACGAGGCACTCGACAAGCTATTCGAGGCGCTGGAGTAGTGTTCAGTGTCCGGTGTTTAGTGTTCAGTGTTTAGGGATGAGTGTTCTGCGTGAGCCTGTTATTAAATCTTAAAACCCCGACCCTTTACATTATTTAAATGTAAAAAACATGGCGATGTGGGAAAAAAATGATAATTTTGCAGTCGCTTTTGCGGCAGTCCCGCCGCAGCAGAAGCAAAGCACGGAATAAAAAACGGATGCTAAACTTTTAAAATCGTACACTCAACTAAAAAAAATGACAACAACGATGAGACGGATAATCCCCACGCTGCTTATTGCCGCAACCGCACTGATGACAACCGTCACCGCGGCTGCACAGGCAAAATGGTCGAAAAACGCAGCAAAAACCACATTCACACTCAAGACATTCGCCCCCAACGGCAACCTCATAGGCAGCGCCACGGGATTCTTCGTGGGCACCAACGGCGAGGCAGTGAGCAACTTCATGCCGTTCAAGGGAGCCAGCCGCGCCGTGGTCATCGACGCCGGCGGCGAGGAGCACCCCGTGGAGTGCATCATCGGCGCCAATGACATCTACGACGTGGCAAAATTCAAGGTCAGCGCCACGAAGACCGCCGCTGTCACCGCCGCCACGGCAAAATCCGCCGAGGGCAGCATTGTGTGGATGATGCCCTACGCCGCCAAGAAGGTGCCGGCAATGGTGATGGGAACTGTGAGCAAGGTGGAGGCTCCCAGCGAGCAATACGCCTACTACACGTTCCAGATGCAGGTGCCCGAGACCGCCGGAGGCTGTCCGCTGTTCAACGACAACGGCGAGGCCGTAGGCATAATGCAGCAGCCGGCAGGCGACAACGCCAACGGATATGCCGTGAGCCTCAACATGGCTACCGGCCTGAAGCCCTCGCCGCTGATATTCAGCGACCCCACGCTGAGCGCCACCATGATAAAGAAGGCGCTTCCCGACGACGTAAAAGACGCCACGGTGACGCTGTTCACCGCGCAGTCGCTCGCCGACTCTGTAACCAAAGCCGCCGTTCTTGACGACTTCATCGTCAAGTTCCCCACCTCGCCCGAGGGCTACAAGTACCGCGCGCAGGCAAACATGGACATGCGCCGCTTTGCCGACGCCGACGCCGACATGCAGCAGGCGATAAAGGTGGACGACGCCAACGACGACACTTACTACACCTACGCCCGCATGATCTACTCGCACAACGTGTATGAAAAGCCGGAGAACCTGTATGCGCCATGGTCGCTCGACAAGGCGGAGCAGGCTATAAACACAGCCAACGGGAAGAACCCGCAGCCAGTCTACTCGGCGCTGAAGGCGCAGATAAAGTTTGCGCAGAAGAAATACGCCGACGCGCTCGACATCTACACGCAGCTGACCAAGAACGGCAGCGCCACCGCCGACAACTTCTACGGCGCGGCGATGTGTCAGGCTCAGCTGGGCGACAGCACCGCCATGCTGGCGCTGCTCGACAGCACCGTGGCTACATTCTCCGAGCCCTACATACGCGACGCCGCTCCCTACATACTGGCGCGCGCCGAAGCGAGAATGGCGCGGGGAAAGATGCGCGAGGCTGTGCAGGACCTCAACGTCTACGAGCGTCTCATGCCGCAGGTGAACGACCGTTTCTACTACATACGCTTCGATGCCGAGCGCCAGTGCCGCCTGTTCCAGCAGGCTCTCAACGACATACGTCAGGCTATAAGCAAGAACGACCGCAACCCGCTCTACTACTCAGAGAAGGCATCGCTCGAAATACGCGTGAAGCTCTACGCCGACGCCATCGCCACGGCGCAGGAGCTGATAGCCCTCGCTCCCGACAGCAGCGACGGATACCTGTTTCTCGGTCTCGCGCAATGCCTCAGCGGGAACAAGGCTGAGGGCAGGAAAAACCTTGAGAAAGCCAAGCAGATGGGCGACACCCAAGCACAAGGGTTAATTGACAAGTATGCAAAATAAATGCTCAAATAAAATTTTTTATAGGCTAACTTTTAAGATTAAACAGAACGAGGGTGTGTCATAAGTCTATGGCGCACCCTTTTCGTTTTTTCTCCTTTTCCC
>JAUNSB010000027.1:0-6409 GCA_030539375.1 Prevotella sp.
AAATGCCTAATTCTTGTTATCGCAGGTTGTTGCAGGTTATCGCAGGTTAAAGTTCAACTTTTCGTGTTTCTCAACAAAACAGCGGATATCTGAAACATTAATATATTTTGTTTTTGAACAGTAATTTTCATAAATAAACCGGAAATTTCCAAAAAATATCTGTTTGCTAAAGCAAATAATTGCCAAAAAAATTTTGTTCATTGGTGGCATCGCCACAAAATATTATTTATGGGCATTTATGGGGCATTTCCGGTCATTACTGTTTAAATAAAAATCAGTAAAAAAATTTGTTGTTTGGAATAATTTGAGGTGTATCTTTATATAAAATACTCCCGTTCGACAAAAAAATATTAAAATTTTATTTTATATTTTGTTTTGTGCTCACTTATTCGTAACTTTGCAGAAATAAAAAACATTAAGGAGAATAATTATGAATACAATAACCATAGACCCCTTAAAATATAGGAAAGCCGAGGCTTATGCCAAAAAGCGGAATATCAGCATAGAAACTCTGGTGGAAAATTATTTCGACCAGCTGGATAATGGAAAGACTGCGAGGAAGCGTAAATACTACATTTCCCCTAAGATAGAGGCAATGCGCGTGGGATTCAAATGCCCTGAAAACAGCACGTTTGACTATAAATCAGAAATACGCGACATTCTCGCTGACAGATACCTATGAAAATATTTGTCGACACCAATGTCTATAAACCCGTGATGACGTTTATCTGGCGTATGAAAATGGCTGGAAGGACTATGAAGACGGCGTTCAATATTTATGCGCACAAAGATGCAACTCTGATTATATTATAACACGGAATGGCAATGATTTTAAGATGTCAGATATTCCTGTGTTGACACCAGATGAGTTACTCGACATATTGGAAGCGTAAACTTTTCATTCTTACTCAAAGAATATTCTTTTTCCACGGCGCGGTGTTTTTTATTTTTATCCACTGCGCTCTCCGGGCGACACGGCTGCTCTACGAGCTGACACTGCTTTTGCATTGAGGCGGATGGAGAGCTACGCGGCATCACCGTGCGGTGATGGATGGGCATCCTGCGGATGACACGGTGCAAAACACTGAACACTGTCCTCACGGCTCCCCGAGGTATTTCACGATTAGCTCTACCTGTCGCGAGGTGAAGCTCTTGGCCCACTTGTTGTAGTGGGTGGCGCGGAGCTCGCGCTGCAGGTCATCGTTGAGGTTTATCCATCTGTTGAGTGTCCGCATGGCATTCTCGCCGTTGGCGTTGGGGCAGTACATCGAGGCAAGCTCTTGTTTGGTGTAGGAATGGAGGGTCATGGGAGTGTTGAGTTTGGAGTGTTGAGTGGCGGGTTATGGCGGGTTGTGGCGGGTAGTTTTCATACTCACGCGCACGCGGGCGGGAACGTTTGCAACCTTCCTGCCCGCCCGCGCGCGTAAGGGTTTGAAATTGCGTTTTATCCCGCCACATCCCGCCATAAGGTTATATTCAGGCATCAACAGTCACGTTTTTCTGAAACAGCCGCATCTCTTCTGCGGAACGTTCTATAACCCAGTAGCCCCGTATGCCGCTGCAGCGTGCCGGAACGAAACCTAAGTCAGTGAAAGCCTTGCCTATGCGCACGGTGCTGAGCTTCTGCGCTATGCCCGTGCCTATGATCTGGAGCGCGCGGCTGGAGGTCATAAACGTAGGCGTCTCGCCCTCAAGGGGTCGGCGGAAATATAGGCTGATGAGCTCCATCTCCATGTTGGGGCTCTCGAAGTAGCGGTTGTGACCGTTCTGTATCTTTATCTCCTCGGGCGAGAAATAGTAGCGGAAGCCGCTGAGGTAGAGGGCGTACACCTGACTGTAGATGCCCACGTAGTTGAGCGGATGCTCGCGGGGCGAGATGATGCTCTCCACCTCGAACGGCATCCAGCGGCGGTTGCCAGTGGGGTCGGTGAGGAACTGCAGGTTGTTGCCCGTGCCGCAGAACGAGGCTATGTGGGGTCGGTGCTCGGCATAGCGTGCGTAAGGCTCGCGCTCGTCGATGTGCTCCATGGTCACTATGCCCTTTAGGCGGTTGAGGTCGGCGGCGTTCATGCAGTCGAGCTCCTCGTAGCACATCAGGGCGTAGCGCGAGAGGAAGATCATCTCGTCGCGCGTGGTGCGGTTGATGTTCACCTTGTTGTAGAAGTATCGGCGCAGCTCGGGCGGCAGCAGGTAGTTGAACCAGGTGGTCTTGTAGACACCCTGCTCGCCTATGAGCACGAGGATTACGTGGTTTACGGTGTTGCTTCCCAGCCACGATGCAAGCATTGCCACGAGCCACTTGCGCAGCACCTCGCAGAAGTTGAGCGCTCCCGTGCTCTTGAGCCTCACCGTGGCGGCGAGGTCGGCAATATGGTCATGGTCGCCCTCGTGCCACTGGGGCAGGCTGTCGAGGTAGTGGGTGAAGGGATTGAACAGTGGCGTGTAGATGCTGTTCACGATGTTGTCGATGTCGAACTTGCACACCTTGTAGTCCATCGCCATGTCCGCCCAGAGGGTGTTGAGCATGCGGTCAACGAACGGTTGCCACTGTTCGGAGCCGTCGGCGGTGTCGGCGTCGAAGAACTCAATGCGTCCGCTGATGACGTTGTGGCGCAGACGGATGCGGCGGTCGAGAAACGCCTTTATGTCGGTGACGGATGCAAGGGGCAGCGCCTTGCCGTCGTCTTTGTCCTTGTGGTTGGCGTTGGCAAAGCATGAGTGAATCACCTGCTCGGTGTCGGCATAGTCGGCAAACATGGTCTTTGCCCATTCCGTCACCGCGCTCTCGGGGTAGCGCCTCTGGGCGAGCATGTAGCCCACGCGCATCACGTAGTCGTTGTGGCTGCCTGGGGCATATTCCAGTCCCTCGGGCAGACGGCCGATGATGACGTTGCGGAAGTAGCTGTCGATGCGCTCAAACTGCCTTGTGCGGCTGTCGGTCGCGGCTGTCTCGCGGCTGCATTCGTCAATCTCAGTGGCGGTGAACGGCGTTGCCGAAGGGCAGAAATACACGTCGGGGTCGTGGGCAAGCCCCGACAGACGGTTTACGTTCTTGCACTGCATGTCGGGCTCCGTGCCGAGCAGGCGCGCATAGTAGCCGTTGCCCGCCGCAAACGCCTTATTGTAGAATTTTAACTGTTTGCTCATACTATATGTGCCGTCCAGTTCGTATTTAAATATGATACGCAGCCCCGCGCCGCTGATGGTGGTGTAGCAGAGCAGCGTGTGGGGGTCGGCCGCCGCCGCGCGGCGCATTGCCTCAAGCCTGTCGGGCGCGACATGGTCGAGGTCTACGAGCGACAGTCCCGTGAGCGCAGTGATGTGCTCCTTTGACTTGCCTCCGCTGAAGGTTGCCGCCACTGCAAACATGGGGCTTCCCTCTTTGATTGTCTTACTGCCGCCCTGCCGGTAGAGTGCGGTGATCTGTGCGAGGCTACGGTCGGTACGTATGTACTGCGCCATCGCCTCCAGTGTGGAATTCTCGGGCTTCTTGCTCTTGAAGTTCCTAAAACAGCTAATATGCATAGCTCTTTGTGTTGTTAAATAATTAATAATTCCGGCTGATGAAAGCCGGACATGCACGATGCATGTTTTCAAGGTGTAAAGGTACTAAAAATAAATGAATTAGCCAAATCAAAGTGCGAGTAACATGTTACTCGCAAATGGCTAAAAATATAACTTATATTAACAAATAAAACAGAAAAAATGACAGAAATTAAGAGAAAAAGTCCCAAGAGGGCAGTGTTTACAAATCTTGCAGCCTTTGTGGCGGCAACAGTGAGCGAAAGAAAAAAGGCAGGCGTGAGAGCCGGCACGCGCGCCATGGAGCGCTATCACCTGTATTGCGACGAGCGCAAAAAAATTTTCGGGCGACATGATCAGCGGCATCCAGATGTGGAGTCTCGTGCTGTTTCTTGAGTCGCTTGCCGACAACCCGGCGGAGCTGGAGAGGATACGGCGCGGACTGCGCGAGGCGCTGATGAATGATTATCGGGGGCATTATTAAACTTTTGCAAGTAATTAGATTCCTGTAAAATTATGATGATATATATTTATCATAAATTCTCATAAAAAAATTTTGCAGTGTGACATAAAATGCGTACTTTTGCAGGCTATTTATAAATAAGGCGTAAAAGTAGATTGTTCAGGATATGAAAAATATGGATATGACGCATGGCGGTATGTTCCGCAAGATTCTGCTCTTTGCCCTGCCATTGGCGGCGAGCAGCATCATTCAGCAGTTGTACAACTCCATTGACGTTGCGGTGGTGGGACGCTTTGCATCAAGCGAGGCTCTGGCTGCCGTGGGCAGCAACGGCGCGCTGATAAATCTGCTTATCAATATATTCATAGGACTGTCGGTGGGTGCCAATGTGCTGATTGCGCATCACATAGGGCAGAAGAACGACGGGGCGATAAAGCAGGCGATAAGCACGTCGATGGTTGTGGCGGTGCTTAGCGGGGTGCTGGTGATGTTTGTGGGCATTGCGCTGGCACGCCCGATACTGGAGATGATGGACACGCCTCACGATGTCATCGGCCTGTCCACTCTCTACCTGCGCATCTACTTTCTCGGCATGCCGTTCCTGATGGTCTACAATTTCGGTGCGGCGGTGCTGCGCGGCATGGGCGACACACGGCGCCCGCTGTACTGTCTGCTGGTGTCGGGCGTGGTGAACACCGTGCTCAACCTGATTCTCGTAATAGGGTTCGACATGAGCGTGGCTGGCGTGGCAATCGGCACAGTGGTGTCGTTTATCGTTAATGCAGTGTGGGTCACGGTGCTGCTGCTCCGCGAGGCTGAGCCGTTCACGCTGCGCACCTGCCGTTTCAGGATTTACCGCTCTGAGATAGTACGCATGATGAAGACTGGCGTGCCTGCCGGCGTGCAGGGCATGGTGTTCTCGATAGCCAACATATTCATTCAGGCAGCCATCAACCGCTGCGGTGCCGATGCCGTGGCTGGTTCTGCCGCCGCGCTGAACTACGAATATTATTGTTATTTCGTGATAAACTCGTTCACCACCGCCGCCACCACCTTTGTGGGGCAGAACTATGGCGCAGGCAACCTGGAGCGCTGTAGGCGCGCGTGGCGGTTGTGCATGGCTATGAGCGTGGTGGCGTGCGCCGTGTGCAATCTGGCGTTCTGCTGGCAGAAGGAGTTTTTCATCGGGATATTCTCCACCGATGCGAGCGTGGTGGACTATGGGTTCAGGCGCATGGAATTGGTACTTGCGTGGCAATGGGTGGCATGCAGCTACGAGATTTCGGGAGGCGCGCTGCGCGGACTGGGCTACTCGGCGGTTCCGGCACTGCTCACAGTGTTCGGCACGTGCCTGCTGCGCCTTGTGTGGATATATACAATATACCCGTTATATCCCACTTACGACACACTGATGATGGTGTTCCCGGTGTCGTGGGCTATAACGGGTATGATGGTTTTTGTGGCTTATTTACTTGTCCTTCGCCGCCTCCATGTCGCCCTCAATGTATAGGCGTGTCATCTCAACCTTACCATTGGTGCGCACGGTGATGCTCTTCTTGAAGTGACCAGGAAACTTGCCTGCACCATTATAAGTAATTTTAATAGTGCCTTGCTCTCCCGGCTTTATCGGTGCCTTTGTATATTCGGGCACGGTACATCCGCAGCTTGCCACCGCCTGATTTATTACCAGCGGTGCGTCGCCTACGTTTGTAAATTTGAATACGGTAGTCACCTTGGGAGCGTTCTCAGAGAACTTCCCGAAATTGTGAGTTAACTTTTCAAACTTGATTTCTGCCTGTGCCATTGTTGCCAGAGCACAGCATACTATCATACAACTTATCAGTGCAATTTTTTTCATTATCTTTCTGTTTTGTTACTTTTTTACGGGAATCATGTCTACACGGGTCTGATGGCGACCGCCCTCAAAGGTGGTCTTGAAGAACTCGTCCATGATTTTTGCCGCCGTGTAGTTGGTGATGAAACGGCCCGGCATTACCAGTACGTTGGCATCGTTGTGCTGACGGATGAGATGTGCTATCTCCGGGTCCCAGCACAGTCCGGCACGCACGCCCTGGTGCTTGTTCAGAGTCATTGCGATGCCCTCGCCGCTGCCGCAGATGCCGATGCCGGGATAAACCTCGCCGCTCTCAATGCCTTCGGCAAGAGCGTGACCGAACTCGGGATAGTTGCAGCTCTGGTCGCTGTATGTGCCGTAATCCTTGTAAGGATAGCCGTGCTCCTCCAAGTACTGTATCACAAATTTCTTGAGTGGAAAGCCGGCGTGGTCGCTGGCTATTCCTACTGTCTTGATATCCATAGTCGTTTTTTTTTTTTTTTAGAGTTAAAAATTTGTCAAATAAACCAGTTTTTTTGGTTTATACAACGCAAAACACCTTGACACAAAGAAAAAAAAAAATTAAAAAT
>JAUNSB010000027.1:6419-43609 GCA_030539375.1 Prevotella sp.
TGTCAACTCGTCAACTTGTTTACAACATTGTTTTTACCTGATTATAAACATTCTCGGCTGTGAAGCCTAACTTCTCGTCGAGCACCTTGTAAGGAGCAGAGAATCCGAATGTCTCAAGACCCCAAATCTTACCGTTGCTGCCAACGAGACCCTGAAGGTTAACGGGCAGACCTGCGGTGAGACCGAAAATCTTTGCGCCGTTGGGCAGCAGGGCATTCTGATAGTCGGCAGGCTGTGTGCGGAACAGACCCTCAGAAGGACAAGAAACTATGCGGCACTTAACGCCATCCTTGCGCAGCAGCTCAGCGCCGGCAACGAGAGTGGCAACCTCAGAGCCTGAGGCAACCATGATAACGTCGGGATTCTCATCAGCGCCGGCAATGTTGTAGGCACCCTTGGCAGCCTCGTTGTAGTCGGTGCCGGCAGGCAGGGTGGTGATGTTCTGGCGAGAGAATATGAGAGCCGTCGGCGACTCGGTGTTCTCCATAGCCATGCGCCAGCAAACAGTTGTCTCAAGAGCATCGGCAGGACGGAGCACGAGCATGGCGTTCTTGCCGTCGTGACGCTTCAGCTTCTCCATCAGACGAATCTGTGCCTCCTGTTCAACAGGCTCGTGAGTAGGACCGTCCTCGCCAACACGGAATGCGTCGTGAGTCCAGATGAACTTCACCGGCAACTGCATCAGGGCAGCCATACGGACAGCAGGTTTCATGTAGTCAGAGAATACGAAGAATGTACCACATGCAGGGATAACACCACCGTGGAGAGCCATACCGATGCAGCAGCAAGCCATGGTGAGCTCGGCAACACCTGCCTGGAAGAATGCGCCGCTGAAATCGTCGCGGGTGATGGCGTGGGTCTTCTTCAGGAAACCGTCGGTCTTGTCTGAGTTAGACAGGTCGGCAGAAGCACAGATCATGTTCTCAACCTGCTCAGCCAGTACGCCGAGTACGGCAGCCGATGCGCTACGTGTAGCGTCGTTGTCCTTCTGTGCCACCTTTGTCCAGTCAACCTCAGGAGCCTCGTTCTTCATCCACTTCTCCAGTTTAGCGGCAGCCTCAGGGTTAGCCTCAGCCCATGCCTTCTCAGCCGCATACTTCTCAGCGCAGATAGTCTCAAGCTCCTTTGCACGGTTGGCATACAGCTCCTCAACCTCTGGGAAGATGGCGAATGGAGCCTCAGGGTTACCGCCAAGATTCTTGATGGTGTTCACGAAAGCGTCGCCGCCGAGAGGAGCACCGTGAGTCTTGCAGTTGCGCTCGTAAGATGTGCAGTCGGCCTTCAGCGCACCCTTGCCCATGATGGTCTTACCGATGATGAGGGTAGGACGCTTGGTCTCTGCCTTTGCTGCGTCGAGAGCCTTACGGATTTCATCGCAGTCGTTACCGTTGATGCTGATTACGTTCCAGCCCCAAGCCTCATACTTCTTTGCTGTGTCCTCGGTCATAACCTCATCGCACTCTGTTGAGAGCTGAATGTCGTTAGAGTCGTAGAACATCACGAGGTTGCTCAGACCGAGGTGACCGGCGATGCGGCCAGCACCCTGAGAGATTTCCTCCTGAACGCCACCGTCAGATATATATGCGTAGATGGTCTCATTGGCGATTGAAGGGTTGCCTGTCTTTGCGGCAAGGAACTTGGCTGCGATGGCAGCGCCTACGGCGTAGGCATGACCCTGACCGAGTGGACCAGATGTGTTCTCGATACCGCGGCTAATCTCGAACTCAGGATGTCCGTGAGTTGGAGAGCCCCACTGGCGGAGCTGCTGCAGCTCGTCGAGGCTGTACTTGCCGATGAGGCAGAGCTGAGAGTAAAGCATTGGAGCCATGTGGCCTGGATCGAGGAAGAAACGGTCGCGGCCAGCCCAACCCGGGTTCTTCGGGTCATACTGCAGATACTCTGAATATAACACATTGATAAAGTCGGCACCGCCCATGGCACCGCCGGGGTGACCAGACTTAGCTTTTTCTACCATTGAGGCTGCCAGGATACGGATATTGTCGGCAGCTTTGTTCATTAATTCTTTGTTGTTCATAATTGTTTTATTATTTGTTTATTTTACTTTCAATTTGCAAAATTACTATTTTATGTTGAGAACAACGATAGATTTTGCAGGAATTTTCACAATAAGCACGTTTTTCTTCAGTTTAGCGTCCTTAAATGCTGCTGGCTTCACATTGTCGGGATGGTCGAAGTCGTTGTAGTCGGCAATGGTCTTGCAGGTGAGAATCTCGCCGCTCACGGTCTTTGCAGTCATGCCGTCGAGATTGATGCTCACCTCCTGGGCCTTGTCGAGACTGATGTTCGACAGGGACACCACGACGCTTCCGTCCTTGGTCTTTGCAGCCGATGTGTTGAGCAGCGGAATGCGCGGGTTGGGCATCTGCTCGTAGCCGCGCACATCGATAGAGTCAGACTTTATGTCCATTGGCAGATAAGTCGCCTCCTGGAACGGAGTGTACATCTTGAACACGTGGTAGGTAGGTGTGAGCACCATGTGGCCCGTGCCTTTCTGGTCGGTGAGAATCATCGACTGGAGTACGTTCACCACCTGAGCGATGTTACACATCTTCACACGGTCGGTGTGACGGTGGAACACATTGAGCGACAGAGCTGCCACGAATGCGTCGCGCATACAGTTCTGCTGATACAGGTGTCCGCGAACGGTGCCTGGCTCCTCGTCCCACCATGTTCCCCATTCGTCAACAAGAAGACCGATTTGTTTCTTCGGGTCGTACTTGTCCATGATTGCAGAATGCTTCTTGATAACATCCTCAATGCCGAGGCATTTGCCCATGGTCCAATAGAAATCGTCGGTGTTGTTGTTGATAGCCGCACCCTTGCTGCCGCTCCAGCCGGTCACGGTGTAGTAGTGGAGCGAGAGTCCGTTCATCCGATGTCCCACGTTGTTCATCAGAACCTCGGTCCATTTGTAGTCGTAGTCGCTGGCTCCCGATGCTATCTTGTAGAGCTTTGTGCCGTCATATTCGCGGCAGTAGGTGGAATAACGGCGGTAGAGGTCGGCGTAGTATTCAGGACGCATGCTTCCGCCGCAGCCCCAGCTCTCGTTGCCCACGCCAAGATACTTCAGTTTCCAAGCCTTCTCCCTGCCGTTCTGGCGGCGCAGACGAGCCATCGGAGTGTCGCCGTCGCTGGTCATATACTCCACCCATTTGGCAAGCTCTTCAACAGTTCCGCTGCCCACGTTGCCGCTGATGTAAGGCTCGCAGCCAAGCATCTCGCAGAGGTTAAGGAACTCATGTGTACCAAATGAATTGTCCTCGATGGTGCCGCCCCAGTTGTTGTTCTGCATGGTAGGACGCTTGTCGCGTGGACCGATGCCGTCCATCCAGTGATATTCGTCGGCAAAGCATCCGCCCGGCCAGCGAAGCACGGGAATCTGGAGAGCCTTCAGAGCATCGAACACATCCTTGCGGTAGCCGTTGATGTTTGGAATCTGTGAATTTTCGCCAACCCACAGACCACCGTAGATGCATGAGCCGAGATGCTCGGCAAACTGTCCGTAAATCTCCTTGTTGATTTTCTCCTTGCCCTGGTTTACGTGTATTGTTGCCTGGGTGCTCTCAGCCGATGCAGAGATGCCAAATGTCACAGCTACAGCTGTTGTCAATATGCACTTAATCATAATCGTATTGTTTTATTTCTTGTTTGCAACTGCTGCCTTTTCAATGGCAATACCTTTCTTATAGTTCTCGATGTAGGCGTTGAATCCTGCAATGTCCTCGGCGGTGGGAGCAATCTCCACACCGGCATTGCCTGCGAACACCTTCTCGTCGAGGAAGTCGGCGAGCGACTGCTTCTTATCGTTGTTCACAAGATATGAGCCGAGCAGGGCTATACCCCATGCGCCGCCTTCGCCTGCAGTCTCCATAACAGAGATTGGCGAGTTGATGGCAGCAGCCAGCACGCGCTGTCCCACGCCCTTGGTCTTGAACAGACCGCCGTGACCTGTGATGCGGTCAACCTTTATCTTCTCGTCGTTGAAGAGAATATCGTTGCCCACCTTCAGCACGCTCACTGAACCATAAAGATGTACGCGCATGAAGTTGGCAAGGTTGAACTTATCGTTGGCTGAGCGCACAAAGAGCGGACGGCCTTCCTCGCAACCGGTTACAGGCTCGCCTGATATGTAGTTGTAAGAGATAAGTCCACCGCAGTCGGCATCGCCGGTGAGCGCGTGGTTGTAGAGCTTGCCGTAAAGCTCGTTCATATCCACCTTAATGCCAAGTAGTTCCTGATATTCCTTAAACAATCCCACCCATGCGTTGAGGTCGGATGTACAGTTGTTGCAGTGAACCATTGCCACGGGACTTCCGTCGGGAGTTGTCACCATGTCGATAACTTCGTAGGGCTTGCTCAGCTCCTTCTCCAATACAATCATAGAGAAAGATGATGTACCAGCCGATACGTTACCTGTGCGCTGCTTCACGGCGTTGGTTGCCACCATGCCTGTGCCGGCGTCGCCTTCGGGAGGACAAACAGGTATGCCAGCCTTCAGGTGTCCTGACACGTCGAGCAGCTTTGCTCCCTTCTCGTTCAGCTTGCCTGCATCCTCACCGGCCATGAGCACCTTGGGAAGAATATTCTCAAGCGTCCAGCCGAAGCCGCGTGGAGCCACAAGGTCGTTGAACTTGCTAACCATCTCTGCCGAGTAGTTCTTGGTCTCAGAGTCGATAGGCAGCATGCCAGATGCGTCGCCCACGCCGAGCACTTTCTCGCCTGTAATCTGCCAGTGAATATATCCTGCAAGAGTGGTGAGGAAAGTGATGTCCTTCACATGCTCCTCGCCGTTGAGTATTGCCTGGTAGAGATGTGAGATGCTCCAGCGCAGCGGGATGTTGAACACAAACAGCTCTGACAGTTCGGCGGCAGCCTTGGCTGTATTTGTGTTGCGCCATGTGCGAAAAGGCACGAGAGTTTCTTTATAGAATCCGGAATCGTTGTCATTGAAAGCCATGTATCCGTGCATCATTGCGCTGATACCGATGGCTGCTAAGGTCTCAATCTCGGTGTCGTACTGCTCCTTCACGTTTTTGCGGAGGTCGGCGTAGCAGTCCTGCAGACCGTTCCATATCATGTCGATACTGTAAGTCCAGAGCCCGTCAACAAGCTGGTTTTCCCAGTCGTGGCTGCCCTGAGCTATAGGATTGTTGTGGGCATCAATGAGAACTGCCTTTATACGGGTAGAGCCAAACTCGATTCCGAGAATGGCTTTACCTGTTTCTATTGTTGTTTTTGGATTTGATTGCATAGTTTTTATTCTATAAATCTTATAAATTCTATAAGTCTTATAAATTTTATATATCTTAGTAAGTCTTATATTACTTAAGAGCCTTGTTAAGCATGTAGTAAACCTCGTTGTTGCGAAGCTGATTCTTGAATCCGATGGTTGTGGTGTTCTTGTCGATGCTGATGTGCTCGATGCCCACAATCTCGGCGAAGTCTTCCCAGTACTCAGCTGTGATGTCGTATGAGAATGCGCTGTGGTGAGTGCCGCCGGCAAGAATCCATGCGCCTGCGCCAATCTCGAATGTGGGCTGTGGAACCCAAAGGGCAGATGCAACAGGGAGCTTAGGCATTGGCTTCGGCTCGATGCACTCCACCTCGCTGGTAATCAGGCGCAGGCGGTTGCCGAGGTCAACGACTGTAGCCTTGATTCCCCGTCCTGTCTTCGATGTGAACACAAGGCGTGCTGTTTGCTGCTTGCGTATGCCGATGCCGAGGAAGTGAACCTCAAGAGTAGGTTTGTCAACAGCGATGAGCGGACAAACCTCAAGCATGTGGCTCTGCAGGCTCGATGTGCAGTCGGCTGCGAAGTTGAGAGTATAATCCTCAAGGAACGAGCAACCCTTTTCAAGTCCCTGGTTCATTATCCACAGTGTGCGGTAAAGGCAGGCTGTCTTCCAGTCGCCCTCAGCTCCGAAACCATAGCCCTCAGCCATGAGACGCTGTGATGCGAGACCCGGAATCTGGTCGAAACCGCAGAAGTTAGGATCGTTGATGTCAGCGTCGCCGAGGTCATCGAAGTTAGTGGTAAAGGCTGTCGCGCCTTCGTCCTCAAGCACACGGCGGAGAGCAATCTCAGCCTTGGCGGCATTCTTCACCTTCTCCCAATAAACCTCTTCGCCCGACTCGTCGATCTTGATTGTGTATGCCTTCTTGTATTCCTCAACAAGTGCGTCAGCCTCTGCGTCTGTCACTTTCTTGAGATAATCCATGAGTGAAGACACTGGATAGTAGTCAACATGATAACCGAGACGCTGCTCAAACTCCACGCGGTCACCGTCGGTTACGGCAACGTTGTTCATGTTCATACCGAACATCAGACAACGCACGTTATGGGCATCAGCCACACCGGCTGCAACACGCGACCATACGGCAATCTGCTTCTGTACTTCCTCGCTCTTCCAGTAGCCAACGACAACCTTGCGTGGAACACGCATGCGGGTGCAGATGTGGCCGAACTCGATGTCGCCGTGGGCACTCTGGTTGAGGTTCATAAAGTCCATGTCGATGGTGTCCCAGGGAATCTCGGCATTATACTGAGTGTGGAGGTGGAGCAGTGGCTTCTTGAGAGCCTGAAGACCCTTAATCCACATCTTGGCAGGCGAGAAGGTGTGCATCCATGTGATGATACCCACGCACTTGTCATCGTTGTTGGCAGCCTTCATGATTGTCTCAACCTCGACAGAGGAGTTGGCTGTACCTTTATATACTACTTTTATTGGCAGGCGGCCAGATGCGTTGAGTCCGTCAACCATTTCCTTTGAGTGTCCGTCAACCTGTACCACTGCATCGCCTCCATAAAGGAGCTGTGCACCGGTGACAAACCAAATTTCGCTTTCTGAATAAATTTTGTGCATAGTCAGTTTGTTTTTATTTTTTCTTTTGTCCGTAATATGCGTTTGGACCATGCTTGCGCATGTAGTGCTTCTCTATGAGCAACGGATTCATGGTTGTCTCAGGATTAACCATGAGGCTCACAAAAGCCATCTTGGCACACTGTTCCATAACCTTGGCATTGTAAACGGCATTGGCTGGTGATGTGCCCCATGAGAAAGGACCGTGATTCTTAACCAACACACCAGGAGTATGGTCAGGATTCATGCCTTCAAAGCGCTTTACTATTACTTCGCCTGTTTCTTTCTCATACTCTGCCATCTGGTCGGCAGTCATGTCGTCTGTGCAGGGAATATCCTTGTAGAAATAGTCGGCGTGTGTGGTGCCGATGTTTGGAATGTCCTTACCAGCCTGTGCCCATGCTGTGGCGTAGGTGGAGTGTGTGTGAACCACGCCCTTGATGTTTGGGAATGCCTTATATAATATAAGGTGTGTGGCTGTGTCGCTTGACGGGTTTAGGTCGCCTTCAACCACTTTGCCTGTTTCCAGGTCAACCACAACCATGTCGCTTGCCTTCATGTCGTCATAGCTAACACCCGATGGCTTTATCACCACGAGGCCTTTTTCACGGTCGATGCCCGACACGTTGCCCCATGTGAATATAACCAACTCCTGCTTCACCAAGTCAAGGTTGGCCTGAAACACTTCTTGCTTTAATTCTTCTAACATAATTGTCTTACTTTTTTAAATGTTTGTCTTTTCTCTGTTGGCGCTCAAGTTGAAACGGTAGAGGTGTGCTCCGCGTTTCGAGCTTTTCTTGTCTATCAGTTCTGTACGCTCCAGATAATACATATCGTTGATGTATTTTCTGAAATTGCGCTTGTCAAGCTCTTCGCCGCTGATTGCCTCGTAGACTTTCTGAAGCTGGGTGAGAGTGAACAGCTTGGGCAGAAGACGGAAGCCGATGGGCTCATGCGTTATTGTCTCGCGCATCATCTGCCTTGCTTTCTGTATCATGCTGCGGTGGTCGGAGTAGAGTGGGGGAAGGTCGTTTATCGCCATCCACTCCACTCCATGTTTCTCGCGCAGCTTCTCATCATAATCGTTCACGTTGATAAGCGCATAATATACAATGGAGATAACCCGCTCGCCTGGGTCTCGGTCTATGCGGCCGAATGCTCCTACTTGGCGCAGATACTGGTTGCGCAGTCCTGCAAGCTCCATAAGCACCCGGTTGGCGGCGTCGTCAATGCTCTCATTGCTGCGTACAAATCCACCATATACAGACCATTCACCACGTCCCGGATCCATTTGGCGTTTACCTATGAGTACCCGTAATTCGCGACCGTCAAATCCGAATACGATGCAGTCGACAGAAACCAGCATCCGGGGTTGTTCGTGATAATATGATACCATTTTCGTTTTTTTGTTTGTTTATTGTGCAGTGTTGCGTATTGCCCGTTTACCAGAAGTAGTAGTAGAATGCTACTGTGATGGCAAGGATAATGCAGGTGTGGATGATATCCCACTTGTTCCAGCTTGCACGGGTCTCCGCACGCTGCTCTGGTGTTGATGTGCCGAATACGAGTCCTTTGATTTTTTCCTCTGAAGGAGCCTCGGTTGCAAGGCTGACAATAATCACGACAAGGCAGCATACTACGAGCATAACGCCGCAGAAGTAGAGCCAGTTGAAATCATAGAACACTGTCTTAAACCAGCTGTCGGAAGCATCGGTGGCGTTGGAGTAGTAAACCTTTGCGCCCAAACGTGTCAAACCGATAATCATACCAGAGAGCAGTCCCCACATACCGCCTTTTGCAGATGCACGCTTCCAGCAGATACCGAGGAGGAATGCTGATGCGATACCTGGAGCGAGTACAGACTGAACGTCCTGCAGATAGTTGTAGAGAACGTCGCCTACGCTCTTCATGATTGGAATCCAGAGGATACCGAGAATCACAATTACCACAGTGGCTATCTGGCCGATGGTCACGAGCTGCTTCTCGGGAGTGTTGGGCTTGAAACGCTTGTAGAAGTCGATGGTGAACAACATCGCAGATGAGTTGAACAGTGATGCAAGTGATGACATGAGGGCTGCGAGAATACCGCAAACCACAAGTCCCTTAACACCTGCAGGCAGCAGTTTTGCCACAAGTGACGGGAAGGCTGCATCGGCACTTGGCAATACGTAAACCTCGCCGTTGAGTGCGATGCCATTCTTCGACATAGCAAATGCAATCATACCTGGGATAAGGAACAGGAATACAGGCAGAAGTTTCAGATATGCGCCGAAGATTGTACCGCGGCGGGCTTCCTTCTCGTTCTTTCCTGAGAGTACGCGCTGCACGATGAACTGGTCGGTACACCAATACCAGAAACCGATAACGGCACTTCCCACAAGGGCTCCGAGCCATGGATAATCTGGGTCGCGGAGGTCACGCATGAGGTTGGTCATGTGGTCGCCATACTGGTTTACCTCAACGGCGCTGCAGGCAGCCATCATCTCGTCCCATCCGCCAAGGGCACGGAGACCGAGAACAAGGATAATCAGTGAGCCGAGCAAAAGAATAGGAGTCTGGAGCACAGATGTGTAGAGCACGGACTTCATACCTCCGAAGATGGTATAGAGAGCGGTGATTACCACCAGTCCGATAGCTGCAATCCAGAAGAAATCGATGCCCCAAAGCTCCTTAATTCCAAATACCTGCTGGAACACCAAGCCGCCTGCATATACAGTTACGGCAACTTTTGTCAGTACGTAGCTGATGAGTGAGATAACCGACAGAATAGTGCGGCTTTCAGGGTTGTAGCGGCGCTCCAGAAACTCTGGCATGGTGTAAACCATTGAGCGTGTATAGAATGGCACGAACACCCAGCCGAGAATAAGAATCATCCATCCCTGAATCTCCCAGTGTGCCATAGCCATACCTGATGATGCTCCGGCTCCGGCAAGACCAATCAAGTGTTCAGAACCAATGTTTGAGGCGAATATTGACGCACCGATGGCAATCCATGTTGCATCCTTTCCTCCGAGAAAATAGTCGGCTGAGTCGTTGTTCTTCTGACTGACAACCCAAACCACGATACCGATAAGTGCCAGACAGAAGACACCAATCACAATCCAATCTAATAATGCCATGATTTAATTGTTTTATTTGTTAGTTTTTTTTGTAAATTATTTCACTGAGAATTTGTATGCCACGTGGCTGTAGTATTTCTCTCCTGGTTTCAGATAAGGCTGTGGCCAGTCTTTCTTGTTTGGAGAATCGGGATATTTCTGGCTCTCCAGACAAACGCTCACATGCTTTGGATATTTGATGCCGTGCTTGCAGCTGATGCCCGTACCTTGGAAGTTGCCAGTGTAGCACTGTACGCCAGGCTCATTTGTGAACATCTCCATGAAAATACCAGTTTTTGGTGAATAGAGTGATGCGCACACCTGTGTGTCGTCACCCTTGCCGTCCTTATATGTGTTCAGACACCAGTTGTGGTCGTAGCCTGTGGCATTCTTAATCTGCTGGAATGTTGTGTCTACGATGGTTTCCTGAATGGCATGAGGAGTGCGGAAGTCCATTGGAGTGCCTTCAACAGGAAGTATCTCACCTGTTGTCATGTATGTGGCATCTGCTGGGGTATAGTTGTCGGCGTTGAGATAGAGCACCATGTCCATACCTTCCTGCGACGGGTCACCGTTCAGATTGAAATAGCTGTGGTTGGTCATGTTTATCACAGTCTCCTTGTCGGTTGTTGCCTCAAACACAATGTCGAGAGTGTTGTTGCTTAATAAGGTATATGTGGTGGTGGCTTTCACTTCACCCGGGAAGTTGTTGTCACCGTCTGGAGATACAATTGTGAGCTTCAGGGTAGAATCGTTGGGCTGTTCTGCGTCATACACCTGATACATCCAGCCTGTAGGTCCGCCGTGTAGGCAGTGCCCGAAGTTGTTTTGGGGCAGTTGATACTCTTTACCGTCAACGGTTATCTTGCCGTCCTTTATGCGGTTTGCATAGCGTCCCACAGATGAGCCGTAATCGCTTGGCGAGTTCTTTATGTCGGCATACTGGGCTATATTGTCGTAGCCAAGCACCACGTCAGTGGGCTTACCGTCCTTGTCGGGTGTCATGATTGATACCACTCGGCCGCCAAAATTAGTGATGCAAACCTCCATGTCGCCGTTGGTGAGGGTGTACAGGGCAGTCTTTTTGCCGTTGATTGTTGAGTCAAACTTTGCAGGGTCAAGATTTGACATATTACCCTGCTGTGATTTTTCTCCACTTGCGCATGCTGCCATCATTGCTGCCATGCCAAGTCCTAAGATTGAAGCTGTTAATTTTTTCATTTTTAGTCTTATTTTTTAGTATTTTATGTTTCAGTTATGGTTTTCGTCGGTAAAATTACACTTTTTTTTTGAACTGACAAAGAAAAAACAAAGTTTTTTATATATTTAAGTGTATTTTTTACACTAAAAACGAAAAAAGGAACAAAAAAGCATAATAAAACACCAAGGTGGTCATATCAAATTAATGATTACGACCACCTTGGGGATTCATTTTATTTGCTGTAAAACAGCGAGGTCAAAGGATTTTTATCAGTCGCTGATTTTGCGGGCACCGTCACCTATCACCACGTCGATGATAACAGGCTCTTTGCCATACTTTTCCTTGAACTTAGCCTTTGCTGTCTCGCAGAAATGGTTGTAAAGGTCATCTTCCACGAGGTTGATGGTGCATCCGCCGAAGCCTCCGCCCATGATACGGCTACCTGTCACCATGCACTCCTTGGCAATGTCGTTGAGGAAGTCGAGCTCTTCGCAGGAAACCTCGTAGTCCTTCGACAGTCCCTCATGAGTCTCGTACATCTTCTTGCCCACTGTCTCGTAGTCACCCTTCTCAAGTGCTTCGCAGACGGCAAGCACGCGGAAATACTCTCCGATTACATACTTTGCGCGCTTGTAGTCTTCCTCGCTTATCTGGTCTTTCACTGCCTCCAGCTTCTCCCAGTCGGCATCGCGCAGAGTCTCCACGCCAATAGCCTTTGCCACACGCTCGCAGCTGTTGCGGCGGTCGTTGTAGGGTGAACCCACAAGTGCGTGCTTCACGCAAGAATTAACAAGTACGAGCTTATAGCCCTTAGGCTCCCATGGGAAATACTGGAACTCACCGCTACGGCAGTCAAGGCGCATGAGATTGTTTGCCTTGCCGTGGCAAGATGCAAACTGATCCATGATACCACAGTTCACACCTATATATTTATGCTCTGTTGCCTGACCAACCTTTGCCAGTGTCATACGGTCGGTGTCGCCCTTGCCGAAGAGGTCATCGAGGGCGAAGGCAAAACAGCTTTCAAGTGCAGCTGACGATGACATGCCTGCGCCGAGGGGAACATCGCCTGCAAATGCTGTGTTGAATCCCTCAACAGGAATACCCAATGCCATCATCTCGCGGCATACGCCGAAGATGTAGCGGAAGTGGGTGGCTGACGGTCCCTTCTCGTCATCAAGCGAGAATTCGGCATAGTCCTTCAAATCTATTGAGTATGCGCGTACTATGCGTGTACCGTTGGGCTTTATCTCAGCCATCATGCCTTGCTGTACTGCGCCAGGGAATACAAAACCGCCGTTATAGTCGGTATGTTCTCCAATGAGGTTAATACGGCCTGGAGCGGCATATATGGAACCTGTTGTTCCATCGAAGTGCTTGATGAAGCGACTTCTTACATCGTTGATTGTTAGTTTCATAGTTTATTATGTTTTAATTAAATATTTAGTATTTATACTGGAATATCCTTGTTCACGTTCTTATATCCTATCAGGCTATAATACAGGATGTATGCAAGCATTGCAATAACGAGCCAGTAGCTGGTTATCGGGTCGATGGCTTTTGCTATTGCCTCCTGAATCAGTGGCATTACACCGCCACCGACAACAAGCATCATGAAAAGACCTGATGCGGCAGGAGTGTATTTGCCGAGACCTTCTGTTGACAAGTTGAAAATACCGCCCCACATAATGGATGTGCATATACCGCAAATGAAAATAAAGATACACTTGATTGGAATTTCGTGTCCGTCGTAGCTGAATGTCATGCTTTCCGGCAGGAATATTGCGACGAGCAGGAAAATGATTGCTGCTGAGCATACAATAGCCATCTGCATGGATGTAGAGACATAACGGCTGATGATTGAGCTTGAGAAACGTCCAATCATCATCAGGAACCAGTAAATGGCAGCAAGAGCTCCACCTACAGCGGCAGCACCTTCGAATGTCATGTGCGATACATAGAAGTTGAGCTGTGCGGGAATACCGATCTCAATACCTACATAGAAGAATATTGCGATTACGCCAAGCATGCAGTGACGGAACTTCAGCGGTGCCCAGCATGAGATGCGCTCTGTGACTTCTGCCTGTGGCTCCGGTATCGACACGAAGCAGATGATGAGGAACGAAATTGCGAATACTGCGATACCGATAAACAGCAGTGGAGAAACGTCACTCATTGATGTGCTGCTTGTTACTGTTCCGATAAGGGCACCTACGAGGAATGGAGTGAGCGCTCCAGTGAGCGAATTGAATGAACCGCCAATCTGAAGCAGCTGATTACCTTTGTTGCCGCCTCCGCCGAGAAGGTTAAGCATCGGGCATACTACAGTGTTGAGCATACATACACAGAAACCGCAGATGAAAGCTCCCAAAAGGTAGATAAGCAAATTGAGCTTAACTGTCTGTTCGCCAACTGTAAATGTGTCAATGTCTGCACCGAAGATGCTTGAGATGTACTGCACCAACAGACCGACAACACCTACAGCCATTGCTATGAGGGCGGTCTTCTTGTAGCCGTACTTGGTAAGCATGACACCAGCCGGCACACCCATAAACAGGTAGGCTGCAAAGTTCATCATGTTACCCATCATGCCTGCCCAGTTGTAGGTGTTACCCCAAATATTGCCAAATGGGGCAGCCATGTTTGTTACAAACGAAATCATCGCATAGATGAAACACATAGTGATAATGGCCACTATGCTACCATTCTTTTGATTTTTACTCATTGTTGTTTTTAAAATTTATTTAAGTTATAGTTTTCCCGTTAGGTTGTTGAAAAAGCACGATTTTGGCTCTGCTTAGTTCGTAGCAGAGCCAAAATCGCAGGTGGGGTTATTTATATAGTCCCAAATTTGTAAATTGTCTTTTGTTTGTACTGTTCCGACGGACGGAGTACAACTGATGGGAAGTATGGACGATTTGGAGAGTCGGGGAAGTGCTGGCACTCCAGACAAACTGCCGAGCGTCTTGGGAATGTAGCTCCGTGCTGTCCCACTGCACCGTTGCAGAAGTTGGCTGTATAGAGCTGTACTCCCGGCTCAGTGGTGTAAACCTCCAGTGTGCGGCCGCTCTTTGGCTCTGTCACTCTTGCTGCAAAACTCAGCTCGCCTTCTTCCTTCTTGTTGAGCACATAGTTATGGTCGTAGCCGCTGCCGTTCTTGATTTGCTCGTTGTCGGCGTCAATCTCCAAACCAAATGCCTTTGGCTTGCGGAAGTCGAATGGAGTTCCCTCAACCTTGAGAATTTCACCCGTAGGAATGCTGGTGTTGTCGATAGGCAGATAGAAGTCTGCATTTATTTCGCAAATCTGCTCCTCGATGGTAGGTGTCGGGTTGGCGATTCCGGCAAGGGCGAAGAATGCGTGGTGGGTGAGACAGATGATAGTCTTCTTGTTGGTTGTGGCGAGATATTCGATGACAATCTCGTTGTCGTCAGTGAATGTGAACTCCACTGTCAGCTTCACTTCTCCCGAGAATCCTTCCTCGCCGTAGGGTGATGTCAGGTTGAGAGCCAGCGAGCGCGGTCCCATCTGGCGTGCGTCCCAAACTTTCATGTTGTATCCCACGTTGCCGCCGTGCAGATGGTTTGGTCCGTCGTTGAGTGCCAGCTGATAATCCTTGCCGTTCAGCGTGAACTTACCCTTGCAGATACGGTTGCCGTAACGTCCGATAAGTGTGGAACGGTAGATTTCGTTGGTTTCCATAAGAGCCTGTATGCTGTCGAAGCCATGGATTACGTTAGCCACGTTTCCGTCTTTGTCAGGCACCATGATAGCGCAGATGGCGCCGCCATAGTTTGAAATTGCCACTTCATAGCCCTTGCGGTTGCGCAGGATATACAGGTCGGTCTTTTTACCGTTTATTGTGGTTTGAAAATCCTTCCGATTCAAACCACAGAGATTCTTTGTTTCTGTTGAATTGCTCATTGGTTTTACTGTTTAGTTATTGAAATGCTCTGCAAAGTAAGCAAAAAAAAACGATATACCCAAACAATTTGAGAAAAAAATATTTTTTCAGTACGTTAAAAACTTCTAAAAGCAGTTCTTCAGTAAATCTGCCACCACATAACTGCTGCCTCCAATGAATACGAAATCATTATCTTCCGCATTTTTTTTGGCTGCGTTATATGCCTGTTGTACAGAAGAATAAGCATTTCCTGATAAACCTCTTGTTTCCGCCTTTTCCTTCAGTACCGTTTCATTTATTGCCCTATGTGTCTCAGCTTTTGTGAAATAGTATTTTGCATTCTTTGGAAGCATGTCCATCACGGTGTCAATGTCTTTGTCGTCCACCATACCGAACACAATGTGCAGGGCATCGCACGGTTGCTGCGCAATCTGTCTGCTCAGGTATTGCCAGCCAGCCACGTTGTGTCCTGTGTCGCAGATGGTGAGAGGATGTTGTGCCAGTATCTGCCATCTGCCTTTCAGTCCCGTAAGTGTGCATACATTGGCAAGTCCGCGACGGATATTGTCATTGCTTATATTTAATTCCGGCAGGTTGGCAACGGTTGTCAGTATCGTGTTGGCGTTTTTCTTCTGATATGCTCCCCGCAGGTCGGTCATCAGGTCTGCGGCATTTTCATACGGCTTGTCCTCGGCAAAGCATATCGGGGCACACATCTCTTTTGCCTTTGCCTCAAACACGGGGCGTGTCTCTGACGTTGCCTCGCCGATTATCACGCGCGTACCTTTCTTTATAATACCGGCTTTCTCCGATGCTATTTTCGCAAGTGTGTCGCCAAGAAACTGTGTGTGGTCAAAACTTATGTTGGTTATCACCGAGAGGATGGGGGAGATGATGTTGGTGCAGTCGAGCCTGCCGCCAAGACCCACCTCTATCACAGCCACATCCACGTTCATGTCGCTGAAATATTTGAATGCAAGGGCTGTTGTCACCTCAAAGAACGACGGATGAAGCGGCTCGAAGAAGTGACGCTCATGCTCCACAAAGTCTATCACGTACTTCTCGCTTATCGGTTCGCCGTTCACCCTTATGCGCTCAGAGAAGTCCACAAGGTGGGGCGAGGTGTAGAGTCCCACGCGGTAGCCTGCCGTCTGCAGTATTGCGGCAATGGAGTGCGAGCACGATCCCTTGCCGTTGGTGCCGGCAATGTGTATGGTCTTGTATTTTGTATGCGGATGGTTGAAGTGCTCGTCAAGTGCTCTGGTGTTTGACAGTCCCTCCTTGTAGCCCGATGCTCCCTGACGTTCAAACATCGGCATCTGGTTGAACAGATATTCACAAGTCTCAGTATAGTTCATTATTATGCTTTTATAAAATAAAAAAAACAGTGCTCCTATAAGCCGGGTTCTGTACAGTTGCCTGCGTCTGTCATTTATCTACTCTGTATGTTGCCACACAGCTCAAGCGTTCTACCCTCCGCCGTACCATTGCAGACACTTCGGTTGCCCGCAGATGCCTGAAGGATTCGGACTGGCTGCCCTCAACCAACGGTTTACATGAACTTGCAGCCCCCAGACGGCACAGCCCGGCGATCGCCCGCCGGCTGGTAGTCTCTTACACTACCTTCTCACCCTTACTCTCATCCTGCGATGTGAGCGGTTGTTTTCTTCTGCCATTACCTACCGTCACCGATAGCTCCTATTTTCGGGAGTGGGGTGCCATTTGCTGCCCGGACTTTCCTCTCGCACATCGCTGTGCCAGCGACAGACCGGAGCACTGTTTTTTTCTAAATGAAGAGTGAAGAAACGTAAGTTCGACGAAGTCAATGAAGAATGGGCTTGCGCCGTACTTTCTTCATTGGGAATCCTTTATTTTCCCAAATCTTTGTTCTCTATGATTCTTCACTCTTCGTTCTTCATTTTAATTGATTCTTCATTTCGAGCAAAGCGAGATTCTTCATTCTTCATTTAATACGATTCTTCATTTAAAAGAAACGTCTTGAAGTCGGCAAAATCTTTTGTCATTGCCACGCTCTGCTTCTTTCCCTTCATGAATTCAGCAAGGCGTGCAGGTATCTCCACGTCACAGCCGATGATGCTGTCAACGGTGTCCTTGAATTTTGCAGGATGAGCCGTCTCGCAGAACACTCCGACCTCACCGTCTTTTAGCTGCTCGCTGAGTGCGCGGTAACCGCATGCTCCGTGGGGGTCGAGAATGTAGCCTGTCTTTGCATAACAGTCCTTCATTGTCTCGCGTATCTGGTCGTCGCTGTATGTTGCGCCGCTGATGAGCGATGTTATCTTTGCGTGGTCGCCCTTGTAGAGGTCATAGATACGAGCAAAGTTCGACGGGTCGCCCACATCCATGGCGTTGGCTATGGTCTGGCGGCTTGCCTTTGGCTCATACTTTCCTGTCTGCAGATAGTTGTAGAAAATATCGTTGGCGTTGTTGGCGGCGATGAAACGCTTTACCGGCAGTCCCATGGCGTGACCGAAGAGAGCTGCGCAGATGTTGCCGAAGTTGCCCGACGGCACGCACACCACCATGTTGTCTGCCTTGCCCTGTGCCTTCAGACGGGCATAGGCGTTGAAGTAGTAGAACGCCTGAGGCAGGAAGCGCGCTACGTTTATGGAGTTTGCCGACGTCAGTTTCATGTGTGCGTTCAGCTCCTTGTCCATAAATGCGCTTTTCACCAGTGCCTGACAGTCGTCGAACACACCGTCCACCTCAATGGCTGTGATGTTCTTGCCGAGTGTGGTGAACTGGCTCTCCTGTATCTTGCTCACCTTGCCTTTGGGGTAGAGAACATACACGTGTATGCCGTCCACGCCGAGGAATCCGTTTGCCACGGCGCTGCCCGTGTCGCCGCTTGTTGCCACGAGCACATTCACCTGCTCCTTGCCCTCGCAGCGGATGAAGTACTGCAGCAGGCGTGCCATGAAGCGTGCGCCCACATCCTTGAATGCTAATGTGGGACCGTGATAAAGTTCGAGACTGTAGATGCTGTCGCTTACCTTTTCTATAGGACAGTCGAATGCCAAGGTGTCGTACACGATGTCGTGCAGTGCGTCGGCGTCAACATCCTCGCCGAAGAATGCGTCTGCCACGGTGTAGGCTATCTCCTGGAACGACATCTTGTCAATCTCGTCGAAAAATTCCTGCGGCAATGTCTTTATGCGCTCTGGCATATACAGTCCGCGGTCGCCTGCAAGTCCTTTCACCACAGCCTCGTGCAGCGTGGCGGCAGGAGCCTGTTTGTTTGTGCTGTAATATTTCATAATGTTGTTATTGTATAAGCATAAATTCTTTCATAAACTCATTAAGGCGCAGCATTCCGAATGCGCCGCCCACGCAGGTCTGTTCGTCGTAGGTCTGCACCTCGTCTGCCTCTATACCTTTATAATATATAATAAAAGGTACCGGCTCATTCACGTGATTACGTGTCTCCACAGGGGTGGGGTGATCGGGCAGGATGGCTATACATACCGGTTCGTCCCACTTTTCAGTTTCGTTGAATATCGGGGCGATGATGCGGCTGTCGAGATATTCTATCGTGCGTACCTTCAGGTCCACATCGCCGTCGTGACCCGCCTCGTCGCTTGCCTCAACGTGTAGAAACACGAAATCCTGTCTGCGCAAGGCATCTATTGCCGCCTGCGCCTTACCCTCATAGTTGGTGTCGTAGAGTCCTGTCGCACCTTCCACCTCCACAATGTCCAGTCCGGCATAATGCCCAATGCCCTTTATAAGGTCCACAGCCGAGATCACGCTTCCGCTGCTGACCTGCGGATACAGCTGCTTCAATGTCTGCATGCTCGGACGGTAGCCTCCGCTCCACGGCCAGATGCTGTTTGCCGGCATTTTACCCTCTGCCTTGCGCCTGATGTTTATCGGGTGCTGTTCAAGCAGCGCCTGCGATTTTATTATGAGGTCGTTGATAAGGTCGGCGGTCTCCTGCGGTGTCATGCGTACTATGCCGTTCTCCACACATCCGCCATCACACAGCTCCGGCTTATATCCTGCCTCAGGCTTCACCAGCTTCTCGCGCCACGGCGACTCCACCCAGTCGTGCGGCGGAGCACAGTCGATGTGCTTATTGCCGCCCTTGATTATCATCAGGTGGCGGTATTGTATTCCTGTGACGAACTTTACGCGGTCGTTGCTGAGATGCTCGTTGAGATATGCTATCATCTCCCTTGCGTCATCGGTGGTGAGGTGTGTGCCGTGATGGTTCTTTATCTTTCCGTCGGCAAGCGTTATGACGTTGCAGCGTATAGCCATCTCGTCGGTTGCCATTTCATAGCCGATGGATGCGGCTTCGAGCGGACCGCGACCCTCATACACTTCGTCGAGGTCGTAGCCCATGATTGCCGTGTTTGCCACCTCGCTGCCTGGCAGGTAGCCCTCAGGAACGGTCGTCAGCCGTCCGCAACGCCCCATGCGGGCTATCTTGTCCATATATGGCGTGGCGGCATACTGCAGCGGTGTCTTTCCGCCCAGGCGCTCCACCTTGTGGTCTGCCATGCCGTCGCCAAGAATTATGATGTGCTTCATTGCTCTCCCGTCTTTAGATGTTTGCTATGCTGATTATGTTTGCGAACACTCCGGCAGCAGTCACTCCCGCACCTGCTCCGTAGCCCTGTATGAGCATCGGATAGTCGAGATAGCGCTCGGTGGTGAGCATCACGATATTGTTGCTGCCCTCAAGCTCGTAGAACGGATGGCGCTGGTCCACTGCCTGCAGCGATACGCTGGCGGCTCCCTGCTCCATTTTAGCCACAAAGCGCCACCTCTTGTTTTCCTGCTCCAGCACCTTGCGGTCTGCCTCAAACTTGGCATCGAGCGACGGGAGCTTTGCCCAGAAGTCGTCAATGGTTCCGTCGAACATATCATCGGGTATGAACAGGTTTTTCTCCACGTCGTCCTGCTCCACCTTATATCCTGCCTCGCGGGTGAGTATCACCAGCTTGCGTATCACATCCTTGCCGCTCAGGTCAATGCGTGGGTCGGGCTCGCTGTAGCCCTTCTCCTTAGCCATCCATACAGCCTTTGATAACGGCGTGGTGGCAGAAATCTCGTTGAATATGAAGTTTAGCGTTCCGCTCAAAACTGCCTCAATCTTAAGTATTTTATCGCCCGACGAGCGCAGGTCGTTGATGGTGCCTATGATTGGCAGACCGGCTCCCACGTTTGTCTCGAACAGGAATTTCACTCCTCGCTTCAGCGCTGTCTTCTTCAGCTTCACGTAGTTGTCGTACTCGCTCGATGCCGCCACCTTGTTGGCTGCCACCACCGAAATGTTGTGGGCGAGCAGGTCCTGATATATCGTTGCCACGTCGGCGCTTGCCGTGCAGTCCACGAATACGCTGTTGAAGATGTTCATGCCGATAATCTCCTCGCGCATCTTCTCAAGGCTGCTCGGCTCCGATGCCGCGAGTTGCTCGCGGTAGGTGTCGAGGCTGATGCCGTCGCGGCAGAATATGGCGTTGTGGCTGCTTGCTATTCCCACCACGTTGAGCTTCAGGCGGCGGGTGTTCATCAGCACCTCATACTGGTTGCGTATCTGCTCCAGCAGGTTGCCTCCCACGGTGCCCACGCCGCATACAAACAGGTTGAGCACCTTGTACTCACTTAGGAAGAACGAGTCGTGAAGCACGTTGAGCGCCTTGCGCAGGAACTTTGAGTCGATAACAAACGAGATGTTTGTCTCCGACGCTCCCTGAGCGCAGGCTATGACGCTGATGCCGCTGCGTCCGAGAGTGCCGAACAGCTTTCCTGCAATGCCCGGAGTGTGCTTCATGTTCTCACCCACGATGGCTATTGTCGCCAGTCCGCTCTCGGCGTGCATGGGGTACATCGCTCCGGTCTCAATCTCGTGTGCAAACTCGTTGTTGAGCACGTCGACCGCCTCCTGGGCATCCTCGTCGCGCACACCTATTGAAGTGGAGTTCTCCGACGATGCCTGCGACACCATGAACACTGAGATTCCGTTGTCGGCAAGGGCGGTGAATATCCGTCGGTTCACACCGATTACTCCCACCATAGAGAGTCCCGTGACGGTGATGAGGGTTGTGCCGCTGATGCTTGAGATACCCTTGATTGCCTTGGCATCGTTGGCTATCTTGTCCTTTATTATTGTGCCCGGGTCGGTGGGGTTGAAGGTGTTCTTTACCAGAATTGGGATATTCTTCACACACACGGGGTATATTGTCGGCGGATAGATTACCTTTGCGCCGAAGTTGCAAAGCTCCATCGCCTCCACGTAGCTCAGCTCGTTGATGGTGTATGCCGTGCGTATCACCCTCGGGTCGGCGGTCATAAATCCGTTTACGTCGGTCCATATCTCAAGCACCTCGGCATTGAGAGCCGCTGCAATGATGCTGGCAGTGTAGTCGCTGCCGCCGCGTCCGAGGTTTGTCACCTCGCCAGTGTTCTTGTCGCTGCTTATAAATCCCGGTACCAGAGCCACTTGCGGCATGTCCTTAAACGTTTTCTCCACCAGCGAGTTTGTCAGCTCGGCATCGAGGATGTGCTTGCCGCCGCGCATGGCGGTCTTTATAAAATCGCGTGAGTCATACCATTTTGCGCCCTTCACGAGTGTTGCAACGATGTTGCTGCTCAGGCGCTCGCCATAGCTCACGATGGCATTCATGGTCTTGGGGCTGAGGTCGCGTATGAGATAAACTCCATAATAGATGGATTTCAGCTCGTCGAGGAGCTTGTCGATTACCACTGTCAGTGCAGTCCGCTTGTCGGTGTCGGTGATGATGGTGTCAATCATTGTGTGGTGGCGCTCAACCATGGCGTTGAATTCGTCCTCATACCTTGAATCACCGTTGACAGCCATTTTCGATGTGGCGATAAGCTTGTCGGTTATACCGCCGAGCGCGCTCACTACCACCACAACCTGCTGGTCTTGTCCCTCAACAATCTTCTGCAAACTCAGAATACTTTCCACGGAACCTACGGATGTTCCGCCGAACTTTAAAACTTTCATACGATTTTATTAATGTTTAATTTATAATTTATCCCCTTAACGAGCGGGGTGATCATTTTCATCTTTTTAATCGTGCCTGTAATGCTTTTTACATTGTTTTGCCGTTTATATATGGCAAATTCGGGACAAAGGTACAAAAAAAAAACGATATGACCAAAAGATATCACGCTTAAAAATATTTTTTTTTGCAAACTGCTGTTGTTGTCTGCGTTAATACCCGTTTGGGTGGCGAAAATCGCCGATTGGCACGTTCAAATCGGCGAATTAGAATCCTAAATCGCCGATTGGCATCACGCAAACGGCGATTGGCGGGACTCATAATGCAGTTCTGTTCTTGTATTCTAAATAGAAGTCATTGCGTTTCCCGAAACAGCTTCTCTGCTTGAGTGGACGGTGCTGTTTGTTAATTTATGACAAATATATGGCGGCTTTTTTGGCGGTAAGAAAATAAATGTCTAACTTTGCATAAACGACAAATAAAATAAGGTATAGACGTTATGACAGATTTTAAAGATTTGGTGCAGATGCGCCGCAGCCACAGAAAATATACTGACGAGGAAATAAATCCAGAAGACGTGCAGACCATTATGCGCGCCGCCCTGATGTCGCCGACAAGCAAGGGAAGGCGTGCATGGCACTTTGTGCTGGTTGACAACAAGGTTGACATAGAGAAACTTGCTGATGCAAAGGCACAGTTCTCGCAGTTTCTGAAGGAGGCGCCGCTTGCCATTGTGGTGCTCGGCGATCCTGTGGAGAACCCATGCTGGATTGAGGATGCCTCGGTGGCAGCCATCACCATGCAGTATCAGATAGAAGACCTGGGACTGGGAAGCTGCTGGATTCAGATGCGCAACGAGGTGCTCAGCGACGGCACCACCTCGGACGAGGTTATCCGTGGAGTGCTCGACATTCCCGAGAACATGAACTGCCTGTGCATCCTGGCTGTGGGACATGCCGCCGACCAGCGCAAGCCACAGTCTGAGGACCGCCTGAAGTGGGAGAACGTACACGCCAACAAGTATTAACAGAAGGGGACGGGCAAGACAGATGATAAACTACGATTTGACAAAGATAAAGGCGATAATCTTCGACGTTGACGGTGTGCTGAGCAAACAGACCGTACAGATGTCGGAGAACGGCGACCCTTTGCGCACGGTGAACATCCGCGACGGCTACGCTATACAGCTGGCAGTGAAACTTGGACTGAAAATATGCATCATCACGGGCGCAAAGACACAAAACATCAGGAAGCGCTACGAGGGACTGGGCGTTACGGATATTTATCTCGCCTCGTCGGTGAAGATAAAGGACTACGAGGACTACATCTGGCGCAACAGACTGAAGGATGAGGAAGTGATGTATATGGGCGACGATATTCCGGACATTGAGATTATGCGCCGTGCTGGCTGCCCTGTATGTCCAAGAGACGCAGCTCCTGACGTATGCAATGTGTGCGGATATATCAGCAATGTGAACGGTGGTGAGGGCTGTGCCCGCGATGTGATTGAGCAGGTGCTCAGAGCACGTGGAAGATGGCTTGATGATGACACGGCTTTTGGATGGTGATGTTTAAAGTAAAAGAATAGCGATGCTTGATAACTTAAAGAAATATAATATAATACTTGCGAGTGGCTCACCTCGGCGTAAACAATTGCTTGAAGGACTGGGCATAGAGTTTAGCCAACATGTGCTGAGGAATATTGATGAGAGCTTTCCCGATACGCTTTTGGCAGAAGAGGTGGCACAGTTTATTGCTCACAAAAAGTCGGAAGCATATCTGAAAGACATGGCAGACAACGATCTTGTGATAACCGCCGATACCATAGTGGTGGCGGACGGCGGTTGCGGCAGGAATGTTATTTTGGGCAAGCCACACGAAAGAAGTGAGGCGGTGGCGATGCTTAGGATGCTGAGCAATAAGACCCATAAGGTGATAACAGGCTGCTGCATCGTCACAAAAGACAGACAGCGGGTGTTCAGCGTGTCAACGGAAGTGACGTTCAAACAGCTTTCGGACGAAGAGATAGAATATTATGTAGATACCTTCCGTCCTTACGACAAGGCTGGTGCCTATGGTGTGCAGGAGTGGATAGGATATATAGGAGTGACGGGGCTTAGCGGCAGCTATTTCAATGTGATGGGATTCCCAATACAGAGGGTATATACAGAATTGGCGGAATTTTAGTTCCGCCAATTTTTTGTTTAATATCCCAAGTTCTCACATTTGTTTAATATCCCCAATCCTCACCGACAAGGATCACTGTGTGTTTTCCGCGTGGCGAGTTTCTCAGGAAATGTATGTAGTTGCAGATACAGTCCTCAGAGTTACAGTTATGGCACGCTCCGTCAATATGGCAAGGTGTCTTTTTGTCGGGGAATCGCATGTTGTTGATTGGGCTTGCCGTGCTGCGTGCCCTTTTCAGCGCTGCGTCGACATCTTGGCACACCTTGTTCATACCGATTACAAAGATTACGTGTTTTGGACCAAAAGTGATTGCCGCCACGCGGTTGCCGTTACCGTCGATGTTCACAATCACGCCGTCCTCGCTTATGGCGTTGGCGCTCGATAGATAGTAGTCGGCGGTAAATGCCTTCATGTATATATCTCCAGCCTCTTGCGGCGTGGCTGCAAGGTCACGGTCAAGCAGATTGTATTTGCCACTCTCATGCATTGCTTTTACCAATCCCATGTCGCGTATTGTCATTGACCCTCCCCAGGTCACGGTGCTATCCTGCGGCATAAGTTCGAGCACTTTCTCTATTGCCTCGTCGGCAGTGACGCAATAATATGCGTTGAAATGGCGCTTGGCAAGGCTTTTGAGCATCTTGCCGGCTAATTTTTCGTTTCTAAGTTTTTTTGTTGTCATGTTATTATATTTTGTTTTGTGACTGCAAAGTTACGAAATTATTGTTAATTTTGTTATAAAACGCAGCAAAACTTTTGGCATTTACAATATTTTTATTAATTTTGTAGTCGAAATAAGCAAAAGTTATGACAGTCATTATTGTTATAATGTTGGTATTGGGTTATCTGCTGATAGCCACTTCACATCTCACCAATGTGAACAAATCTGCCATTGCCATGTTTATCGGCACAGTGGGATGGGTATGTTACATCTGCTACGGCACCGACTTCGTGATGAGCGAGCATCCACGTGAGTATATGGATTTTCTCGGCGGCACGGCATCCACCAGCGAGACGGTGAAGCACTTCATCTATAAGAACGTGTTCCTGCAATATGTGGGCGAGGCGGCGGCAATCGTGCTGTTTATCCTTGCAACAATGCAGATAATCGATATTTTGAACAATAACGGATGCTTCGATTTCATAACAGAGTGGATACGCACACGCAACAGTAAGCGCCTGCTGTGGACTATATCGCTTGCCACATTTATAATATCGGCAAACCTCGACAACCTCACCACCACCACGATGATGCTTGTGACGATGCACGGCATAGTGAAAAACCGCTACCAGAGGATGATGATCGGTGCGGTGATAGTGCTTGCGGCAAATGCCGGAGGCTGCATGACCGTGATTGGCGACCCCGCCTGTGTGGCGCTGTGGGGAAATGGAGCAATAACGGCAACCAACTTCTCGGCATATCTCATTCTGCCGGCAATCACGGCGTGGGTGCTGCCAACGCTGCTCATCAGCCGCTCATTGCCTGAAAGGCTTGACGTGGAGTGGAGCACCAGTCCATACCGTGGTGACGATACCAATCTTAACCGCTGGCAACGCTTGGTGATGTTCCTTGTGGGTATCGGTGGACTGTGGTTCATACCTACATTCCATAATATCACAAAGCTCAGTCCGTTTCTCGGAGCATTGTGCGTGCTGTCGGTGCTGTGGATAGTGAACGAGATTTTCAACCGTAAGCTGATGAATGCCGAGCAGATGTTCCAGCGCCGTATGCCGAGAGTGCTTCAGTATGGAAGCATTCAGCTCATGCTGTTTGTGATGGGAGTGATGATGGCGATGGGAGTGGTCCGCGAGGTGGGTTTCTTTGATGACGTGGCAACCATTATCAATAATAATATACATAATGTGTGGGTTGTAGGAATAATAACTGGCATTCTGAGCGGAGTTGTAGATACATTCACTATTGCAATGACCAACATATCCATCTTCCCTGTGGTAGATGAATTTACGGTGGCACGTGCAGTTGATGCCGGTTATCTGAGCAACTTTGTCTGTAACGGTGCATTCTGGAAAATCACCGCTTTCACAACAGCTGTGGGAGGATGTATCACATGTTTTGCAAGCACCAGTGGAGTGGCTCTCATGAAGATGGAGCGTATGTCGGTGATATGGTATATGCGCAACTGCTCGCTGAAGGTTATGGCGGGATGGATAGCCGGCATGGCAATACTGGCGGCAGAGGTAATGATGTGGAATTGACTTAAATAAATTATAAACACAACTATATAAAAAGATTGGATATATGGCTAAGATTAAGACTATCGGTATTTTGACTTCGGGAGGCGACGCTCCCGGAATGAATGCTGCAATACGTGCGGTGACGCGTGCCGGCATCAGTAATGGATTTAAGATAAAGGGAATCTATCGCGGTTACGACGGATTGATAAACGGTGAGGTGAAGGAGTTCACCACAGAAGATGTGAGCGGTATAATCACCCGTGGCGGTACTATTCTTAAAACCGCGCGCAGCCAGGAGTTTATGACTCTGGAAGGTCAGCAAAAGGCATACGAGACTCTGCAGAAAGAGGAAATCGATGCGCTGGTAGTCATTGGCGGTAACGGTTCGCTTACAGGAGCGCGTAACTTTGCACGCGAGTTTGATGTGCCATGTATCGGTTTGCCGGGAACCATCGACAACGACCTGTACGGCACGGATGCCACCATCGGTTACGACACTACGATGAACACCATCATGGAGTGTGTTGACCGTATTCGCGACACGGCACAGAGCCATCAGCGGATATTCTTTGTCGAGGTGATGGGGCGCGATGCAGGTTTCCTGGCACAGAACTCAGCCATTGCATGTGGAGCCGAGGCGGCAATCATCCCTGAGTTTCTCACAGAGGTTGACCAGTTGAAGGAGTTTCTCGACCGTGGTATCCGCAAGTCAAAGAAAAGCTGTATCGTGATTGTATCAGAGAGTCCTAAGTGTGGTGCTTATTTTTATGCTGACCGTGTGAAGAAGGAATTCCCGGAATACGATGTGCGTGTGTCTATACTCGGTCATCTGCAGCGCGGCGGCAGTCCTACGGCGCGCGACCGAATACTCGCAAGCCGCACAGGTGTGGGAGCCATCGAGGCTATCATTCAGGGACAGCGCAACGTGATGATCGGTGTACGTTATAACGAAGTGGTGTTTGTGCCGTTCAGCGAGGCTATACGTACCGACAAGCCCCTTGACATGAAGCTTGTGCAGGTGCTCAACGAACTGAGTATCTAAAAAATAAGCTTGAGAAAAGAAATATAATGTAAGTATTGTCATTTTTTACCTACAAAGTAGCATTATTGTCAGATTTAACCAAATTTAAATGCAATTTATTTTTGGACTTCGGATAAAATGATTATCTTTGCAGGCAGAAACGATACTTAGATACTATATCGCAAAATTAAATATAAATAATAAAACTATAAATCGTATGTCACAAATTGTAGGACATCTTTCACAGATTATCGGTCCTGTTATCGACGTGTATTTTGACACTAACGGACAGGATGCTGAGAAAGTATTGCCAAAAATCCATGAGGCGTTGAAAATAAACCGCCCTGACGGACGTGAACTGATTGTTGAGGTGCAGCAGCATATTGGTGAGGACACTGTGCGCTGTGTGGCTATGGACAACACAGACGGTTTGCAGCGTGGTTTGGAAGCTATACCAACCGGCTCACCTATAGTGATGCCTGCCGGAGAGCAAATCAAAGGCCGTATGATGAACGTTATCGGACAGCCTATTGATGGTATGAAACCATTATCAATGGAGGGTGCTTACCCAATCCACCGCGAGGCTCCAAAGTTTGAGGAACTGTCTACCCGCAAGGAGATGCTTGCCACGGGTATTAAGGTGATAGACCTGCTTGAGCCTTACATGAAGGGTGGTAAGATCGGACTTTTCGGCGGTGCCGGTGTGGGTAAGACTGTGCTTATCATGGAGCTTATCAATAACATCGCCAAGGGACACAACGGCTACTCTGTGTTCGCCGGAGTGGGAGAGCGTACCCGTGAGGGTAACGACCTTATCCGCGATATGATTGAGTCGGGCGTTATCCGCTACGGCGACAAGTTTAAGAAGGCTATGGAAGAGGGCAAGTGGGACCTCTCACTTGTTGACCCTGAGGAACTGCAGAAGTCACAGGCAACCCTTGTCTATGGACAGATGAACGAGCCTCCGGGCGCACGTGCATCAGTGGCATTGTCGGGTCTTACCGTTGCCGAGGAGTTCCGCGACCATGGCGGTAAGGACGGAGAGGCTGCCGACATCATGTTCTTCATCGACAACATCTTCCGTTTCACTCAGGCTGGCTCTGAGGTGTCGGCTCTTCTTGGCCGTATGCCTTCAGCCGTAGGTTATCAGCCAACACTGGCAAGCGAGATGGGTACCATGCAGGAGCGAATCACTTCTACAAAACGCGGTTCCATCACATCTGTACAGGCTGTCTATGTGCCTGCTGATGACTTGACCGACCCGGCTCCGGCAACAACCTTCACCCACCTTGATGCCACAACAGAGCTTTCACGTAAGATCACCGAGCTGGGTATCTATCCTGCCGTTGACCCATTAGGCTCTACATCGCGTATTCTCGATCCGCTGATTGTTGGCAAGGAACATTATGAGTGCGCACAGCGTGTGAAGGAGATTCTGCAGCGCTATAAGGACTTGCAGGATATCATCGCCATCCTTGGTATGGACGAGCTCTCTGACGAGGATAAGCTCACAGTGAACCGTGCACGCCGTGTGCAGCGTTTCCTCTCGCAGCCGTTTGCCGTTGCCGAGCAGTTCACAGGCGTAAAGGGTGTGATGGTGCCGATTGAAGATACAATCAAAGGCTTCAACGCCATTCTCGACGGTGAGGTTGACGACCTGCCAGAACAGGCATTCCTCAATGTCGGAACTATCGAGGATGTGAAAGAGAAGGCTAAGCGACTGCTTGAAGCTGCACAGGGTAAATAACTTAACTTCATATAGATATGGGCTTACATTTAAGGATAGTTTCACCGGTTAAGGTGGAATATGACGGTGAGGTTGAGAGTATAGTTGTGCCTGGAACACAGGGACAATTTGAGATACTCAAAGACCACGCACCTATTATCTCTTCGCTGGAAGAAGGCACTGTGGTTTACCGCATTGCTGGAGGCAACAACATAGAGCTTGCCATTCTCGGCGGATTTGTGGAAGTTCAGAAGAATGTTGTTAGCTTGTGTGTGGAAATTTGATATTTCTGTTCAAAGATAAAAGTGTAATCCGGCAAAAATAAACAAATAAAGCAGATAAAAGTGATGACAGACATTGAAAGGCATTTCAGACGTTTCCTCGTTCAGGGGCTGTCGCTCATTGCGGCAATTACAGCCGTCGCCGTTGCGGTGATGTGCGTGGCTGCTGTTGACGGCATGCTTGTCCCGATAATCGTGGGTGCGGTGTTTGCGCTTATTGTCGAGAGTGCCGATGCCATTATATGGCGTAAGGTGGCAACAAATGCTCCCGACAGTCTGCCTACATTTTTTATGGCTGTGTCGGGTATCCGCATGCTTTTGGCATTAGCTGTGATGTTTGTGTACTATCTTGCTGCCGGCAGAAGTGCAATGCTGACATTCTTTCTGGTGTTCATGGTATATTACATTATATTATTGCTGCACCATACGATGTTTTTCGCAAAAGACCGCAAGCCGGCAAAGTGAACAGAGAATATTAATGATATATAAGAAAAAAGTACAATGAAACATATTAAAACAATATTTCTCCTGATGACGATTGCGCTGATGCCAATGTCGCTCTATGCAAATGAGGGTGAGGAGGGAAGTGGCGAGCTGAACATCCCGGAGATTGTGCTTGAACACTTGGCTGACTCGTATGAGTGGCATATAGCCACATACGAGGGAAAGCATCTGAGCATACCGTTACCAATCATTGTAAGGAGTGACGCTACAGGCGATTGGACCGTATGCACTGCCCACAGCCTGCCTGAGCCATTCTTCTTTGACAGCGCGCATCATGGCAAGATTTACGAACGTATGGCAGACGGCACTTCGGTGCGCCCCATCGACCTGAGCATAACAAAGACCGTTGCTCAGATTTGGATTGTGGTGGCTGTGCTTATCATCGTGTTCCTGTCGTGCGCAAGCTGGTATAAGAAGCGTGATGAAAAAAGTGAGGCTCCGCGTGGTTTTGTGGGAATGATGGAAATGCTGGTTATGACCATCCACGATGACCTTATACGTCCATCAGTGGGTGAGCATGCCTACAAGCGTTTTGCGCCATATCTGCTCACGGTGTTCTTCTTCATCTTCACCTGCAATCTCATTGGTTTGGTGCCATTCTTCCCCGGAGGCGCCAACGTGACAGGCAACATCAACATAACAATGTTCCTTGCCGTTTGCACAATGTTGGCTATCAATCTCTTTGGCAACAAGGAGTATTGGAAGGACATTTTCTGGCCTCATGTGCCAGTGTTTCTGAAGGCTCCCGTGCCGCTCATGCCGCTCATTGAGCTGTTCGGCGTGTTCACGAAGCCGTTTGCGCTTATGATTCGTCTTTTTGCCAACATGATGGCAGGTCATGCCGTGATACTCAGTTTCACATGTGTGATTTTCCTCGGCTGGTCAATGGGCGTAGGCTACGGTATCGGACTTAATCTGTTCAGTGCAATAATGCTGCTGTTCATGAACTGCCTTGAGGTGCTGGTGGCTTTTGTGCAGGCATACGTGTTCACAATGCTGAGCGCTGTGTTTATCGGACTTGCCAATCAGGAGCATCATGCTGCAGAGTAATTTACAAAGAGAAAAATAAGAAAACAAAAAATAACAATTAAAAATTAAAAAAATTAAGACTATGATTATTTCAACATTATTGGCTGCTGAGGGTCTGGCACAGCTGGGCTGCGGTCTTGGTGCAGGTATTGCAACTATTGGTGCAGGTTTGGGTATTGGTAAGATTGGCGGCAGTGCTATGGATGCCATCGCACGTCAGCCAGAAGCTACCGGCAAGATTCAGACCAACATGATTCTGACATCTGCCTTCGTTGAGGGCTGTGCTCTGTTCGCTATCGCTGCTTGTGCGTTTCTTATCTAATAAAAAAGAACATTCATGGAGAATTTACCATCAATACTAACGCCTGATTTCGGTCTCCTTTTCTGGATGCTGATAGCGTTCTTGGTGGTCTTTGGTGTTCTTGCTAAATTCGGTTTCCCCGCCATTGTAAATATGGTGGACAACCGTAAGAAATACATCGACGATAGTTTGCGCAAGGCACATGAAGCCTCAGAACGCCTTGATAATATCAAGCAGGAATGTGAATCCATGTTGCAGGAAACTCGCGAGAAGCAGGCACAGATACTGAAGGAAGCCACCGCAACCCGCGACGTCATCGTTGAGAAAGCGCAGGAGAAAGCCCGTGAGGAGGGTGCCCGACTGCTTGGCGAGGCTAAGGCTGAAATTGAAAACGAGAAGCAGGCTGCCATAAGCGACATCCGCAAGCAGGTTGTTCAGCTCTCAGTCGAGATAGCAGAGAAAGTTATTCGCCAGAATCTTTCCAGCGATAAGGCACAGATGGATTTGATTGATCGTATGCTGGATGAAGTATCATCTAAAAACTAACGGATTATGGACATTGGAGTAATATCGGTACGTTATGCTCGTGCATTGCTGAAAAGTAGTGTGGAGACAGGAATTGAGGATAAGGTTTACCAAGAGATGCTGACCGTAGCACGGAGTTTTATTGCGGTGCCTGAACTCAAGCACACTTTAGACAATCCGATGCTCGCCCGCGAGAAGAAACAGCAACTGCTGTTGGCATCCGCAGGTACTGAAGTGTCCGACCTCACGAAAAACTTTTTCGCACTCGTGCTGAAGGAGGGTCGTGAGAATGTCATGCAGTTTATTGCCAATTCGTTTGTTACACTCTACAGACAGCATAAGAATATCATCAGCGGAAAGCTTGTTACTGCTGCTCCGGTATCGGATGCCGCAGAACAGCGCATGAAGCAGATGGTGATGAGCAAAACTAACGGTGAAGTAGAGTTTGAGACAGAGATAAATCCCGATATTATCGGCGGTTTCGTCTTGGAATACGACACTTACAGAATGGATGCCAGCGTTAAGGCAAGACTTAACAGCATCTTGAGTCAGTTAAAATAATAAAGTATAAAGAAATGTCAGACAAAATAAAACCAAGTGAAGTATCACAAGTGCTGCTTGACCAGTTGCGTGGCATTAGCGACAGTGCCAAGTTCGACGAGGTGGGTACCGTGCTTCAGGTGAGCGATGGTGTGGCGCGCATCTACGGACTGCGCAATGCCGAGGCGAACGAGCTGCTGGAGTTTGAGAACGGCACCATGGCAATTGTGATGAACCTTGAGGAAGACAATGTGGGATGTGTGCTTCTCGGCACGACATCGGGCATTAAGGAGGGCATGGTGGTGAAGCGTACGGGGCGTATCGCATCCATCCGTGTGAACGACTCTATGCTCGGCCGCGTAATCAATCCTCTTGGCGAGCCTATTGACGGCAAGGGAGCACTCGATATGACCGAGGCTTTTGAGATGCCGCTTGAGCGCAAGGCTCCGGGTGTTATCTACCGCCAGCCGGTGAAGGAGCCTCTCCAGACTGGTTTGAAGGCAGTGGACTCAATGATTCCTATCGGCCGTGGTCAGCGTGAGCTTATCATCGGTGACCGTCAGACGGGTAAGACAGCCATTGCAGTGGACACCATCATCAACCAAAAGAGTTTCTATGAGGCAGGCAAACCTGTGTACTGCATCTATGTGGCTATCGGTCAGAAGGCTTCTACCGTTGCCGCTCTTGTGCAGAACCTTAAGGAGCACGGCGCACTGCCTTACACCATCATCGTGGCTGCTACAGCCGCCGATCCTGCCGCCATGCAGTATTACGCACCGTTTGCAGGTGCTGCCATAGGTGAGTATTTCCGTGACCGTGGACATTCAGCCCTTGTGGTTTACGATGACCTGTCGAAGCAGGCTGTCGCATACCGTGAGGTGTCACTGATTCTTCGTCGTCCTTCTGGACGCGAGGCTTATCCTGGTGATGTGTTCTATCTGCACTCTCGTCTGTTGGAGCGCGCTGCGCGTATCAACGACCAGCAGGAGGTGGCAGAGCAGATGAACGACCTGCCTGAGTGCATGAAAGGTCATGTGAAAGGTGGTGGTTCACTTACCGCTCTTCCTGTGATTGAGACACAGGCTGGTGACGTGTCAGCATATATACCAACCAACGTGATTTCAATCACCGACGGTCAGATTTATCTTGAGTCCGATCTCTTCAACCAAGGCTTCCGTCCTGCCATCAATGTGGGTATCTCGGTATCACGTGTGGGTGGCTCAGCACAGATTAAGAGTATGAAGAAGGTTGCCGGTACATTGAAGATTGACCAGGCACAGTACCGTGAGTTGGAGAGCTTTTCCAAGTTCTCAAGCGACATGGATGCCGTGACAGCCATGACTCTTGACCGTGGACGTAAGAACAATCAGTTGCTCATCCAGCCGCAGTACAGTCCTATGCCAGTGGGCGAGCAGGTGGCAATTCTCTATTGTGGTACCCGCGGACTGATGCGCGATGTACCGGTGGAGAAGGTACGTGAGTGTCAGGATACATTCCTTGAGACTTTGCGTAATACCAAGCCTGAGGTGATAGCTACACTGGGAGCAGGACAGATTGACGATGCCCTGACCGCTACTATAGAGGAGGTCATGGCAAGTGTTTCAGCACAATATAAAAAATAGTAGCTTATGCCGTCGCTTAAAGAGATAAAAAACCGTATTGCATCTGTAAGCAGCACCCGTAAGATTACGAGTGCCATGAAGATGGTGGCATCGTCCAAACTGCATCATGCACAGGTAATGATTGAGAATATGCTTCCCTATGAGACAATGATGGAGAACATATTGAAGACATTCCTTGCAAGCGATGTCGACGCTGCGTCAATATTCACCAAAAAGCGTGAGGTGAAACGAGTGGCGCTGGTTGTGTATGCCTCCAACAGCAGTCTCTGTGGCGGATTTAATGGCAACATACTGAAGATGATGCAGCAGGTGGTGGGCGAGTACAGCCATCTGGGAAAAGAGAATATCGTGATTTATCCGATAGGGCGCAAGGTAGCAGAGAAAGTCAACAAGCTGGAGCTTCGCTCGGCAGGCGACTTTGTGGCTCTTGCCGACAAACCCAATGTTTCCGGATGTATTGATATTGCCCGCGAGCTTGGAAAGCAGTTCATGGCTGGCGAAATTGATAAAGTGGAGCTGATCTATCACCATTTCAAGAGTGCCGGTTCGCAGATTCTTACACGCAAGACTTTCCTGCCCATAGACATTACCGCCGAACTGAAGCGCGACAATGAGCGCGACCTGAAGACAACGGTGGTGACAAAGGCAACACAGGAATATCTGCGCAAAAAGGGTATGGAAAAGAACGAGCGCGACATCAGTGCGAAGCCTCTCAACGACAACTTCATCGTTGAACCCGACGTAACCACTGTGCTCGAAAGGCTTATCCCCAAGTATGCCCATCTTATGCTCTATACAGCTTTGCTCGACAGCAACGCCTCAGAGCATGCCGCACGTATGGTGGCAATGCAGACTGCCACCGACAATGCCGATGAACTGTTGCGTCAGCTTAACTTGCAGTACAACAAGAGTCGCCAGCAGGCTATCACCAACGAGCTGCTTGACATTGTTGGCGGTAGCGTGAACAACTAAGCTACAATTTATTATAGTAAGGTAAATGAAATAATGTATATGGAAGTGGCATCGCCTGGTCGGTGTCACTTCCTTGACATTAAAAGAATAACACAATGAAAGCGATTAAGAAAACGAATATTATTATTGCACTGGTTGTAGCGCTTATCGTATCAAGCTGCGGAGGAACTACGGGCACTGTGCCTATCACAGGAAGAAAACAAAAACTTCTTGTTACCGACGAGCAGGTGCTGAGTCTAAGCAACCAGCAGTACACAGATTACATGAAGACGGCAAAACCGTCGACAAACGCCACAAACACAGCAATGGTGAAGCGGGTGGGACAGCGTCTTGCCACTGCCGTAGAGACATATCTGAGAAACAATGGTCTTGCCGACGAGACACGCTACTACAGCTGGGAATTTAATCTTGTGCAGGAAAATCAGATTAACGCCTTCTGTATGCCTGGCGGAAAGATTGTGGTTTATGAGGGTATTCTACCCGTCACTCAGACCGAGGCCGCGCTTGCCATCGTTCTTGGTCATGAGATTGCCCATGCTGTGGCAAAGCACTCTGCCGAGCGCATCAGCAATGATATCCGCCAGCAATATGGAGGTCAGATTCTCGGAGCTGTGCTTCAGGGTGCAGGTGTGAGCACAGACTGGCAGCAGATAGGTTCAGCTGCATTTGGACTCGGTTCTAAGATCGGCGGTGCGGCATACTCACGCAGTCAGGAGAGTGAGGCAGACCATCTTGGATTAATTTTTGCAGCCATGGCAGGCTACGACCCTCAGGTGGCTGTAGGATTTTGGCAGCGTATGGCTTCTGCCAGTGGCGGTGGTTCCGCAGGTCTTTTCAGCGATCATCCTGCCGATGCCACACGTATCAAGAACATTCAGGGATGGTTGCCCGAGGCTCAGCGCTATTATACGGGTGGAAAAACAAATACAACAACCAAAAACAATGCTGGTACAAAGACCACTAAGAAAAATACGACAAAGACTCCAAGTACATCGGGAACAATAAGGATAAAATAATAAGAATGGGATGTAACACTTGATTACATCCCATTCTTCTATTCTCTCAAATCTATGTGTTTACTTGTTTTTCAGCAGGTCACGGATTTCAGCAAGCAGTTTCTCTTCTGCCGATGGTGCCGGTGGAGTTGGAGGTGCAGCAGGCTCTTCCTGCTTCTTGTGTGACACCTTGTTGATTGCCTTTATCATCATGAAGATGCAGAATGCAACAATAATGAAATCAATGGTGCTCTGTATAAACTGCCCGTATTTAATCAATGCTGCACCAAACTCAAAAGAAAGGTTGCTGAAGTCGATGCCGCCGGTGAACACACCGATGACCGGCATAAGAATATCCTCAACAAGTGATGTCACAATCTTGCCGAATGCGCCGCCGATGATAACACCCACAGCCATGTCCATTACGTTTCCGCGCATAGCGAAACTCTTGAATTCATCTAATAATTTTGCCATTTTCTTAATACTTTTATATTTAACTATATTTTGATTTTTGTAATTTCCAGTTGTCAGTCTGTATTCCACAAGGCATAGATTTGTATGTCTATCTTGTTTCTTTTGTTCTTTTAAAACTATTTAATACTGCTTTCGCCTGCAAAATTAAATATTTTTTTGTAACTTTGCAACCGAAAAATAAAAAAAATAGTTTTTTGAGGTAAAAAATAGTAAAAAGAGAATTTATCAACCCTTTTAAATAAATATTTAAAGTAAAATGACAAAGATTGGTATTAACGGATTTGGCCGTATCGGTCGTTTCGTATTCCGCGCAGCTCAGACTCGCGATGACATTCAGGTAGTAGGTATCAACGACCTTTGCCCAGTAGATTACCTTGCATACATGTTGAAGTACGACACAATGCACGGTGCTTTCGACGGTACTATCGAGGCTGATGTTGAGAACAGCAAGCTCATCGTTAACGGTAAGGAGATTCGCGTAACTGCAGAGCGCAACCCTGCTGACCTGAAGTGGAACGAGGTAGAGGCTGAGTACGTAGTTGAGTCTACTGGTCTCTTCCTGACACAGGAGAAGGCTCAGGCTCACATCGAGGCTGGTGCTAAGTATGTAGTTATGTCAGCTCCTTCTAAGGACGCTACTCCTATGTTTGTTTGCGGTGTAAACTTCGACAAGTATGAGAAGGGTACACAGTTCGTTTCTAACGCTTCTTGCACAACAAACTGTCTTGCTCCTATCGC